>NC_007776.1:1455000-1755000 GCF_000013225.1 Synechococcus sp. JA-2-3B'a(2-13)
ACCGCCGCGGGCGCAGTTGATCAGGCGAGCGGTCGGCTTCATCATGCGAAAGGTTTCGGCGTTGAACAGGTTGGTGGTTTCAGGGGTTTTGGGAATGTGCAAGGTGATGTAGTCGGATTCCTGGACCAAAGTTGTGAAGTCCACCAGGCGTACCCCCAGTTGCTCGGCCCGCTCCACGGATAGATAGGGGTCATAGGCCAGCAGCTTCATCCCCATCGCCTTGGCAATCTGGGCCACATGGGATCCAATCCGACCCAATCCGACAATCCCCAGCGTTTTTTTGTAGACTTCTACGCCGACAAACTCTTGCCGATTCCACAGGCCCGACTTCAGAGAGGCATTGGCATCGGGTATGTGGCGGGAGAGGGCCATCATCAAGGCAATGGCGTGCTCGGCAGCGGCAATGGTGTTGCCCTCTGGGGAGTTGACCACCAGGATCCCGGCTTTGGTTGCGGCAGGCACATCGATGTTATCGACACCAACGCCCGCCCGCCCGATGATTTTTAAGTTCGTCCCCGCCTCGATTACCTCTCGGGTAACCCGTGTACCGGAGCGCACCATGATGGCATCGTAGTTGGGGATGACCGCGATCAACTGCTCTGGGGTGAGCTGGGTTTGCACATCCACCTGAGCGACTTGGGAGAGAATGTCGATCCCCGCCTGATCGATGGGATCTGTGACGATGACTCTGGGCATAAGCAGCGTTAGTCCAGTGGGATGGAGGGCAACAGAAGTAGGGGAACAGATTACCCAAAAAATTGGGTCTAAAGCTCCGTCCTACCGCTACGCAGTTCGCCTTGGCCTCAGGAAGCTGCAGGAGGGCTTTAATGCTATGGTCATCCTTAGCGGCAGGGTAGTCAACCGCTCTGTTCAAGCAAGCGGGCTATAGGCCTTAAGCCCAGCAGTGCGAAGGCCAACGAAGACACGCTGTGAATATTCTGGTCGTCAATGCCGGTTCCAGCAGCCTCAAATCCTCCCTATTTCTGACGGTTGAGGGAAGGGTGGAGGCCACGCCCATCTGGCAAGCCCAGGTGGATTTCACCTACAAGCCGGGGGAGGCCCTCATCCAGACTCGTCGGCGAGGCGGTGGGTGGGAACCTTTTCCCTCCGCTTCACCTGAGGGAGGGATCGGCCAACTGGCCCCGCTGTTTCAAAGCCTCTGGCAAGGGGAGGGATCCCTGCTCCCGCAGGCGGCTGAGATCGGCGGCGTCGGCCATCGGGTGGTGCATGGGGGATCCCTGTACCGGCAGCCCACCTTAATTACGCCAGAGGTGGAGAGGGCGATTGAGCAATTGATCCCCTTGGCCCCAGCCCACAACCCTGCTGCGCTGGCTGGCATCCGTCTGCTAAGGCAACTGTTGCCGGGGATCCCTCAGGTGGCCGTTTTCGACACCGCCTTCCACCAGCAAATGCCTCTGGCCGCAGCCCTTTACCCCCTTCCCTACGCTTGGGCTGAACAAGGGATCCGCCGCTACGGGTTTCATGGCATCAACCACGAGCATTGCGCCCGTCGCGCTGCCGAGATCTTGAACCGACCCCTGGAGGAGTTGCGGCTGATCACTTGTCACCTGGGCAACGGCTGCTCGTTGGCGGCCATTCGCGGGGGCAGAAGTGTGGACACCACCATGGGCTACACCCCCCTGGAGGGCTTGATGATGGGATCCCGGTCGGGGTCGGTGGATCCGGGCATTTTGATCCATCAGTTGCGCCAGGGCATGAGCGTGGATGAACTGGATCGGATCTTGAACCGAGAATCGGGGTTGAAGGGCGTTTCCGGCCTGAGCAGCGATATGCGGGTTGTGTTGGAGGCAATGGAGGCAGGCCATGCCCGGGCGGAGCTGGCTTTTGAGCTGTTTGTTCACCGTCTGCGCAGCCAGATTGGGGCGATGCTCATGAGCTTAGATCGGCTGGATGCGCTGGTGTTCTCTGGGGGGATTGGGGAAAACTCGGCGCCGGTGCGGGCAGCAGCCTGTGCAGATCTGGGTTTTTTGGGGATCCAGATCGACCCGGTTTTGAATGCCGGATCCCCCCGCAACTGCGATATCAGCACTTCGGATGCTCCGGTGCGGGTTCTGGTGATCTCAGCCCAAGAGGACTGGGCCATTGCCACAGCTTGCCAAAACCTTTTGCAAGGGGAATAGACGAAGGATTCCAGGCTGCTTCTCGCCAGGTTCTCTCCTTTCCGCCCGCTGGCTTGGTGGAGACAAACTCTAGACAATAAGCTCAAAAAAAGAAGACCTTTTGGAGTGGAGGAAAACCATGCAGCGAAGGCATGAACGGATCCCATTGCTGGTGCTGCTGAGCAGTGTTCTGGTGGGGTGTGGGGGCACGACCGGCAGCAGCGATCTTCTGCCCCTGCCGCCTCCCATACCTGCTCCATCCCTCACCATTACTGATCTCTCTCCGCGCACCGTCTCGGTGGGGCAAACTCCAACCTTTGTGGTGTCTTTCCGGGTAGAAGCCCCTGCCGGGATCCGGGGTTCCAACGCCTTTTTGGCTTCCGTCACCACCCCACTCGGCAATTTCGTAACTCTGGGAGCTTTTGATGCCGCTCAGTTGCCCGGCTGCTTCGTTGGGGCGACCACCTGCACCGTTACAGGGCTGACCCTGACCCAGAATCGCTTTACCCTCACTCAAACGGGATCCCATCAGCTCACCATCAGTGTGTTCGATCGGCAGGAGCGGCTGGGCAGCGGCAGTTTCACATTTACCGGAGTGCTTTGAAAACGGTTTGGATAAAGACACAGAGGATACTAGTCTTGCAGGATCCCCAGAAACTCAAAACTCACTCTAGGCCCTATCTCTCAGGTGGATTTCTGAGGCTTCCGGCCAAGGGATCAGGCCACCTCGGTCAAACTTGAACGGCCTCGCCGTTCCTGAGGAGATCGAGTTTTGTTGCTTCAAATCGGGTGGGGATAAAGTCGAGTATGTAGTCACTCTAAACATCATGGTCTAAACATCATGAATGAAACCTTTCCGTCTGGTTCTCCTCTCCCTCTGGAAGAGGAGCTGAGGGTGGTCGCGGAAGCGGCGCGGAGCGTTTGGGCACGGTCTCCAGCAGGAATGTAACTCGGAGATCCCAACTCAGGTGATCCGGATCAGCGCAAGCCTTTGGTCAGGGGAGTAGGTTATAGTTATCCAAAAAGATAACAATTTTGACGAAAAAGACATCTTCTGCTTTCCCCAAGCTGACCTTTCGATATGCTGAAGCCGATCTAGGGAATGGAGGCGCTGAACTGTGGAGAATGGGATCGTGTGTCAACTCACTTTAGAATGGACCGAGGCCGACCGGCGCCGATCGCAAACGGTTTCGCCTGTTCCCTCCAAGCTGGTTACCATTGGACGGGATCCCAGCTGTGATGTGGTGCTCAATGACCCAACTCGCTCGGTCTCAGGAGTTCACGCCGGGCTTTATTTTGATCCCAAAACCTTAAACTTTCACATTCGCAACTTAACTCGGGATCGTTTGCCTCCTAAGCAGCCCAACCCCGTCTGGGTGAATGGCCGAAAAATAATTCAGGAAGAGCTTGCGCTTGAGGCCAATAGCCAAATTCAATTGGGGCGCGTTGTGCTGAGGGTGAAGTCCATAGAAGTTGCCAGGAAGAATCAGGGGGTTCCCCTCAGCCGCGGCACTTTGGACGCCCTCAAGGTTAAGTGCAGCCGCCTGGAAAACCCTCACTACCTACCCCCGGAATATCAGGGCCAGAATTGTCCCTACTGTGGGCATTTGGTTTTGAGCGCTACCTTGGTGATCCCTCCTCCAGAAGCTGGCAAAGCCCCACAACCTCCTCTCTAGAGGACCAACCCTTTCTATTCTTCTTACAGATCCCAGTGGCTGATCCAAGTCCGTGGGGGATAGAAAAAAGGGATCCCGGGCAAACCAAAAGTGACCTGTGAGGTCGCGCTGTTCTGTGTTTTCTCAATGGCCTCTTCATGATCTTTGTACATGATCTTTGTAAAGGTGAGCAGAAGCTATGCAAATTCAACTGAGCTGGGAAGATCCCATCACCGAAGAACAGCAGGAGCTGATTTTTCCATTGCCTCTTGCCTTGGGCAGGGAGCTGGCCCAATTGCCACAGGAATGGCAAGGTCGAGAAGTGGCGCGGGCTGTGTTTGCCAGCCAGGAGATCTCCCGTTATCACGCCCTCGTCTATCTCGGTGAGGATGGCCAGGTCATCTATGAAGATCGCAGTGCCAACGGCAGCCGCATCAATGGGGAAAAAATCCGTCAGGCACGCCGGGTGCTCCAGGGGGGAGAAGTGGTGGAGCTTGGCCCCTACAGCATCACCGTGGGTTTGGTGTCCCCCAGGGATCCCAATGCCACCCTTCTGACCGCCACCCCTACTCTTTTGCTGGAGCCGCGCACCGAACTGATTCGCCCGGCCACCCAACCCGACACCGCATTTGAGGTTCCCCCGGCTTCCACGGTGGTTTTTGCCCCAGAGCAGCTTCCCGAGGTGCGGCCTGGCTCGGATTTTCCGCCGCCGGATTTGTTTCGAGCTGAGCAAATTGCCCTGAGCGCCCTCAAAGCCACCGGACTACCTGTGGAAGAGACCCTCTATTTGGCCTTGGGCGGCGGTATCGGCAGCTTTGTCTGGGTGGATACCCTGCGCATCTACGGGGTCAGACCGGAACACATCCGCGTCATCAGCATTGCCCGCAAACCCTACGAACGGTATGAACGGCTTTTGACCAACTGCCAGATCCCCCGCTGGAAGCGAATTCGCTCTGGCTCCGATTCTTGTCCAGACAACATTTGGGGCTGGCCTGGCTATGCTCTGCGGGATGCTTGGCGTTCCTTTTTCTCCGGCCGATTGTTGGAAGCATTCGGCTTTTTGTGGCAGGTATTTAGTGAGCCCTTGTTGGCAGATACCTATACGCCGCGGGCGGGGGATGTATTTGCCTCAATGGATCGGGAGGCAGCCCGAATTGGTTGGGAGCAAATGTTGTGTTACGGCCATATTCGCGCCATTCGCAAAACGGAGGATGGGCGATATGTGGTGGCCTATTCGGCAACGCGGCCCGGCCATACGGATCACCGTTTTATGGTGGCCAAGTATCTCCATTTGGCAACTGGATATCCGGCCATCAAGTTGCTCAACGACCTGCAGGAGTTTCGCGAAAAAACAGGAGATTTGAGATCGGTGGTACACGGCTATGAGCCTCATGATCACGTTTATGAGCAGTTGGAGAAACAAGGTGGCACCGTCCTAATTCGGGGATTTGGGATCGTCGCCTCTCAGGTGATGGAACGCCTTTACGAAGCCCGCAAAGTCAACCCCCGCATCTCGGTGGTGCATCTGAGCCGTGCGCCCAAAAGCGGTAATCGCTTCGGACGAGCCAAACGGGCAGTGGATAACCATTGGGAGTTTCAGCCCTTCAACTGGCCCAAGGGCACTTGGGGAGGAGTTCTGCGTGCCAAATTGGAAGCGGCGACCCCCCTGGAACGGCGCGAACTGCTGGAAGCTTGGGGCGGCACCACGACAGCAAGTCGGCGGAAATGGCGGCGGATCGTGCGGCAAGGGTTGCGAGAGGGCTGGTACTCGATTGTGTTTGGCAAGGTGGAGCTGGTGGTTCCCGGCGACAAGGGTAAGCCGGTGACCTACATTCGAGGTACCCACAACAACACACAATTAAAGGTGGAGGCCGATTTCGTTATCGACTGTACGGGTTTGGTTTCGGATCCCATGACCAATCCTCTCCTCAACGATCTAATTACCCACTACAACCTGCCCCTCAATCCTCACGGGCGCTTGCATGTCTCCAACGACTTTGAGCTGGTGGAGATGCGCAACCGGGATGGGCGAATGTACGCCGCTGGGATCATCACCTTGGGCGGGCCCTATGCGCCGGTGGATACGTTTTTGGGTTTACAGTACTGTGCCCATCGCTCGGTGGAACACCTGGCTCGACTGCGGGCACCGGGGGTCAAAGGTCTAGAAGGGATCCGATCCCTGTGGCAATGGTGCAAGTGGGCCCTAAACATCAGCCCCTAGCTTGCCGACATTGGGCAACGCTTCTGGATTTTGTGAGATGTTTTTGGTTATCAACGCTGTCCCACACGTAAAACATTGGCGGCACACCATGGCCATTCCCCATCGCGCTAGCCTCATGAAAGTGGCGTTGCGCTGAGCCCTAACTCTTCTCTACCAAAGGGAGAACGGATGGGGGTGAAGGCCAGAAGATTCTCTCAAACAGACTGGGGGCGACACGGATCCTGATGATCTCGATTGGCAAAACTGCGGGAGGAAAAAATGACTCCGACCTTGATTGGCCGCTGGCAAACTCGCATTTTCTTATTGGCCACCGTTGGTGTTTTGGCAAGTTTACCCTTTTATTTTGGGATCACCGGACATGGCGGCAGCCTCACCTATTTTTGGGTGCTGTTCTACGTGGGTCTGTTTGGCTGTGTTTGGGATGTCGTTTATAACTATCTGATGGGGTGGATGTGGGATCACGATTGGCCTGGGATCCTTCAGCTTTTGGCCGGCATTTGGGAGGGACTTTTTTTGGGTACAGTCTTGAAGGTGGTGGGTCTTCCTTATATCCCAACCCAACGGTTTGACTTGGGAGATTTTATTCTCCACTACAGTGTGGTCTGGGTTTGCCTTTACCTCAGCGCTTGGGTGGTAATGCGCATTTTGTTTCCCCGCTGGCGCTTTCGCGGTGGAGAGTGGCTGGGGCCATGGCCGCGCTCCGGCAGCTAGAAAGGGGATCCATTGCCGTTAGAATCGGGCTGGGAGACCTCCCCGGATAAGTCTGTGTTTTGATCAGGTCTGTACAGGCTAAGGGGAGTTGAGACTTGTTGCTGACCCAGATTTTCACCCCATGCAAGCCTGTACCCTGATTGCCCGCGCCAAGATCAACCTCTACCTGGAAATCCTCGGCTCCCGTCCTGATGGGTATTCAGAGGTGGCGATGGTGTTGCAGAGCATTCATTTGGCGGATCGCCTGCAGTTGAAGAGCCGTCCTCACGGGATCCACCTCACCTGCGATCGTCCAGAAGTGCCCACAGATGCCCGCAACCTTGCCTATCAAGCCGCTGAGCTGCTGCAAAAAGAGTGTCACTCTGCCGCTGGCGTGGAGATTCACATCGAAAAGCACATTCCGGTGGCAGCAGGTTTGGCGGGGGGCTCGGCTGATGCAGCGGCGGTTTTGGTGGGGTTAAACCAACTGTGGGGGCTGGGCCTGACGGTGGGAGAGTTGCAGAGTTTGGCAGCCCGTCTGGGATCCGACATTCCCTTCTGTATCCAGGGGGGAACGCAACTGGCCACCGGGCGCGGGGAAGTTTTGGAGCCGCTGGCCGATTGGGAAGGGATCCCTGTGCTGCTGGCCAAGCCCAAGCACCTGGGGGTTTCGACTGCCTGGGCCTATCAAGCCTTTCGTTCTCGCCGGGAGATCTTGGGAGCGACTGCCCCATCTGAACCCGCGCTGCCCACCTTGCCGCAGGCGTTGGCGGCTCTCAGCCGTCAGGATCCGCCGGCGTTAGCCAGGAGTTTGCGCAATGACTTGGAACAGGTGGTTTTGCCGGAGTACGCGATTGTAGGGGAACTGCGCCAAGCTCTTCTCTCGGCGGGGGCACTGGGATCCCTGATGTCGGGGTCGGGGCCAACGGTCTTCGGAATCATGCCCAGCCTGGAGCTGGCCGCCCAAGCGCGCGACACCCTGCGTCGCCAGTTTCAAGATGTGGAGTTTTGGGTGACGCAGTTTGCCCCCACCGGGATTCTGCTGCAGCCGGATCCCTGTAGCCTCAGCCCCAGCTAGGTTGTCGGCTGGATTGGCCGGATGCGGGATCCCCACCAGCCTTCTCTATTCTTCCCTCTGGTTGGCATAGTAGGATGAGCACCTAAACTTAACCTTGCGTTCACAGACTGCTGGCTTTAGCGGTCAAGTTATCTCTCTGCTCTGAACCTCCCTCATGCCGCCCATCACCAAGATCCTGATCGCCAACCGGGGTGAGATTGCCCTGCGCATCATCCGCACCTGTCAGGAAATGGGGATCCGAACGGTGGCCGTTTACTCCACTGCGGATCAGAACTCCCTGCACGTCCAACTGGCGGACGAGGCTGTTTGCGTAGGAGATGCCCCGGTGGCCAAAAGCTACCTCAACATTCCCAACATCATCTCGGCAGCCCTCACCCGCGGGGCCACTGCCATTCATCCGGGCTATGGGTTCTTGGCGGAGAATGCCAAATTTGCCGAGATGTGTGCCGACCACAACTTGATCTTCATCGGCCCCTCGCCAGAGGCGATGCGCAAGATGGGCGACAAGGCCACGGCCCGCGAGACCATGCAAGCGGTGGGGGTGCCGACGGTGCCGGGCAGCCGCGGGTTGATCACCTCTGAGGAGGAGGCAGTGAAGCTGGCGGAGAAAATCGGCTACCCCGTGATCATCAAAGCCACCGCCGGTGGCGGGGGGCGGGGTATGCGGGTGGCGCGGGATGCCCAGGAGCTGCTGAAGATGCTGCGCACCGCTCAGGGGGAAGCCCAAGCAGCCTTTGGCAACGGCGGGGTTTACTTGGAGAAGTTCATCGAGCGCCCCCGTCATGTGGAGTTTCAGATCTTGGCGGATAGCCAGGGCAATGTGGTGCATCTGTACGAGCGGGATTGCTCCATTCAACGGCGGCATCAAAAGCTGTTGGAAGAGGCCCCCAGCCCGGCTTTGACTGCAAGCTTGCGCGCCCGCATGGGAGCAGCGGCGGTGAAAGCGGCCAAGGTGGTGAATTACGTGGGAGCGGGCACGGTGGAGTTTTTGCTGGACAAAAATGGCCAGTTCTACTTCATCGAGATGAACACCCGCATCCAGGTGGAGCACCCGGTTACCGAGATGGTGACAGGGCTGGATCTGATTGCCGAGCAGATTCGCATTGCCCAAGGTCAACCCCTCACCTTTCGCCAGAAGGATGTGGAGTTGCGGGGCCATGCTATCGAATGCCGCATCAACGCCGAGGATCCCAAGCAGCAGTTTCGGCCTTGCGCTGGCACGATCAGCGCCTATTTGCCCCCTGGGGGGCCGGGGGTGCGCATGGATTCCCACATCTACACCGACTACACCATTCCCCCCTACTACGATTCGCTGTTGGGCAAGCTGATCGTCTGGGGGCCTAACCGGGCGGCAGCCATCCGCCGCATGCAGCGGGCTTTGGGGGAATGTGCCATCACCGGGGTGCCCACCACGATCCCTTTCCACCAGCAGATCCTGCGCCACGAGGCTTTTTTGCGGGGCGAGGTGTACACGGATTTCATCACCCAACACCTGCTGCCCGGCCAGTAGCCATCGACTCTCAGGTCGGGATCCCTCTCTGGACAGCAGCTGGCCACAAGTTGAGGATAAAGTTAAGGGCTAGCAGAGGGATGGAGGTGGCAGGATGAGGGAGCCTCGATCGGGCTGGGCTCAGGAGACCCATCCCCAGAGTCAGCCGACTGGCCCTGTTCCCAGCCTCAGCCATCTGGCGGCGCAATTTTTGCAGGAGCGGCAGCGGGATCTGGCCCCGGCTAGCCGCCGCACCTATCGCATCGCTCTGGAGCAGTTTGCCAAAACTTGCCCCGTGCCGCTGCCCCAGGTGCAGCCTGCCCACGTCCAGTCCTTTTTGAACAGCTTGAAGGGCCGTCCGTTTCGCAACCGCTCCGGCCAGCGGATCCACCCGCCCGCCTCTCCGGCCACCTACAACCTGAAGCGGTTGGCCTTGCAGCAATTTTTTGAATGGGCCAGCCAACGGGGCTACCTTCAGGATCCCCTGCCCACTCAAGCCATTCGACCTGCCCGCCTACCCGCTCGTTTGCCTCGCGATCTAGATCGGTTGTTGTTGCAGCGGGTGTTGCAGCGGGCCCAAAACCATTCTCTGCGCTACGCGGCTTTGATTCGCCTGATGCTGGAGTGCGGGCTGCGGGCCCAGGAGCTGTTGGACTTAACCGTTCAAGATTTTCAAATCAGCCCTGAGGGATCCCTGTTGGAAGTGCGCTGTGGCAAGGGGAGCAAACCCCGCGCTGTGGCAGTAGGGGATCCCCTCTCCGAGCTGTTGCAGCAGTATCTGAGCCGAGAACGGGGCCCGTGCGCGCCGACGGATCCCTTGTTTGTTTCCCAATCTCGCTGCTTGGCCTACCGGGGGCGCCCCCTCACCTACGATGGCCTGCGGCATATTGTGCTCAAGCTAACCGAGCCTGAGCCGGGACATCAAACCCCCCACCAGTTTCGCCACAGTTTTGCCACCTTGTTGCTGGATCGCGGCGTTGCCCCCGAACACATTCAGCACTTGCTGGGCCACACAACTGCCGCCATGACGATGCGCTACACCCAGCGGGCCAACTTGAGAGCAGCCATCGCCCGTTCCCGCGAGATCTTAAATCAGGGCTTGGTTTAGGGATCCCTGGCTGTACTATGGCCTCTGTCGTTTCCAGTGAGACAGACGCGGATTGCTCGCAGAAAGAGGGATCCCCAAAAAGAGATCAAGGATCCTCAAGGACGGACAAACCTGACTAAGGTGGTTGGAATGACCTGAAAACAACCGATAACCAATGGGTTATTTCAAGTTACACGCTGGAGAGGAATGTAGAGCACATGCTCTCTCCCCTTGCCAATGGGCAACTGCGGCCCAAGACTGGCCTTCTGTTGTCCCAACCAGATGATCAGGTTTTTGTTCTCAGGATAGTATTCCAAAACATACTTGATGAAGTCATCAATTGTACATGGCTCGTTGAAACCTCCCATCCACTGATGAAAGTGGCTATGCACTTCGCTGGCTATAGTAATCAGGTTGGAAAGATTTGCTGCAATCTTTGGATAGTGCGCTTCAGAGTAGAGATGGTGAACCGTTAGGCTACTGGCTGTTTTTCGAGTAACTCTACAGAGATTTTTATCCCTTCTTCTTGCAAGCTCTTTTGCTCTTTCTATCTGCCTTTGTCTATCCTGGATTGTCTTGACGATTGCCTGAATCTGGGGTTCAATGCGTTCGCCAACATCTCGACACCAGTCTTTTCTGTGGTTTTGCTTGAGGACTTCTACCATAATCTTGGCAAGCTCATAGATGCCTCGCAAAGAGAGGTAGACAGTGTCGTCGTTGCCAAAGCGTGTGTAATGAACGTCTTTGATGAGTTTACTTTGTTTTGATGCAATCTCAAGCGCTTTCTTAAGGTAATCAGTTCGAGTTCCAAAGATCGTCACAACATCTTGAAGAGATAGCCAAAACTGATCTTGTCTTCTGACCAGAGAGGAGCTGTTTTCGAGGATCCTATGATCCACCAGAGCCTTCTGCCTCTTGCGATACTCTTCCTTGAACCAATTCCTAATGCTTGTGCTAATGCTTGTGTCTGTAGAGTACTTACGACCTTGCTCTGACCTAGACCTTAAAAAGGATAAAATGGCGTAAGCACCAGACTGCGTGTATTCTCTCAGCCCCGAACTTTTGTTGATAACGCGATAGTCTTTACCTTCCACCAGTTCCCACTCATCATCAGGGATACTGTCAAAGTAGGCTTCAATCTCCCTGAGTTCCTCAAGGCTGATACCCAAAAATTCGGCGAGCTTGTTTGAAGAAACATAGACTATAGCCATTGCTCAAATTTCTCCGTAAGGCTTTTGTAGAAGAGAGTCAATCGCTGGAAAATTTTGTCATCCCCGGTTGGAGAATCGGGATGGTAGATCTTGCTCAGGCGATAAAAGGCAGCTTTGATGTCCTCATTGGTAGCTCGATCGGGGTCAAGTCCAAAAACCCGCCATGGCAAGTCGTACTTGAAGATGTTGATCCCGTTGATGCAGCCATACCCCTCTTCCCCCTCTTCGTTGGGAAGGATCCCGATGTGCTGACGATAAATGCGCTCCAAATCGTCTATGTTGGATAAGCTCAGCTTGCCCATGCCGCTGGTTGCCAGTTTGAAGCTGGCTGACTTTCTCAGCTCGGCTGCGTTTTTAACGCCAAAGTGGTTGTAAATCGCTTTCTGCAGCTCTTTGACAGACAACCGAGGCGGTGGCTGTAGCTGCCTGACCACAAACCGCGCAAAATTCTCCAGGAGTTCCTTAGAGATGCCGTAGGTATCGGAAAGGCGCTGGATTTCTGCAGCAATCGCCCCTTGCGGATCGGGCTTGGTCTCTTCTCTTGAGGTTGCCCTAGTTGTTTTTGGTTTTGTGCTGGCGGCTTTTTTGGGCATGGCTTCCCCTCAAGTCAGTGATGCCAAGTGTAGATCCGCACAAAACTTATAGGCTGTCTGTGAATTTATTTGCACAATGATGCAGACAATCTTAGGTCAGTGTAACAATGTTGCCGGTACCTGTAAAGCCTTTGCACCACATAAGCTTCGCCATACCGATGCCCAGTTGGATGGCTTGGTGTGGGGAGCAGATCCGCACTGGGCGGCCCCGCAGGCGAATCTCGCCAGCATCCGGCTGGTAGAGGCCCGCCAGCATGTTCATCAGGGTGGTTTTCCCGGCGCCATTCTCCCCCCGGAGAGCGTAAATCTCCCCGGCCCGTAGTTCAAAGTCCACGCTAGAGCGCCCCCAGCTTGCCTGTTCGGTTGAGTTCCCCCGCCAGGATCCCTACCAGACAGGCTCTCTCATAAAAAGGCTGATCATAAATGGAAGGCTCTCTGAAGAAAGAGGTACACAGGTTGAGTACCACCTTTCCTTGGCAGTGAACGTATTTCCGGCTACTTTTCAGCGCCAACTTGGGGCCGCCCCTTCAGCTTTTGGGGATCAGTCGCTTCGGACAGGCAGCACGGATATGGGATTCGCTCAGGTCGGGCATGAGAGCCAAGGCCCGCTGAGCATCAATTTGCGCTTCGCACACTGCCTCCAGTACCTGCTCAGCCATCAGGGAAAGGGGCATATCGGCAGTTTGTTCGGGATCGGTATCCAGGGAAATTTGTCGGACTCCCACAGGGGGGGGTGGCAACACCGGCGGAGCTGCCTGCGGGGATAGGGTAGTGGAAGTGCCCACCTCCAACTGCGCTTCTGCCAGGGCCACACCGCGCCCCACCATCAACAGGGATCCCAGCAGCAGGAGCCATCCCAGCCCACGCCCCCCTTTGCGGAACTGAGTCGGAGCCTTCTGCTGTCGCTCAAGGCTGCTGATGTTTACGGCCCTCTTGAACCTGTCACCGAGCATGTCACCTCTCCGAAACCACCCCTTTGCTCAAGATATCCAACACAACTTGAATTTGCAGTAGGCTATCGTTGGCCCTCCAGGTAGTGCCCACCCGTTGCCAAACTTTGCCCGCTCCAGCCCTGCCCCCTCTATGGCCCGTCTGTCTCAAGAGCTAGCCCGGTTTTCCCGCCTTCCCGAGAGCCCAGAGCAACCCGAACCCTCCCCGGAAGGGTTGATCCGCATCGAAGACATTCTAAAACTGGCGGGCGAGCGCAGTTTTGGCTTGTTTTTGGCGGTGCTCTCTTTCCCTTCTGCTTTGCCTCTGCCGGCTCCCGGCTATTCCACTCCCTTTGGCGTGGTCATCCTGTTGCTGGCCGCACAAATGCTGGCAGGGCGAACCACTCCTTGGCTGCCGAAATGGGTGTTGCAGACCTCTATTGAACGGAAGCATTTTCAAAAGTGGGTGCAGGCTGGGATCCCATGGTTGCAGCGCATTGAAAAAATTGCCCGCCCCCGTTGGAAGCAGCTTTGCACCACACGGCTCGGCCAAGTCTGGCTGGGCACCTGGATCGGCTTGATGGGGATTTCCATGATCATCCCCGTTCCAGGCACCAACACCCTGCCGGCAATGGGGGTTTTCGTCACCGCCTTTGGCCTCCTGGAAGAAGACGGGATCCTGTGCAGCTTGGGATCCCTGATCTGTGTAGCAGGAGGACTGCTGACCACTTCCATTTTGATCGGCCTGTGGTTGGGGGGAACAACCCTTTTGGATTGGCTGGGAAGATAGCTATGCCAGCACCGCTTTTATCGGGATGCTGGGGTCAGCGCCAGATCCTGAGTGAGGCGCAGCTCGATCACCTGATTGGGATCCAGCACCACCACCTGTGGTGCCGTTACATTGCCAATTACCGCTCCGGCCACCCCTGCCCCCAGCACTTCCTCTGTGGCAATGGCATTGTCTCCGGTTACCAAGCCGAGAATAGCGCCTGCTGCTGCACCGATGGCCGCATCCTGAATGATTTTGCCTGTGGTGGTGTAGCGGGGATCCTTGACATCGTGGATGATGTCTGACTGGGCAGCCAAGGGGAACAGTTGGTTGTTGACAATGATGCTTTCCGCCACAAAACGGGTGCCCCCTGGGGCTGGCTCAAAGCGGCCATCCACCCGCGAGCCAAAAGGCACCAGAATATCCCCCTGGGCGTTGCGAATCGGGTTGCGGACGATCAAAGACATGGGCCGGGTTTCGTTGGGGGCAATGAAGAGGCGCTCGTTGAAGGGGGTGGTGGTTTGCATCAGGGTGCCCGCCGCTAGGGTGGAAAGGCGCAGGTCAAAGCCTGGCTGGGAACCGGAGGGCAAGCCCCCTGGGTTTTGTGCCACCAAGGATCCCCGGCTGAGCATGGCCTGGTGGGTGAAGGCTGCCACCTCGGCACGGGTGGCGGGGCGGTTGGGTTCCAAGAGCATCGGGTCTGGATAATTGACAATCAACCCGGCGCGGTTGGCTGCCGCAAGTTGTGCCAGGGCCCAATTGGGGATGGCTGCCGCATCTCGATAGCGGCTGAAGAGATCGCTGGGCTGAGCGGCTGGGATCGCTCCCGTGTTGCCAATGGCGTTGGTCAAAACCACCAGCGCTTCGGTGCGGGTAACGGGCTGTTCAGGACGGAAGGTGCCATCAGGAAAGCCTGCGACTAAGTTGTTGGCCGCTGCCGTCGAGATGGCACTGGCTGCCCAGTGGGTGGGGGGCACATCCCGAAAGCCGATAAAAGTACCGGAGGTATTGCGGAGGCGGAAAGCGGTATTGACAATGGTGGCAAACTGAGCGCGGGTAACCGGCTCATTGGGGCGGAAGGTACCATCGGGGAAGCCGTTCAACACGCCCTGAGCGGAGAGGGTCTCAATGTAGGCTTGGGCCCAGTGGCCAAAGGTGTCGCGAAAAGGGGCGGCCATGGCCACCTGGCAGTGGATGCCCAAGACAGCTCCCGATAGGAGTATGCCTGCTGCACGTGGATTTAAAAGAGAGGGAAACATCGTTCGTTCACCGAGTTGTCGTAGCGCCCATTGCTGGGTCGATGGCTACTTTTATTCTGGCTATTTCCTCAGTGATGACAATGGCTAAAACCCTTGCTCTGTGGTAATTTGAGCGTTTCTAACCCAAGATTTGCAGCAAAACGCAACTGCAGAGGATTGATAAGGAAGCTCCTAAATCTCTGTCGCGTCAGTGATGCCTATCCATCACGCCCAAGTCTGGTCACTCTTGAGGGTCATGGGGGAGCAACAACTTATTATTGTTATTGGAATTGATTGGATTCACGGGATCCCAGCCAACTGGCGGGCCACCAGGGCGGGAAGTTGAGCCAACGGGATCCCTTCCAGAACTTCTGCCGCAAAAGCGCAGGTGAGAAGTTGCCTGGCATCAGCTTGGGGAATACCCCGGCTTTGCAGATAAAAGATCTCTTCTGCCTCCAGTTGGCTGACGGTGGCCCCATGGGCGCATTTGACGTTGTCGGCAAAGATCTCCAGTTGCGGCTGGGTGTCGACCCGCGCTTTGGGGCCTAGGAGCAGGTTGCGGTTGGTCTGGGCGGCGTCCGTCAGTTGGGCCTCTCGGCTCACCAGAATCCGTCCGCTGAAGACCGCATGGGCCGTCTCGTCAACGATGCACTTGTGCAATTGGCGGCTGCTGCCGTGGGGGGCCTGATGCACCAGGCGGGAGTGGGTGTCGCTGTGCTGGGATCCCTTCAGCAGCGTTAGCCCCTGCAGTTGGGTGTGGGCCTGGGCTCCGGCTTGGGTGATCTCCAGGTTGTGGCGAGAAAACTGGGATCCCCACTGAATCGACTGGAGGCGGTAGTGGCTGTTGCGGCTTTGGCGCACGGCGGTCTGGTTGATGTGGAAGGCTGGGGATCCCTGCCTTTGCAAAATCACATGGTGCAAGCGGGATCCCTCTGCCAGGGCGATCTCCGTAACCGCGTTGCCAAAGGGGATCCCGGATCCCAGGGATACATGATCTTCGATCAGCGTGAGGGAGCTGTGGGCTTGCAAAGACAGCAGGCAGCGGGGCTGGGCCAAAACGGCCTCTCCCTCAGGAGCCACCGTTATGAACAGCAGGTGCAGCGGTGACGGAACTTCCTGGCCGGGCTGTAGGCCAATCTGGATCCCATCTCCCAGATGAGCGGTGTTGAGGGCCGTAAACACATCCGTCTTGGCCAGGGTTTGCAGCAACTCCCCTGGGGCTTGGGCTAAAGGGATCACCTGCAAAGCGGTGGGCAGGCCGCTCAAATCAGAAAGCTGGGGGGCAAAGTAGCCGTTGACGAACACGGCGCGGCTATAGCTGGTTTCCGGCCAAAGCCAAGGTTCTAGGGTTGCTGCATCCAGAGACGGATCCCCCGCGGCAGCCAGGCGAAACTTGTGGGCCAGCAGTGGCGAGAGATCGCTGTATTTCCAATCCTCTTCCCGTGGGGTCGGGATCCCCAGTTCGGCCAATTGGGCGCGGGCCTGCTGCCTAAGGGTGGTGTAGGGATCCTGCCTTTCCGGGATTTGGCCGAGGATGTGCTCCAGGAATAGGCGGCTCTCTGGGGCAAAAGGTTTGGGCAAGGTGGCGCTCATCCCTCTTTCTCCTGCCGAGATGTCGCAGCTGCCGGTTCTTGACCCGACTGAGTTTTGATCCAGTCGTAGCCCCGTTCTTCCAGCTCCAGCGCCAAGGTCTTGTCCCCACTGATGACGATACGACCCCCCTCCATCACGTGCACGTAGTCGGGGGTAACATAGTCCAGCAAGCGTTGGTAGTGGGTGATCAAGAGCATGGCATTCTCAGAGCCGGCCAGTCGGTTGATGCCCTGGGCGACAATGCGCAGCGCGTCGATATCCAGGCCGGAATCCGTCTCGTCCAAAATGGCCAGCGTGGGCTCCAACACCGCCATTTGCAGGATCTCGTTGCGCTTTTTCTCACCGCCGGAAAAGCCCTCGTTCACAGAGCGCTCCAAAAAAACGGGATCCATTTTGACAATATCCAACTTTTCCCGTACCAGGTCGTCAAAATCCAGAGCATCCAGTTCCGGCTGATCCCGATATTTCTGGCGAGCGTTGTAGGCGGCGCGCAGGAAATCCAAGTTGCTCACCCCCGGAACCTCGATGGGGTATTGAAACGCCAAGAAGATCCCTGCCCAAGCCCGCTCCTCCGGTTCCATTTCCAGAAGATTCTTGCCCAGATAGAGGATCTCGCCTCCTGTCACCCGGTAGTCGGGGTGGCCAGCCAAGATCTTGGAAAAAGTGCTTTTTCCAGAACCATTGGGGCCCATGATGGCGTGGATTTCTCCGGCGCGAATTTCCAGGCTCAACCCCTTGAGAATGGGGGTGCCATCGATCTCGGCGCTGAGATCTCGAACGGATAAGATGACAGGGCTGTTTTCACGGATCATGGCTAGACTCTAGGGTTGACACCGAAGGGCAGGAGCTGAAAAGTTAAGGGATCCCTAAACCAGGTTTGGATTTTGGGCCTAAGGATCCCCTATAGCTCTATTGGGAGTGGCGATTGAGGATATCCCGGATCTCTGTCAGCAAAACCACTTCTGGTGGGGGCAATGTGGGAGGAGATTCTTCCTCCTTTCGCTGTAGGGTGTTGATCGCCTTCACCAGTAAGAAGATGGCAAAAGCGATAATCACAAAATCAAACACAGCTTGCAGAAAGCTACCGTAGTTAATCGTAACTGGGTCTTCAGGACTTCCACCGATTTCCCAGGCCAAGTGCTGGAAGTTCACTCCACCAATCATCAAGCCTAAAACCGGAGTAAATAGATCTGCTACGAAAGAAGTCACTATCTTCCCAAAAGCACCTCCAATAACAACGCCAACAGCCAAATCTAAGGCATTGCCCCGGCTAATAAAGTTTTTGAACTCCTCCAGAAATGCCCGCATAGGGAACTTCTCCTGCCTAGCCTTTATAGTTCAAAACCTCTCTGCCTTGGGAGTCACCCCTCTCCTGAAATCCCACTGATGTCAGTAGCCTCTCCCCAGCTGCTTAGCTTCACGTCGGGAACAATCCCCTAGCCGACGGATCCCTCTAACTTCAGGCTCAGCAACCGATCGGCTTCTACAGCAAACTCCATCGGCAGTTGGTTGAACACTTCTCGGCAGAAGCCGCTGATGATCATGGACACAGCATCTTCCGCAGAGATGCCGCGGGACTGGAAGTAGAACAATTGCTCTTCTCCAATCTTAGAGGTGGAAGCTTCGTGCTCCACTTTGGCGGTGTTGTTTTGCACCTCGATATAGGGGAAGGTGTTGGCGCTGCACTGATCCCCGATCAACATGGAATCGCACTGGGAAAAATTGCGGGCCCCTTCTGCTTTCGGCCCGATTTTGACCAGGCCGCGGTAGCTGTTTTTGGAGTGCCCAGCCGAGATGCCCTTGGAAATGATTTTGCTGCGGGTGTTGCGGCCCACGTGAATCATCTTGGTGCCGGTATCGGCCTGCTGGTAGTTGTTGGTTAGGGCAACCGAGTAAAACTCGCCCACCGAGTTTTCCCCCACCAACACGCAGCTAGGATATTTCCAAGTGATGGCCGAGCCGGTCTCCACTTGCGTCCAGGAGATCTTGGAGTTTGCTCCCTGACACAGGCCGCGCTTGGTTACAAAGTTGTAAATGCCCCCTTTGCCGTTTTCGTCGCCGGCATACCAGTTCTGCACCGTCGAGTACTTGATCTCGGCATTGTCTAGGACAATTAACTCCACCACCGCCGCATGCAGTTGGTTGGTGTCGAACATGGGGGCAGTACACCCTTCCAAGTAGCTGACGTAGGATCCCTCGTCGGCAATGATCAGGGTGCGCTCAAACTGGCCCGATTCGCCGTTGTTGATGCGGAAATAGGTGGAGAGCTCCATGGGACAGCGCACCCCTTTGGGCACATAGACAAAGGAGCCATCGCTAAACACCGCCGAGTTCAGCGCAGCGTAGTAGTTATCGGCAATGGGAACCACACTGCCCAAGTACTTGCGCACCAGCTCTGGATACTCCCGCAGTGCCTCCGACATGGAGCAGAAGATCACGCCTTCCTTGGCCAGCTTTTCCCGGAAGGTGGTGGCTACCGAAACGCTGTCGAAGATGGCATCCACCGCCACATTGGCCAGCCGCTTTTGCTCTGACAAGGGGATCCCCAATTTCTCGAAGGTCTCCAACAGCACCGGATCCACTTCGTCCAGGCTCTTTTTCTTGGGCTGCACCTTAGGGGCCGAGTAGTAGACAATGTTTTGGTAGTCAATGGGCGGGTAGCTGACGTTGGGCCAGGTGGGCTCGCTCATCTTCAGCCACTGGCGGTAGGCCCGCAGCCGGAACTCTAGCATAAAGTCCGGCTCCCCTTTCTTGGCCCAGATCTGCCGAATCACCTCTTCGTTCAAGCCTTTGCCAATCGACTCAGAGGGGATGTCGGTTACAAAGCCGTACTTGTAGGGCTGGTTGACCAGGGCGCGGACGCTCGTAGACATGGATGGCTCTCGGGTAGTGACAGGGTAGAAACGCGACTAAGACAGATGGCCAAATAAAACAACAGAGTTGTTGTTTAACTGATCCTCAGGTTACTTTAGCAATGATCCCGTTGTCAAAATAGCAGAGAGCTGTGCTGGCAGCGGCAGCCGATTAACCCAGTCTAACCAGGAGGGCGAGGGTGGACAGCACGCGCAAGATCACCGGGCAGGTCGCTCAACCCGCTTCGAGTAAGCAGGCCATCTTGGTCTATCTGCGCAAGGCGGGGCAGGCCAACGCCCAAACTCTGGCAGAGCACCTGCGCATTTCTCCCCAGGCCATCCGCCGCCACCTCAAGGATCTGGAGGCAGAGGGGTTGATCAAACATATCGCTCAACCCAATGGTCTAGGGCGACCCCAGCATCTCTATCAGCTCAGCCCCTTGGGAGAAGAGCAATTTCCCGCCAGCTACGATGAGTTTGCCCTTGGTCTGCTCAACACCCTGGCCGAAACTCTGGGATCCGAACAGATGGGATCCCTTCTCCACCATCAGTGGCAGCGCAAAGCCCGGGAATATCAGGCCCAGCTGGGATCTGGATCCCTACGGGAGCGGCTGGAGCGTTTGGTGCAGTTGCGCCAGGCAGAGGGTTACATGGCGGAGTACTACCCCTATCCTGCCGACCTGACTGTGCCGCTGGCAGCAGAGGGATCCGAGCCTTACGTCGAGCAGTATGTGTTGGTCGAGCACAATTGCGCCATTGCCCAGATTGCCCACACCTTTCCCAGCGTCTGCGGCCACGAGCTGGAGATGTTTGCTGCCGCCTTGCCCGATTGCCGGGTAGAGCGCATCACCTGGCAGGTGCAGGGAGAACACCCCTGCGGCTACTGGATTGCCAAGCCAGCGGCTCGGTCGACTTAAGACTTCCCGCTGGTCTCTCCGCCAGGAAACCGGATCCCTGAGGTGTCAAACGAGGTTTTTTCGGGTATAGTTATCTCGTACAGGTTTTAAGTTTGTTCTCCGCATGGTCTGGCGCGCTTCCTTTTTTGGCTACTTTAGCTTTCCCTGGCAACGACCAGGGCAGAAGGGTGGCGCGTAAACAAAGACCTACAGTTTACCCGAGTCAGTCCTGAAGCCCTGAGCCCAGCGCCAGGGCTTTTTTGATGGCTCGACGACCCCATCTACCCACTTGCACGCTGAGGACAGTTCCATGCCCCCTCAAACCGACAATTGCAATATCCAAGAGGTGACTCCCTTGATTGCCCCTGCTGCTGTCAAGGCCAAGCTGCCCCTTACGGAAACGGCAGCCCAGGTGGTGCTCTCCACTCGGCAAGCCATCCGCGACATCATCCACGGACGGGATCTCCATCGCTTGGTGGTGATCGTCGGCCCCTGTTCCATCCACGATCCCGCAGCGGCTCTGGAGTATGCCCATCGCCTCAAGCGGGTGGCCGACCAAACTCGGGAGCACCTAGTGGTTGTCATGCGTACGTATTTTGAGAAACCCCGCACCACGGTGGGCTGGAAGGGCCTGATCAACGATCCCCACCTGGATGGCTCCTGCGACATTGCCACCGGCCTGCAACTGGCCCGTTCCATTCTCTTGCAGATCAACGAGCTGGGCCTGGCCTGTGCCACCGAGATGCTGGATCCGGTGACCCCTCAGTACACGGCAGATCTGGTGAGCTGGGCGGCCATTGGCGCCAGAACCATCGAAAGCCAAACTCACCGGGAAATGGCCAGCGGCCTCTCCATGCCTGTGGGCTTCAAAAACGGCACCGACGGGCGGCTGGAAATTGCGCTCAATGCCATTCTCTCCGCCAGCCATCCCCACAGTTTCCTGGGCATCGGCCAAGATGGCATGACGGCTCTGGTGAAAACCACCGGCAACCCGGATCGGCACATCGTGTTGCGGGGGGGAGGGGGCAAGACCAACTACGGCCCGGAAGATGTGGCGCGGGCGGCACTGCTGATGAAGGATCAAGGGATCCCTCGCTCGGTGATGGTGGACTGCTCCCATGACAACTCCCACAAAAATTACCGCAAGCAGGGATCCGTCTGTCGAGCGGTGCTACAGCAGTACCAGGCGGGGCAGCGGGCTCTGATGGGGCTGATGCTGGAGAGCAACCTCTACCCGGGCAAGCAAACCTGGCAGGAAGGGGCGCCGCTCCAGTACGGGGTTTCCATCACCGATGGCTGCATCGGCTGGGAAGAGACGGAAGCTCTGTTGTGGGAGATGGCAGCGACCGTAGAGGGGAGAGCGTTGGCCCTCAGCCATTGAGGGATGGGGATCCCGGAGTTTGTTAAAGAATCAAAAAGGAAATGGGGACAAGGGGCAGCCTGCTCCTAGGGTCGAGCCAAGGTTTCGTTGTTTCGCCAGGCCCTGCGGGATAGGGTCTCCAGGTCGAGCTGGGAGGTTGTGATGGAGCTACAGATCCCCACCAGTGTTAGCAGCGACGGTCAGCAGCCCTATCCAGATCCCGATCGGATCCCTCGGCAACCCCCTGAGCAGTTGCGAGATCGGCTGATCGTCTCCGGCCTGCGCTACTACGGTTATACCGGCCTTGATGAGGCGGAACGGGCTTTGGGGCAATGGTTTGAGGTGGATTTCGAGTTGTGGGCGGATCTGCGCCCGGCTGCTCTCAGCGGCCAACTGTGTGATAGCCTCGACTACCGTTCTGCAGTGGCCGGGATTGCGGAACTGGTGAAAAGCAATCAGTTTGTGCTGATCGAGAGCTTGGCGGAGGCGATTGCCGAAATGGTGCTGCGGGAGACAGGGGCCAGCAAAGCTAAGATCCGATTGACCAAGTGTCATCCCCCGATCCCGGAGCTGACGGGGCGGGTTACTGTGGAGATTGTTCGTCCCTAGAACTTCTCTTAACCCTTTCCTACCGACCCTGTGCTTGCTCTAGAACTTGCTTCTCGTACCTCTGAGGACTGGATCGAACAGGCTACCCGGCACATCGATCTGGTCTTGCTAGACCACGCCAATTGTGAGAAAAAAGCAGCGGGCAACGCCCTCAGCTTGCTGTTTCGCTACCCGGCTAATGGGCGTTTGGTGGAAACCCTCTCGCCGCTGGCGCGGGAGGAGCTGCAGCATTTTGAGCGGGTGCATCGCCACCTGCAACGGCTGGGGATCCCCATCAAGCCCTTGTCGGCTGCGCCCTATGCGGGTCGCCTAAACCAACACCTGCGCCGCTCTGAGCCAGAGCATCTGCTCGACACCTTGCTGGTGGCAGCCATTATCGAGGCCCGCAGCCACGAACGCTTGGGCCTGTTGGGGATCCACGCGCCCGACCCAGAGCTGCGGCAGTTTTATCTCTGGCTGGCGGCTGCGGAGGAGCGCCATTGGCAGCTTTACTTGGATTTGGCGTTGGAGCAGTTTCCCGCCGATCAGGTGCAGGATCGGCTCGATACTCTACTCCAGGTGGAGGCCGAGATCTTGTCTTCCCTTCACCCCGAACCCCGTGTTCACAGCTAGCCCCACTCCGTTCTCCCCCCGCGGTGCAGCTCCCATGTTCCAAGCGACGCGACAGTGGTTGGCCTTCTGGTATACAACGGTTACGGCAGTGTTGCTGCTGTTGTTTGCCGGCAGCTTCTATTGGTACGTGCAGTCAACCCTGATCGAGCGGGTGGACGATACCCTTGGCCATGTGGTGGAGATTGTCGAGCGGTCTTTGGTGGTGGATGAGAGCCTCTTGGATCCGCAGCAGGCCCGCCGCAGCTTAGAGGCCAGCTTTCGGGATGATCCCAGCACCCTAGAGGACGATCACATCGACTTGGAGTGGTTCGGCCCTCAAGGAACGCTCATCTGGTCCACGGTACCCGGCGGGATCCCTGCCCCCCTATTGACCGAGGGATCCCTGCACACTGCCCGCATCGCTCCTGGGTATTGGCTGCGTCAGTTCACCGAGCCGATCGTGGCCCATGGGAAGCTGCTGGGCTATCTGCGGGTCAGCCATCCTTGGTTTGAGGTGAGCAAGCCAACGCGACAGTTGATCCGGGATCTTTCCCTGTGGGTGGTGGCCGGCTTGACGAGTGTGGGAGCCATTGGCTGGATGCTCTCCGGTTTGGCCATGCAACCCATCCGGCAGTCTTATCAGCAGCTCAAGCAATTTACCGCCGACGCCTCTCACGAGCTGCGCAGCCCCTTGGCCAGCATTCAAACCGCGGTACAGGTGGCTTTGGCGGATTCCCAATTGGATGCCGACACCCGGCAGCGCTGGCAGATGGTGGAGCGGCTGTGTTTGCGGCTGGGTCGCCTGGTGGATGACCTGCTGTTTCTGGCCCGCCACGACAGCGGTATGGTGCCTTTCCAACCCCGTTGCTGTGCGCTGGATGCTCTGCTGCTGCAGGTGGTGGAGGAGCTGCAGGGCTTGGCCAACCAAAAGCAGATCCGCTTGAAGCTGGAGATTGCTGCCCCTGAGAGCGGGAAGGAACCTTCTCCCGCCCAAGTGGATCCCTTCGGTTTTTGGGGAGATGAAGATCAATTGGCCCGCCTGTTCACCAACCTGATTGAAAACGCCCTTCTCCACACTCCCCCGCAAGGAGAGGTGCAGGTGAGGCTGGAACAACGGCTGCGCTCCGGATCCCCAGAGCTGGTGGTACGGGTACAAGATACCGGGCCAGGGATCCCGCCTCAGGCTCTGCCCCATGTGTTCGATCGCTTTTATCGAGCAGATCCGGCTCGCAGCGGGGATCCCGGTCGCCTCTCGGGGTCAGGTTTGGGGCTGGCGATCGTCAAAAGCATTGCCCAGCAGCATCAAGGTCAGGTGCAGGTGGAGAGTAAGCTGGGCCAGGGATCCAGCTTTGAAGTTATTTTGCCCCAGCGGCAGTTGGAAATCTGTACCCCAGAGAGAGTCTAAAAGTGCTCTGGAAAACAGACAGCCCTCGGTCAATATGCTAGCTTTAAGCCAAGATTGACTGAGTCTTTATTCAGAACTGTATTAAGAACCGTATTGGCCCAGTTGAACTGGATTTTTGGGTACTAGAGATCTTTCCTTTCCAGATTTAAGAACTTCTCTTTTTCCCGGATAAAACAGCAGAGATGGGATCAGCTCCCAGGCTCTTGCCCTTCTCAGCCGGCTGCTGAGCTGTTGATTGGGTGATGAGTGAGTGCAGTCCGCCCGCACAGCCCCACAATTTCCCATTGAATCCTGTGCCAGGAAAACGTTATGTATCGCTTCCAGGTTCGTGCCATCACCCAGCCGGGCGAGAGAATTGCCTTGGTGGGATCCAGCGCAAAATTGGGCTCCTGGGATCCCTGCCATTGCATTTGGCTGCAGACGGATCCCGCTCATTATCCGCTGTGGTGGGTAGAGTTGCCGTTGAGCCCAGCAGACGGCACGCCCGGCCCGTTGTTGCCCTATAGCGGGTGTTCAAAAGAAATCCCTCGAGTAGAGTACCGGTATCTGCGCGTGCAAGCCGGTGGCGAAGTGATTTGGGAATCCACCGCTGTCAATCGCTGGGTGCCACTTGAGCCAGAACCTTTACCGGCAGTTTTGATTGTCGAGGATGGGGAGTTTGGCCAGATCCCTGCCTATCCTTACGGCTATTTTGCCGATCCCATTCCTGAGGTCGAACCGGAAAATCCGCAAGGGCTAAAAGTCGTCATTTTGGGCAGCTCCGTTGCCCTGGGGTGCAGCGCCTGGCTGTTGCGAGGTTGGGCTTGGCTGTTGCAGAAAGCTCTACAAGAGCGCTATGGCCATCAAGTGCGAAATCTCTCCCAATTGGGGGCCAATGTCAGCCGAACTCTGTTGCGGTTTGAGCAGGCGGTGATCCCTGAACATCCCGATGTCGTTATTGTTGCTTTGTCTTTGGGAAATGAAGGCTTGGCATCGGCCTTGCCCCAGCATCGCCGCGCCCTGCAGAGACGGTTTGAAAACGGCCTGCAGCGGCTAATTCAGCGAATTCAAGACATTGGAGCCTTGCCAGTTCTGGGAGGGGTTTATCCCCATGCAAACTACGGCCCAGAACAGCATCTTCTTTTGCAAGAAACTCAGCAAAGAATGCTCAGCTGGGGATGCCCTGTGTTCAATTGGCTGCCTCATTTGGAAGATGGACAGAGCCGCTGGAAACCAGACCTTGCTTTTGACCCAGCTCACCCCAATTCCAAGGGTCATCAGGTCATGTTTGAGGCCATCGATCTCTCTCTTTTGGATCCCGGCCAAGTTAGTTCAGCTCGTAGAAAGCTTGCTCAACCCGTTGGAGAACGGGTCGTTTTTGCAGATGAGCATGGTTTTTGGGTGACTGCAGAAACAGGCAAAAACCAATTTCGCATCGTGAATATAACTCCCTACCCTTATACCATCACGCCCACTTGGCAACCTTTGCAAGCCGCTTTCCAAAAAGCAGGTCTACAGCCGGGTCTGTATATTGGCAAAAGCGATGAAAGGCTAGGGGATGCTACCTTATATTCCCTTTCCGTACAAGAAGATGGTTCGGTGCAAACCACCCTCTCCATTCCTGCGGATGCCGATCTTGTCTTCTCCCCAGTAGCCCAGTTCTTTTCCTCGGAATCAGTAGAAACGATCTTCGAGGATGGATCGTTGATCCTTCTCAAGCTCAGTGGATCCTCAGAAGGCTCTTCTGATCCCATGCCTCGCCTGTGCGTGATCAACCAGAGCAGTCACGAGTACAACATCCACCCCATGTGGAAGGAAGTGCGGGCCGCTCTCAAAGCCATGCCAGCGGGTGTTTATGAAGATCCGAGCCACCGCGAAGCTCTCTTCCGAACCCTGATGATCGGGGAAGGTGGCCTCGAAAGTCGGGTAAAGGCTGCTCCTGGATCGGTCATGCTGCTGGAATACACCTGCAAATTATCGGATATTCATCGCTTTGCCATTGTACCGTTAGGGGATCGCTGCGCGGTGCGAATGCTGCTCTACAAGTTGGAATATGACGGGCCTGCCTTTCCTTTTGATTTGACACGCACCAGCAATTTGGCTGATGTGGCCGATATGATCCACAACGAGTTTCAGGGCATGTGGGATCCGCAATATTTGCACTACAGCCCTGAAGATCGGCGAATTTACCACAGCAAGTGGACGGGCCTCTCCTTTGGCCATGAGGTGGAAGAGGGGGAGGATCCACTTCAGAATATGCACCCCATCCATGAGCGAATGCGAACTCGCTACACTGCTCGCGCCAAGCGTTTTATGTATGTTTTGGAAAAAGCCGATAAAGTCTTGTTTGTGCGCACAGGGGGTTGCCGGCGAGAGGCCGTTGTTGACTTAATGGATAAGCTGGCGGCTAAGCGCAGGGGCAAGCCTTTTCTGCTGCTGATTGTTTCTCCTCAGTCTTCTGATGAGTTTGCCGGGATCCCCAATGTTATCCATTATGAGATGGAGTTAAATCCCGACCGCATGTGTGCAGATCCTGAGCATTGGAAGTACTGCACAGGGGTAATGAGAGATATTCTCCATTCTTTGGGGGTCTCTACCCGAAATCTTTTCTGGTGCCCTCCACAACTGTAGCCGTTCCAAGGTTTCACTGCAATTCGAAAGAATGATCGCTGCTGCCCAAACGCTCCGCGCCGCTTCCGCGACCACCCCCAACTCTTCTCCCAAAGGGACTCTGAGGTGTTCAACTCCAGAAAGCTGATGATCGGACTCGAACCGACGACCTGCTCATTACGAGTGAGCTGCTCTACCAACTGAGCTACATCAGCAGGGCTTTGAAGTGAGGACTGGATAGGAGAATCCGCAGACCCACCGGTGGGCCTATCGATTCTAACTCATCCTTGCCTTGCTCGGGATCCCCAGCGCCATAGCCCCAAAGATAGCCCCAACGTCAGCCACGCCAGCCAATCCCCCGCGCGATTGTAGAAAGTTGTCTCAGAACGCCGCTTCACTTCTCCCGTAATCACCCCCCGCTGAAAGATGGGGCCAACCTGCTGGAGCCGACCTGAGGGATCCACCACCAGATTGCCGCCTGTGTTATTGACAAACACCACGCCCCGCCGATTTTCCACAGCCCGGAAAACCGAGAGCTGGCCATGCAACATCGGCCAGTGGCTATTACCAAACCAGCTATCATCCGAAATCACGATCAAAGACTCGGCGCCGCGACGGGTTAAAGTTCGGCTGGGCGCAGGCAAGACGCTCTCCAAGCAGATCATCACCCCCAAAGGCCCGAAAAGCTCCCCTCCGTCCAGAGGCCGATAGCCATCGGGTGAAGGCACGTAGCGCCCCGACTCGAAATAGGGAAAGATCCACTGCTTGCCAAACCCATCCAGCAAGTTGCCCCGGGCGTCAAACAACAGGGCCGTGTTAAAAAATCGCTGCTCTGGCTCCGGCAAATGGGCTGTGCGGGGATCCGGCTCTGTTGCCCCCGTAATCAAAGCGCCTTCCGGCGGCAGAATCGCTTGCATTGGCTCGATCACGTAGGGTTCCAGGCCAGTATTCAGCAGCCGTGCCCGCAGCGCCCCCTCCGGCCAAACCACCAACTGTGCCCCAGCAGCCACCCCCTGGGCAGAAAGCTGATGCAGCTCCCGGTAGCGCTCCAGGCGGTAGTTCCAACTGCGATCGGCTTCCAGCCAAGCCACCTGCTGCACCGCCGCCACCCGAAAGTCAGGATCCCTGTTTTCGACGGCCAAGGCATCGAAGTAGGCCAGGCGTGCGCTTCCATAGGCCAAGACCAGCCCCGTCAACCCCAGGCCGCAGGCGAGCGTACCCCAGAAATCCCTGTTCCTGAGCATCTCACCCAAAACGTTTCTCAGGGATCCCCCAGCCGCCTGCCACCGGCTAGAAATCTGCCTGGCCATCTGCCAAAGAACCCCATTGACGAACACGGCAAAAAAGGTAACCCCCCAGATCCCCGTAACATCGGCTACTTGGATCCCGAGGGGCCAGTCGAACAACAGGGATCCCCAGTGGAAAGGGATGGGCCACCAGAGCAAGCCCAACAGCCCATCCAAGCCTGTCCAGACCGTGGCCAAGCCCAGCGGACGTGCCCAAGCCGGCAGGGGGCGGCTCAGCTCCAAACTGAGGAGCGTAGCGGTGGTGAAAAAGAGGGGGATCAGGGGAGCCACCACCACGCCCCCTAGGATCTCCCAGGCGCTCAACACCTCAACCGAGAAGGGATCCACCCAGAAGGCATACAGGCAAACCCAAAACCAGAGGCCATAGGCCAAACGCCACCGCGCCCACCCTTGCCGTTGCTCGCACAGGCCAAACAGCAGGGCTAGGCCCAGCAGCGCTCCCGGAAACCAGTGCAGCCAGCGGTTGGGGGATCCCAGACAGAGCAGCAGGATGGCTAGACCCATCAGCCAGCGGGATCCCTCGCCTGGATTTCTCTTTTGGGGCAGATCCTGCTGTTGAGTTGAAGATTTCAGTTCCGGCTTCATCACCTCAATAAAGTTCAGCCTATTCGGGAAACCCCACGTAATGCCCTAGGATTGAACACGCCCTTGCCAACAGCTCTTCTCCAGAGTAGCGTTTTGCAGCAGCCGGGAATATCTCCTGGAGCACAGAACTCCTACTGCTTGAATCTAAAGCTGTGTTAACATTTTGCATAACTTCAGGGGGCTGGCGCCTTCCGGCTTAGGTTGGGGATCCCGTCAGCGGTGCGCGGCACTATGGGCAAGGTTTTGGTTTTGAATGCCTCCTACGAGCCGCTCAACATCACCAGTTGGCGCAGGGCAGTCGTTCTTTTGCTTAAGGGCAAGGCCGAGCAAATCGAGCACAATGGCCGAGTGGTGTACGGCAACATTCCCTTGCCCACTGTCATTCGTCTGCGCCACTATGTCCACGTTCCCCACAAGGAGATCCCACTTACGCGCCGCAACGTCCTCTACCGGGATGGGCATCGTTGTCAGTACTGCGGCTGCTTCGGCGAAGATCTCACCCTGGATCACGTGATCCCTCGGTCTCGTGGCGGCGGGGATACATGGGAAAATGTGGTCAGTGCCTGTGTGCGTTGCAACGTGAAAAAAGGGAACCGCACCCCCCGCGAAGCCGGTATGCCCCTGCTGCGCCAACCCCGCCGTCCCCACAGCACTCTTTACTTTGAAATCTCCAAAGCCGTCGGCAGTGGTTCCCATCGAGAATGGTCTAAGTACACCATCGGCCTAGAAGGGGATCCCCAGGAGGAATTGTTGGATAGCCCAAGCTAGACGGGCCGCCTAGGGATGGACTTCCGATACAGGGGCAGCTTTGGAAATGGGGGGAGAAGTGGTGGCTGGGATCCCGGTCTCGATCCACCGGTGAATCAGGGCATTGACCTCTTCGGGGCGCTCATCGTGGGGGCAGTGGCCAGCCTCCAGGAAGTATTCCACTGCTTGAGGGTAGTGGGCCCGGTACAGCTTAGAGCGTTCCCGAGCCCGCATCCAGGGATCCCGTTCTCCCCAGATCAACAACAGCGGGCGCACCAAGCTGCACAGCAGCTCATCTACATACCGTCCCTTCTGCCCACCTCGCATCAAGGCCACAAACACATCGGCAGCCCCCGGATCCTGGGTGGGGCGATGGATGGCCTCGACCAGCTGATCGGTCACGGCTGCCGGGTCGTAGTAAACCTGCTTCAGCTTGGCTCGGATCACGTGCGGCTGCCGCAAATACTGAAACAGCAGGTAAGACACCAGGCGCTGGCGCAGGCCCCAGCCCACCAATCCGCCTATCCATTGCCGCCATCCGGTCGGGGATCCTTTGAGCGTGGAAAACCCACCTGCCCCATTCAAGAGCACCACGCCCCGCACCCACTCCGGCCACTCCGCCGCAAAACTGAGCACCACGTAGCCGCCCAGGGAGTTGCCGATCCCCACCACAGGCCGACGGATTACCTGTTGGCAAAAGTCCCGCAGCTGATCCCGCCAGATTTCGGCGCGGTAGTCCCAGTTGGGCTTGGCGGAGCGACCGAAACCCAGCAAATCGATGGCGTACACCTGGTAGTGTTGAGCCAATTCGGGAATGTTCTTGCGCCAGTGGTCGGTGGAGGCTCCAAAGCCGTGCACCAGAAGCAGAGGCTGCCCCTGCTCACCCTGTTTGACGTAATGAACTGACTGCCCCCGCCAGATCCACTGCGCCGAAATGGGAGTGGCCGATGCCGATGTCGAAGCCATAGGAGTTGCTTGTAAGCCTTTCTTAATTCTAGGTTCTTTGCAGCTACTCCGGGGGGAAGCCCACCCTCTACGGGCAACGTAAGAGCAGGGGGCCTGTTAGACATAACCTCTGCTTTTTAGGCTTTGTATCACCAGGTCAATACATTCGGGGATGCTTTGCTCGGCAGTTTTGCACACCACCTCCGGCTGTTCCGGCGGCTCGTAGGGATCGTCAATACCGGTAAAGTGCTGGATTAAGCCTGCCCGCGCCTTTCGATAGAGGCCCTTCACATCCCGGCGTTCGCACACCTCCAAAGGGGCATCCACAAAGACCTCGATGAAGCTGCCAATATATCGCCGTACCTCCTGCCGTGCTGCCCGATAGGGGGAAATGGCCGACACCAGCACAATCACCCCGTGCCGAGTCAGCATCTCCGCCACAAAGCCGATGCGGCGAATGTTCTCCTCCCGATCCACTTTGCTGAAGCCCAGACCCTTGGTGAGATGTTGCCGCACCAGGTCCCCATCGAGCACTTCCACCGGCAGCCCCCAAGCGCGCAACTGCTGGGCCACGCCGCAGCTCAGGGTGGTTTTGCCCGCCCCGCTCAATCCCGTAAACCAGACCGTTACCCCCCGCCGCGACATCTGTCTGTTTGCTTCTGTCTGTTTGCTGTGGATCCCTGAATCTTTGGCCCCGCCAGAATATCATCTCCAAAGCAGGGTGGTACACTCGAAACACGGCTTGCGCCAGCCCCAAAGCGCTCCGCGCCGCCAACACGACAGCAATCTTTTACCGGCCATGTCTCCTCTAACTTCGCCTCTTGCCAGTGCCCCCTCGGGATCCCCGACAACTGCCGAGCTGTTTGCCGAGCATGTGATGGCCACCTATGGGCGCTATCCCCTGACCTTGGTGCGCGGGCAGGGGTGTCGGGTTTGGGATGAGCAGGGGCGCGAGTACCTGGACTTTGTGGCCGGCATTGCCACCTGTACCCTGGGGCATGCCCACCCGCTGTGGATTCAGGCGCTCACCGAGCAGGCACAACAGTTGCACCATGTTTCCAACCTTTACTACAACCAGCCGCAGGCACAACTGGCTCAATGGCTGACCCAGCACTCCTGTGCCGACAAGGTGTTTTTCTGCAACTCAGGGGCGGAAGCCAATGAGGGAGCCATTAAGCTGGCTCGCAAGTATGCCCACACGGTGCGCGGGATCCAAGATCCGATGATCCTCACCGCCCATGCCAGCTTCCATGGCCGCACCCTGGCCACCATTACCGCCACCGGCCAGCCCAAATACCAAAAAGACTTTGCCCCTCTGGTGCCCGGCTTTGATTACGTTCCCTACAACGACATCGAGGGCACAGCAGCGGTGTTGGAGCGCTGGGGCGAGCGGGTGTGTGCCGTGCTGTTGGAGCCGTTGCAGGGGGAAGGGGGGGTTGTGCCGGGGGATCCCGCCTATTTTCAATGGTTGCGCCGGATCTGCAGCGAGCGGGGCATTCTGCTGATTTTGGATGAGGTGCAGGTGGGCATGGGCCGTACTGGCATGCTGTGGGGCCACTGTAACCTGGGGGTGGAGCCGGATGTGTTCACCTTGGCCAAGGGCCTGGCCGGTGGGATCCCCATCGGGGCCTTGTTGGCGAAAGACTTTTGCGCCGTGTTTCAGCCGGGGGATCACGCCAGCACCTTTGGGGGCAACCCCTTGGCTTGTGCGGTGGGCCTGGCGGTTTGCCGCACGCTAATGTCGGAGAGTTTGGTTTGGAATGCCCAGCAGACAGGGGTGTATCTGCGTCAGGGGCTGTCCCGCTTGGCGGAGCAGTTTCCGCAGCTCGTTGAGCAAGTGCGGGGCTGGGGCCTGATTCAGGGCTTGGTGGTGCGCATCCCGGCGGCTGAAGTGGTCAAGGCAGCCATGGACTGCGGGCTGTTGTTGGTGCCGGCAGGATCCCAGGTGGTGCGCTTTGTGCCCCCCTTGATCGTCACCCCGGCAGAAATTGACGCGGCTCTAGCGATGTTGGCATCGGCTTTGCAAAGGTTGGCCGCCTCCCTTGGCCATTCCGGGGCAGCCTAGCCTCGCCAGACTTGCCGCAGAAATGCCTGCAACTGCTGTCGGGCAGGGAGCTCGTGGGGAGCGGGATCCCTTGCCTGTTTCAGAAGGGGCAATACCTCCTCCGCATAGGCCGGAACAAAGCCGGCAGCAGGCCAGAGCAAATCCGAGGTGGCCCGCAGGTTGAAGACTTGGGATCCCTGCCTGAGCAGGAGAGGCCGCACCCAGAGCAGCGGCGGGGTGTCAGAGCCTGCCTCAAGACTGTGGCGAGAAACCTGAATCAGCTCCACATAGAGGGTGGCTTGCGACCCTGGCAGGGCGAGGATGGGACGGGGTGAGGGTGGAGTGCTGCCCACCTCCACCGGGGCAGGCAAAGGGCGGCTTCTGAAAGGGATATTCTCCACAGAGCCACATCGGGCGGGCAAACGAGGCAACAGGGTCATGCAATCGTTAACTGAAGACGATATGGACTGTACTGATCCTAATCGATGGCCTCCTTACTTTTCTTTGGCAGGCGGGTTGGCCGGGGATCCCGTCTTTGCGGGCATTTCGTGAACCCGATTTTGTGGCATGGTGCTAGGTAGCTTTCTGATCAAACTTGAACGGATCCCGCCATGATGCACACTTTTGTCCCGCCCCACCGCTTTTTCCCCTACCTGACCTGGACGGAGATCCAGGCCATGCCCGACAAAGAGAACGTGGTGATCATTCAGCCGGTTGCCTCAATCGAGCAACATGGGCCCCACCTGCCCCTGGTGGTGGATGCCTGCATCGGCACCGCGATCATTGGGCGCGCCATGGAGAAGCTGGAGCCTGAGATCCCGGCCTATGTTTTGCCCACCCAATGTTACGGCAAAGCCAACGAGCATTGGCATTTCCCCGGCACCATTACCCTCTCGGCTCAAACCCTGATGGCGGTGCTGACAGAAGTGGCAGAGAGCATCTACCGAGCTGGGTTTCGCAAGCTGGTGTTCCTCAATTCCCACGGTGGCCAGCCACAGGTCCTGGAGATTGTTGCCCGCGATCTGCACCAGAAGTATGAAGATTTCATGCTGTTTCCGGTGTCGGTCTGGCGCGTTCCCCACGAAGGACGAGAGCTGTTTACCGAGAAAGAACGGGAATTGGGCATTCACGCCGGCGATGGGGAGACCAGTATGCTGATGCACCTTTTGCCGGACACGGTGCGAACCGACCGATTGGTCTGCGAATATCCCCACGATCTGCCGGAAAACAGCCTGCTCAGCATGGAAGGGCGGATCCCTTTCGCTTGGGCAACTCGCGATCTCACCCAGAGCGGAGTTTTGGGCGATGCCACCGCCGCCACGCCGGAGAAAGGCAAAGTTTTGGTGGAGTCCATGTCTGACGGCTGGGTGCGGCTGATCCGAGATCTGCACCGGTTCCAGCAGCCCAAGGCTTGGCGCAAAGCCCCGCTGCTGGTCTAGGGATCCAGGCAAAAGACCTACGGCCTGCTTTGTGAAAGGCTTTCGCCAGAACTGGCCGACCAAGATACGACCTGCTGACGCGATCAGGGCAGCTTTTTGCTGGGCTGCTGCGAACTCTATCTGCCCAATGAGAAAGGGTGATACCTTGGCCCCAGAACACACCCGTTCTGGTGGAAATGGGGTGGATTTGGGCAAAGTTCACCTGGCCACTGCCCATGAGGGTATGGATATCTTCATCGCTAACGGTCAGGAGCTGCAGTCGAAGCGGCAGTACCCGGAAAGCCGAAGGGGAAGCTGGCCCAGTTGCTGCGTTGCAGGCAAAAGGGTTCGCGGCGGTATCGCCGACTGGTTCGTCATCTTTCCTGTCGGGCCCAAGCTGTTCGCCTCTGGCGGCGGGGAGCGCTTGAAAGAATCCTCGCCCTCTGGGTCAAGACTCAATTAACCAACGGCTCCAGCCCCCGCAAACACGCTGCCAATGCGGCGCATTGCCTCTTCCACGTTGGCGCGGCTGTTGAAAGCGGACAGGCGCAGATAGCCCTCTCCGGCGCTGCCGAAGCCAGAGCCGGGGGTACCCACCACATGGCAGGTGTGCAGCAGCTTGTCGAAAAACTCCCAACTGCTCAGCCCATCGGGTGTTTTCACCCAGACGTAGGGGGCATTCACGCCGCCATAGACTTGGATCCCCACTTCGGCCAACTGCTGGCGAATGATGCGGGCATTTTCCAGGTAAAACTGCACCAGACCTTGCACCTGCGCTTGCCCCGCTTCGGAATAGACCGCCTCCGCCCCCCGCTGCACAATGTAGGACACCCCGTTGAACTTGGTGGATTGACGGCGATACCACAAGCTCCACAGATCCACCCAGGATCCATCGGCAGCTTGCCCCCGCAAAGACTTGGGCACCACCGTAAAGGCACAGCGGGTGCCGGTAAACCCAGCGGTTTTGGAAAAGGAGCGGAACTCGATGGCACATTCCCGCGCCCCTGGAATCTCGTAAATGGAGTGGGGGATCCCGGGCTCGGTGATATAGGCTTCGTAGGCGGCATCGAACAGGATCAGGGAGCCGTGGGCACGGGCATAGTCCACCCAGTTTTGCAGATGCTCCCGTGTGGCCACTGCGCCTGTGGGGTTATTGGGGAAGCAGAGGTAGATCACATCCACCTTTTGGCTGGGCAGGCTGGCGGTGAAGTGATTTTCGGCAGTGATGGGCAGATAGACCAGGCCCTCGTATTCGCCGCGTTCGTTGGCCGGCCCCGTATGGCCCGCCATCACGTTGGTGTCCACATAAACCGGATAGACAGGATCCGTGATGGCGATGGTGTTGTCGTGGCCGAGGATATCCAGGATGTTGCCGCAATCGCACTTGGAGCCATCGGAGACGAAGATCTCGGAAGCGTCGATATCGCAGTTGCGGGCCTGGAAGTCGTGCCGGGCAATGGCCTGGCGCAGCCACTCGTAGCCCTGCTCTGGCCCATAGCCGCGAAAGGTGGCCCGTTCCCCCATTTCCTCCACCGCCCGGATCATGGCCGTTCGACAGGCTTCCGGCAGCGGCTCGGTGACATCGCCAATGCCCATTTTGATAATTTGAGCTTCGGGATGGGCGGTGGCAAAAGCCTGCACCCGCCGGGCGATCTCGGGAAAGAGATAGCCGGTCTTGAGCTTGAGGAAGTGGTCGTTGATCCTGGCCATGGAGGTTTGCCGAAGAGGAGGTCATCGGCTTTTCAGTGTAGCTGCTCGCGCTAGCGGGACGGAGTCCTTAGCCGGTTCCGGGCCAGAACTCTTCTACGTCGCGGTTCCCCTGCCCATAGCAACAACCCCGGCGGAGGCGGGACGGAGTAGGATGCTACCTTGGCAAAGATCCTTTGGAGAGCAGGGATGAAGCAGCAGAGGGGAATGGCTCGGCACGAGAGGTGGGCGGTGGGCCTGTTGGCGATCTGGGTTTGGCTGAGCTGGGGGATGGGGGCCTGGTCTGCTCCCCTTTGTCGGGATCCCCTCTTGCTGCGGCAGATCTTGGCAGCTCTGGGCCGTCCGGAGGTGAAGGTAGAGGAGGTGGCCCTTTTTGATCCGGATCAGTGTCTTGTCCAACTGGTGTTGGATCGCCAGGGGTTGAGCGGCTCCTTGCCGCCCGAAATAGGCCAATTTCGCCGGTTGCGAGCCTTGTCCCTCAGCCACAACCAACTTTCCGGCCCCCTGCCGCCCGAGCTGGGGCAACTCGGCCAGTTGGAAAACCTGTTTCTCGACTACAACGAATTCTCCGGCTCCATTCCATCCGAGCTGGGGCAGCTGCGCAACCTGCGCGGCCTGTTTTTGGATCACAACCAGCTCTCTGGGCCTATTCCCCCCCAGCTGGGGCAACTGCGCCACCTGGAAAACCTCATCCTGCAAAACAACCGCCTCAGCGGCACCCTTCCCGGCCAACTGGGCCAGATGAGCTCCCTCAAGGGCCTGTTTTTGGATCGCAATCAGCTCTCTGGGCCTATCCCCCCTCAACTGGGGCAACTGCACCATCTGGAAAACCTCTACTTGTCGGACAATCGCCTCAGCGGATCCCTGCCCCCCGAGCTGGCTCAGCTGAATCAGTTACGGGATCTGCGCCTGGCACGTAACCAATTCACGGGAGAACTGCCGACCTTTTTGGCAGAACTGCCCCGACTGGAGCGGCTGCACATCGAGGGAAACCCCGGCCTCTGCTTGCCGGCCGCCCTGTCGGAGTGGTTTGCCGGCCTAAACCCGGCGGATCCCCTGCCATCTCCCCTCTGCTCATGGACTCCGTCCCGCTAACGCGACCGGTAGCCTACTGGGACTCCGTCCCGCTCAAGTGCTCCGCACCGCGACCGCGAACGGCGCAAGTGTGGGATCCCAGCTTTTCCGGGGTGGAGGGGGAGAGCCGTAGCGACGACCAGGCCACTCCTGCTCGATGGGCCACCACCACTCCAATCGCCTCTAGATAGGAGGTTACCGATACATGAGGGATCCCCAACTGGCGGGGATGCACCTGCATCACGGTGGTGTTTTCCTCGACGGCAATGAAAAGCGGAGGACGAGTAAGAACTCCGTCCGTTCGCGTCAGCGGCGGAGCATTGTGGCGCGGTCGCGACAGCATTGCGGAGCCATAACGGCTGGCCAGGTGCAGCAAGCCAGGCCCCCCAAAGGCAGTGGCCGGGGCAATGACGCTGTCCACCTGCTCTGCTGTCAGGTCGCCCGGTTGGGCGGGATCCCCGCTCTTGACGAACTGGGGAGCGTAGCTGAGGCCCACCAAAACCGAAGGCAAGAAGGTAAACCCCACCTCTTCAGCAGCAGCGCGGGGGTGAACCGGCTTGGGGAAAGTCTCAGGGTAGAAAGCGGGGGCATGGGCACAAGGGATCCGCAACTCCCGCACCACCAGGTGGCTGATCAGGGCTTCGACGCCGGCCAGGGGATCCACCCCCCTTCCCTGCTCGTACTGGCTGAAGTCCAAGTCATCCGGAAAGCGGGCCACCACGGCAATGGCCTCTGCCCCCAGGCGAACCAGCTCCTGGGCAGTCTCCAAGAGAGCATCGGGCCGGGCTAGGGATCCCTGGCTGGCCCCGGAGGGGGAGAAGCTGACGGAAACGCCCAAGGGTTGGCGGGTCAAGCGCCAGGGGCCGATGTTGAGCCCCAAGGTGGCCTGAGCGGCTTGCATCACCTGCAGGTGGCGTTGTTGCAGATCAGGGGGGATCCCGGCATCCAGCACCACCCCAACACAGTTTTGGCGCACTGGCCGCAAATTCCACACTCCCGCACAGAACTGATCCAGGCCGTACCCTTCCACGTACAACACGTTCCCCATCGGCCAAAACAAACTGGCTCCGTTTAACACGTTGGGATGGGTAATGACCCGCTCTGCGGCTGCTGCCAGGGTGCGGGCAACAGGCAGGGCATCCCCGGCAAAACCACCGATGCGGGCACCAATGCCGGTGGGGATGAGCAGGAGGCTGGTGTAGGGATGGCTCATGCTGCTATGTCTACAGCACTCTATGCTGCTACACGCGAACGGGAACCGCACCGCTAACGCCGGACGGACAGGATCTGCTGGGCTAGGGCCTCGGCCCGCCGCACACAATCTCCCAAGGCCACGCCATCCAGGTAGTTGGCACACACCCACACCCCTGGGGTTTGGTCGGCCAGGCTGGCCTGCAATTGGGCAATCCGCTGCCGGTGGCCAAGCGTATATTGCGGGATAGCCTGGGGCCACAGGCGCTCTCCCAGGCGGATGGGTTCGACAGGGCGGGTGAGCAGGATCTGGCTGAGTTCTGCATGCACAATTTGGGCCCGCTCGTCAGGGGAGAGCGCCGTAATGGGCGGGATCCCTTTCTGGCGGGCAAAAGCCGCATCGGTAGCTCCCCCGATGAAGCTGATCAGGCAGTGATAGCCCTGAGGAGCCCGCTCTGGGAAGAGGGAGGAGGCCCAGATGGTGCCCAGGGTGCGCAGGCCCTGAGAGCGAGGGATCAGATGGCCAAACCCTCGCAGCGGTTGGGGGAGGGCTTCTTCTGGATAGGCCAAAGCCACCACCGCCACAGGCGGGTAGGGGATTTCCCTCAGCAGCCGGCTGGCCTGGGGGTTGAGATCCTGCAGGAGGGTGGCAGCAGCGTAGGCAGGGAGGGTGAGCACCACCTGTTGAGCCGCCACCCAGTGGATTTCTTCTGGGGCCGTGTGCTCCGCGCCGCTGTCGTGTATGACGAAGCCCACCCGGTAGCCCGTCTCATCCCGCTTGAGATGCACAGCCCGCCAGCCCAGCCGCAGCGCACTGCCCAGTTTCTGGGCAATCGCCTCAGGTAGCTGCTGCAACCCCTGCCGCAGGTTACCCAGTTGGCCCCGCTTGGGAGGAGGCTGGATGGGGGAGTTGGCGCTGTCCTGGTGACGGGTTCGCGGGAGCGTCGCGTAGCGATAACGGCTGCGCAAAGCCTGCACAGCACCGGCAAAGAGGCTGCCGTAGCGTTCTTCCAAGCCGGCAATGCGGGGGAAGGCTGCCAAGGCGCTGAGCTGATCCGGATCCCCGGCATACACCCCTGAGGTGAAAGGTTCGACCAGCCGTTCCACCACCTCGGATCCCAGTTGCCGCCGGAAGAATTGCCGCACCGTTTCCTCTCCGCCTGGCGGCGGCGCGACAAACCCCAACAACCCACGTAAGGCCCGCAACTTGCCGCCCACGCTCAACAGCCGCGAGCCAATGGCTGCAGAAGGGCTCAGGGGCACCGGCAGCAGCTCTTTTTCCCAGTAGATGTAGCGGGGCAGCTTGGCATCGGCCAGCACCAGGTGCTCCGCCAAGCCCACCTCGGCAATGAGGTTAAGCAGGGCGGGGACGGGGGTAAAGCTGTTGGGGCCCTCTTCCCAGCGATAGCTGTCTTTGGATTGGGTGGAGATACAGCCCCCCACGCGGGAGCTGGCCTCGGCCAGGAGCAGCGGCTGGGTGGATTCATCCTTGGGGGATAAGCCCTGTTGTAATCGCAAGGCCAACGTTAGGCCGCTGATGCCCGCCCCCACCACCACCACCTCGGCCTGCAAGGACTGCGTCCCGCTAAAGTGCTCAACAGAAGAGTTCATCTTTTGGGTTCCAACGGGGTTTTCAATCCTCAAGAGTCAAACAATTATGCTCTGAGCCGCTCCCCGTCCCACCAGCGCGTTCGCGTCAGCGGTGCGGAGCATTTTGGATCTATAGCAGCTAGCGCAGCACCCGAAATAGGCTGGGGATCCCGGCCACCTGGGGCAGTTGTTGGATCTCGGCCAGCGCCTGTCGGCAATCGGCCTCGCGGACGGTGTGGGTGAGGATGACGATCTCCGCCTGCTCTTGGTGACATTCCTTTTGGGTAATGCTCTCCAGGCTAACCCGGTGGCGACCGAAGCAGGTGCCAATCGCCCCCATTACCCCCGGCTGATCCTGAGCCAACACCCGCACGTAAAACTCCGACTCCAATTCCGAGAGAGGGATCAAAGAGGCGGCAGCGGGGAAGCAGGAGAATCCCCACAGCGGATTGGGGGCATCAGCCCCCGTTTGCCGGTGGGCAATCAGGGTCAGCAGATCGCCAACAACGGCACTGGCAGTCGGCCCCCGCCCCGCCCCCGGCCCCGACAGCACCACCTGCCCCAAGGGATCCCCCTGCACCAGGACGGCATTGTCCACACCGTTGATGTTGGCCAAGGGGTGGGTAGAGGGCAGAAGGGTGGGGTGAACCCGGATATCCAAAGCCATCTTCGCTGCCTCCCCGCCAGAGTTGGCCCTTTGGGCGATGGCCAAGAGCTTGAAGGTGTAGCCCCACTCGCGGGCATAGCGAATGTCGGTGGGGCTGATGCCGCGGATCCCTTCGCAGGGGATGGCTTCCCGCTTCACAGACACCCCGAAAGCAAGGCTGGCCAAAATGGCGATCTTGTCGGCGGCATCCCACCCTTCCACATCGGCGCTGGGATCCGCCTCGGCGTAGCCGTGGGCCTGGGCCAGGGCCAGGGCTTCCTCAAACGAGCTGGCCGCCTGGGTCATCTGGCTGAGGATGAAGTTGGTGGTGCCGTTCACAATGCCCCAGACCGCCTGGATGTGGCTGGCCTGCAGGGACTGTTGCAAGGGCTGCAGAATCGGGATCCCGCCCCCGACTGCCGCTTCCAAGAGCACCGAGACTTTGGCTTGGGCTGCCGCCTGAAAGATCTCCTCCCCGTGGCGGGCGATCACCGCTTTGTTGGCTGTGATCACCGGTTTGCCGTGGTCAAGGGCTTTTAAGATCAAGGTGCGGGCCGGCTCCAAGCCCCCCATCAGCTCGATGACCACGTCGATTTCCGGATCCGACACGATTTGCTCCAGATTGGTGGTCAGGCGCTCAGGTGGGATCCGCACTTGCCGCGGCTTATCCAAAGAGCGCACCCCCACCGCCGCAATCTCAACTGACTGCAAGAGAGGATGCCGGGGTTGCTGCAGAATTTGCACAACACCCGTGCCAACCGTGCCCAGCCCCAATAGCCCAACTCGTTCGCGGTAGCGGCGCATAGCGCTTTAGACCACAACTCTTCCTTTTGCCTGCTGTTCCCGTTAGCGGGACGGAGTCCTTTGCCCTGTGAGGGCTCCGCCTCGCCAATGCAAACAGGAAGCGGACGGGATCCCCTCACCATTATCACGCTTGGATCCACGCTCTGCTAACGCGACCATGATCCGCATGCAGAGCACTTTGTTCGCGCTAGCGGGACGGCGTCCTTAGTTGGGATCTATACACTTGTCCGCCAGAGAATCCCGCAAGGCACGGACAAAGTGATAGGGGGGCAAAGGGGCGCTCCAATCCAGTTGCCAATGGGGGTGCTGATCCAGCCAGGTTTGGGTGAGCTGAGCGGCGGCTTCCCACTCGGCAGGGGTGAGCAAAAAGTAAAGCCGCAAGGCTTCTCCTGGCTGGGGATCCCCCCTTTGCACAGGCCAGGTGGAAGGCCAAAGCTGCTGTAGGGCTTGCTGCTCCTGCTCTTGCTGCTCTTGGGCCTGTCGTTGCTGGAGATAGGCTTGCTTGCGGGCCAACAGATAGGCCGTCCCGCTTAGGGAGGGCTGTGGCTCCGGTTGGGGCTGAGGTTGAACCCTTCCTTTGAGACAGTACTCGGCCCGCCCCCCAATGGCTGCGAGGGCTTGTTCGTACTCCGTCTGCCGGGACAGCAGATGGGATCCCAGCTTTTCTGCTGAGAGGAAGCAGGTGCCGAAGCGCAGGGGCAGCACCGGCATCTGGGCGAACAGTCGGCAGATCACCTGGTCGTGGCGCAGGGCAGAGCGCACCAACACCTCATCCGAGACTTGCAGCGACTCCGGATCCGGCATCGGCTCCACAGCAGCGGCAATTCGGCTGCCTGTCGGGGAGAACACCTGCACCGACCGATGGATCCCCTCGGTTTGCCGGATGAAGGGCAAAAGTTCTGGAGCTGGCTGCGGGAAGAAGGCGTAGGTGTAAAGGGGGCTGTTGATACTCTGCTCATTCCCGTCAGCAGTACGGAGCACTTGGGGTTCTGGCTGAGCTGGGAAGGTCATGGTCTCGGATTTAAGACGAGTAGGTAAGACGGGTAGGCTCGCCTTCCCAGTCTACGCAACCTAGGATTGGGATCTTTGAAACCTACAGGGTTCCACCTATAGAGTTCCACGGCCAGAGTTCCACGGCCAGCCTGGAGATGCGATAGACTAACCTCGCATTGGTTCTACACAGGGCTGTGGTGTCGGGGGCCGGAACAGCGCCCGTGTTCAGGCGGGCTCCCCGCCTCAATGCCCCTAACAGGTGAGGCCATGAACAGCCGCCCAGATTTCAAATCCTTTGAAAAAGAAGAAACCGAACGGTTGCGGGATCTGCTCCCCGCTTCTTTCCGACCCTTGATCAGCGTCGTTCCCCACTTCGGGGGTGAAGCCCTGCTCATCTCCCGCCGCAAAGCCCCTTGGCAGCCCCAGGGCACCATCGCCATCGATTTTCGCCGTTGGCAAGGGATCCCTCAGCCACAGCGGGATCTGTTGTTTCTGCGGGAGGTGGGCTGGCTGGGCAACCGCAATTGGTTGCAGCCGGGGTTTTACCAATCGCTGGCCTTGATGGGGGGCATCACCACCGTGGCGGAGCTCTCTTTGCAGCACCCCTTTTCCGCTCTGTTGGCAGGTGGCATTACGGCTCTCTCCGTCCGGCAGATCTGGCAAAACCTGAACCGGGAGAGCGCCCATTTCGATGCCGATGAATTTGCCCTGCGCCGTGCTCAGTTTCGCGGCTACACCCGACAGGAGGCCGCTCAACACCTGGCAGATGCCATAGAACAGGTTCTGAAGCTGGATCCCACCGATATCCTGACGGCGCTACGGCTGCAACGGCTGAGAACCATTGCCCGCAACCTGGCTTCTACCCCCCCCAGCGGAAACGCCTGAGGCCAGTTGCACTTGGGTGATGGCCACCCGACCGGAGAAGCAGATGTCGGTATCGGTTTGGGGATCCCGAGCGCGCTCCGCATAGCGGCCCTGATAGCGAAACCACAGCGACTCTGCCCCATTTCCCTCGGCTTCCACCGCATAATCGAGCGGCAGGGGTTGGGTGCAGAGGGGACAATAAACCCGCTCCGGCAGAGGGGATCCGGCGGGCAAGTGAGGCAGGTTCACATTCCAAAACGCCCCCCTGGGCAGGGATTGTTCCATCAGCTCCGCCAAGATTTCCCGCGTCCACCGCTGGGCTTGCTCCCAGTCGATGGGTTGGCCCCCTGCTCGGTATTGGGAAATGGCAATTCCCGGGATCCCGCGCATCGCTGCTTCCCGTACCGCCGCCACCGTTCCCGACAGATACACATCCGATCCAAGATTTCCCCCCTCGTTGATACCGGAAAGCACCCAATCCACCGCTGGGGCCAGCTTGAATAGGGCCACCCGCACACAGTCGGCAGGGGATCCCTCGACGGCAAAGGTGCGCTCGCCGCGGGCCAAGGCTCGAAAAGGTCGCCCCGTCGTCACCTGGTGGCTGCAGCCGGAAATCGGTTGGTGGGGGGCCACAATCCAACAGTGTTCTTCCGGGATGAGGGCGCTGAGGGCCAACTTGAGGTTGGCCAGCCCGGCAGCCTCGATGCCGTCATCGTTGGTCAGCAATACCTTCATTCCTACTTTTCCCTTCTGCCGGCAACTTCTTGGGTGAGTCCTTTTGCAAGTCCCAGTGGCAAATCTGGAGATCTTGGGTGCAAAAGCGATGTGGATCCCGTTCTTCTTTTACCCTATCCCTAGGGGGGCAGCGTCTCCCATGCCGCGTCCCCTGATCCATCGTATAAACTGATACCGGAGGATTGCGATGACCACACGGGTAGCCATTAACGGATTTGGTCGCATTGGGCGGGCCTTCCTGCGGGTGCTGCTGTCTCAGCCAGCTCCAGAGCTGGAGGTGGTGGCAGTCAATGACCTGACCGAACCCGACAACTTGGCCTACCTGCTCCAGTTCGACTCGGCCTATGGGCGCCTTCCCCAAACCGTGAGCGCGGTGGACGGGCATCTGCAAATCGGCAACCACCTGAAAGTCCGAGTTTTGGCAGAGCGGGATCCGGCACAACTGCCCTGGAAAGATCTGGGGGTTGACCTGGTGGTGGAATCAACCGGCTTGTTCACCAAACGAGAGGGGGCGGCCAAACACCTGGAAGCCGGGGCCAAAAAGGTGATCATCTCTGCTCCCGCCAAAGGCCCCGACTTGACGGTGGTGATGGGGGTCAACGACGACCAATACGACCCGGAGCGGCATCACATCGTCTCCAATGCTTCCTGCACCACCAATTGCTTGGCGCCGCTGGCCAAGGTTTTGTTGGATCGCTTCGGCATCGAGACCGGCTTTCTCACCACTTGCCATGCCTATACCGCCACCCAGGCGATTGTGGATCGCCCGGATCCCAAAGATTACCGGCGGGGCCGCTCAGCAGCAGTGTCGATCGTGCCTTCCACCACCGGGGCCGCCACGGCAGTGGCCGAGGTTTTGCCCGCCCTGAGAGGGAAGATGGATGGCCTGGCGCTGCGGGTGCCCACCTTGACCGGCTCGATTGTGGACTTTGTGGTGCGTACCGAGCAGCCCATCACCAGAGAAGCCGTCAACCAAGCCTTTGTCGAGGCTGCAGAAGGCCCGCTGCGCGGCATCCTGGCCATTGCTCCACCGGAGATCGTCTCGGCGGATATCGTCGGGGATCCCCACTCTTCCATTGTGGATTTGGGATCCACCCTGACCTTAGGGGATCGCACGGTGAAGGTGCTCTCCTGGTATGACAACGAGTACGGCTATGCGGCGCGGCTGGTGGATCTGGCGGCCAAAATCGGGGCTGCGCTGTAGGCGGCCATCCTTGTTGCGTTCAAGGCAAGGCTATTAGAACCGGATTTGCGGTGGGGCAGTTACGGTTCAGATGCGGTTGTGGCCGGGGTTGCAGGCGATGAAGGGGGGCCGAGCCACAGCAGGATCACCATTGCCGGAGCGGCTGTCATCGCCGTGATCAGATAAAACAAAGGCCAATTGACTGCAGCCGCCAAATAGCCTGACACAGCCCCGGCCAAGGTTCCCCCCACGGCAAACACACTGGTGAGCAAAGCATACTGAGTGGCACTAAATTGCCGGTCGCAGAGGCTCATCAAAAAAGCCAGAAAAGCAGCCGTGCCCATGCCCCCGGCCATGTTGTCGAAAATGGTTGCCCCCAGCAGCAGCGGATAGTTTTGCCCCACCAACCCAATCGCTCCCAGGCCCAAATTGCCGATCCCTTGCAAGGCTGCGAAAATGAACAGACAGCGGTAGGTGCCGATGCGGCTGACCCACTCCCCCCCCACAAAAGCCCCAGCCAAGGTGGCCAACAAGCCTATCCAACTGCGGATAATGCCCAGATCGCTGGTGCTAAACCCCGTCTGCAACAAAAATGTGGGGGTCATTTGCCCTGCCAAGCTATCCGGCAACTTGAAGCAGACCACAAACAGCAGGATCGCCCAGGCCAAGCGGTGCCGCCAAAAAGATTGAAACGGCTCGAGGATAGCCGACCGCAAAGAGGTAGGCTTGAGGGCGCTGTTTTCCGGCTCGGGAGCCAAAAACGAGGTGACCACCCCGATTGACATCAGCAGTGCCATGATCCCGTACACCTGCCACCAGGGCAAATAGTCCGCCAAGATCAAACTCACGCCACTGCTGACCAGCAGCGCGATACGGTAGCCGAATACGAAAATGGCTACCCCTGCCCCCATCTCCCGCTCTGCCAAGATATCGGTACGGTAGGCATCCACCGCGATGTCCTGAGAGGCGCTCAAAAAAGCCACCAGCAACCCCACCAGAAAGATCGGGCGGGTGAAAACCGTGATTCCCGGCCAAGTCTGGGCCAGCTCTTCCCATCCCAGAGCTTCCAGCCAGGTTTGGGTCGGATCCTGAAAACCCAGTAGCCCTATGCTGAGCAGCAACAGCACTTGGGTCAGGGCCATCCACCCCCGCCGCCGACTGCCCCGCAGGGATCCCGGTGCCGGCAACAGAAATCGATCCAGAACAGGCGACCACAGAAACTTAAAGGAGTAGGGCAAATTGAGCAGGTTAAACAAGCCGATGGCAATGGTGGTCAAGCCCGCTTGGGTCAGCCAAGCATTCAAGGTGGTGTTGATCAGCAGCAGCGGCAAACCCGAAGAAAACCCCAACAGCAGCAGAACGCCCATCTTAGAGCTGCCGTAGACGCCCAACATCCGCCTCAAGACGCTTGCCCCCGCCTCAATCATAACTAGCCCTCCCCGCCATCCTGTCTATTTTCAGGGATCCCTGTATTGCCAGTATGGTCATTTCAATTAAACTAGGGCACTGCACCCACACCTAAAACTCTGAGTGCAGCAGGCTATAGGGCTTTTCAAGGACTCCGTCCCACTGGCGCGATCAGCAGCCCAGGCGTCTCACCTTAACCTGAAATGACCATAACATCCCAGTGAAACTCCCCATTGCGTAGCTCCCCTCTCTCAAGGGGAGAGCATGACTCTAGTCAATAATAAGCTCAACTATACTGAAAATAATGTATAATATGTTCAGTACGGATTACTACCAGTTGATCTTTCTGTTTACTTTCGAGTCTGCCAACATGGTAGCCAAAGCAAAGCAGAAAATTGGTAGTAAGACGACACGGAAACTGCGCTTTGGGTATTCTACTCAAAGCTTTGCGGGATACCGCCATTCTGTTTGGACTCCGTCCCGCTAACGCGAATGGAAACAAACAGAATGCTATCGCTGCATAGTTGAACAGTGATGTTCAGCAGTGTTCAGCGTAAATGTATCAGGGACTTCCCTTAGGGCCAATCCTGAACGCAAACCACCTGCTGGGTTTGGGCAGATCGCTCGGCTGCCTCGGCCACCGCCAGGGCGTGGAGCATGTTTTCAGTATGGATATAGAGGGGTCTGCCGTGGCGCAGGTGATCCAGCACCATGCGGGTGTCTTGCTCGAACAGGCCGTGGCGGGATCCCGTCTCTAGAGGGTGGGCGCTGCCGGGCCGCAGCAACGTTGCCTCTTCGCCGTTGATCAATAGGCCCCCCCGTTGACCGTGGAACTCCAGTAGCCGCTGCGAGCACCACAGGGAATCCCCCTTGCCATAGGTCAACACCGCCAGCAACCCACTGGCAAAACTCAGCTGGGCTGTGCAGTAGCAACTGCTGTAGCGGTGGGGCAGATCCGGCCCGTCGTAGCGCAGTTGGCAGCTCACCCGTTCTACCCTGCCCAACAAGTCCACCAAGCGGTGGATGCGAGAAACGGCCCCCATGAGGGGGAAGCCAAACAACTCAGGCCGATAGGTCCAGCGATCGGGGGCGGGGTGGGTGGCGGTGAGAGTGATGTAGCGAACGGCAAACAGCTTGCCCAACCCTTCCAGCTCTTGTTTCAGCAACCGGTGAACGCCGCTAATTAGCTCGATGTGTTCGACGTGCAGCAGCACTTGCCGCTCGGCTGCCAATTGCACCAAGGAACGCGCTTCGGCAGCGCTGAGGGCGAGGGGATATTCCACGACGGTGTGGATCCCTGCCTCCAGAGCAGCACGGGCAATGGCGGCATGATCCCGATTGATGGTGCTGACAAAAACCAGATCCAGCCGCTGCTCGCCCAACAGAGAAGACCAGTCCGAATAGGCGACGGCCCCCAACTCGGCGGCAAAAGCATCGCTCCGGTCGGGAGCTCGACCGGCAACAGCGACAATCTGCACTTGCCCATCTTTGCGCAAGGCCTCGGCCCGTGAGCGAGCTGCGTAGCCGGTGCCGATGATCCCCACCCGCAAGGTTTGTTCCCTCCCCTAGCCTGCCTCTGTCTGTAGCATCACACAGGAGGGATCCTTTGTACCACCCGGCAATCCGGATCTCGCTCCGCCTAGGTTTGCCGGAAAACTCCTGCTGCACCCTTTGATTTTGTGCCTACCTCACAGAGCTGTTCGCCGGTGGGGATCCCATGGGCGTTAGGAAGAAGCTGCTGCTTCAACCTCTTGGGGTTGCGGCGAGGAAAGCGGAAAATGCCGCTCCAACAAAGCCGGGATCCCCTGGGGGGAAACGCCGCTATAACGAGCCTTGTCGGGCATAAACACCACATGGGGGCCCCGTTTACAATCTTTCATGCAGCCCACCCCCTGCACGCAAATCGAACCAGAGTAGGCGGCCAAGTGGGCGTTCAGGGCTTGCATCACCGCTCCGGCCCCACGCCGATAACAGTCGGATTTCTGGCAGACCAGCACCTTACCTTTGATGTCTGTACCTTTGATATCTCCTTTGATATCTGTGATGTTTGGAGCAACCGGTTCGGAAGCTGCCTCAGCCCCAGAAGCCGAAGACAAACCCCCCGCCCTCTCTCCGAGGGGAACCACCCGGTAAAGCACCCACTTCTCTCGCCCTTTGTGCGGATCCACCTCCCGCTCCCCACAGATCTGCACGGTGTCTCCAGGTTTGAGGGTGCGGTAAAGGGCAGAACGCAGGGGCTTGGGGATCTTGCCGGAAAAAACGTCCGCTCCGGCTTGCCAACGCAGGTACTTGAGCTTGCCGTCTTTATCGGGAAGAAATCCCAAAAACTGGCCCTCCGACTCAAACGGGATCCCTTGCTTAGGAAACTTGCTCATCTTGACCCCCAGCCTCCGTGTTGAGCTGCCAACAAACCTCTAGGCCATCCAATAACTCCTGTCGCCGCGCTGTGTGCTGACGGATCACACTGCGCACCTGTAGAACGGCCAACGGAGTACTCACCTCCACCCGCAGACGACCATCTCCTGTACAAATCGCCGGGATCCCCAATTCCATCAGCCGCCGACCAACGCGCCAGCGCTCGCCCAGAGGAATGTTCAAGAGATAGCCGCGCTCAGAGTCCAGAAAGACGGGGTTCATGGCCGGGATCAGCACCTCAGAGTAAAGAATAGTGAAGAGATGAAACAAATTCTCAATAGCCTTTCAAAAAAAAGCCAGAGGCCGGAAGCTAGGCAGGCTCAAGCCCACCTGTGGACCTTCTGGCTAGGCTCTGCCGTTCATCAAGCCGAACACCAGGCTGTCGTTGGCCAGGAAGTGATGGAGATGGAAAGCGCGATCCTCTGTTTTCAACAGGATTTGCTCGTAGAGGTAGCGAGTGGCCCGATCCCCAAGGCTCTCCGCCTGGGCTGCCTGTCGCCGCAGCAGATCGATGATGGCCTGCTCTGCCGCCAGGTCGTTCATTAACATTTGCCGCGCCCCAAAAGCTCCATCCGGCTCAGGGGTAAAGCAGCAAAGCTGGGCCAAGGTGGCAAAGCTGGCTACCGGCACACCTCCCAGCCCTTCTAGGCGTTCTCCCAGGTCGTGGACATGCTCCCTCGCCTGCTCGTAGTGATCTTTGAAGAGTTGGTGCAGCGGATAGAACTCAGTGCCTTCTACCACGAAGTGATGCTTCTGGTACTGCAAGTACAGCCCCTGGAAGCTGGCCAGCAGGGCGTTCATCCCCTCGCAAACCGGCTGGGTTACCTCGGTGCCGAGCAGGACGGGATTGTCGCGCACGCTGTTGAAAGACTGGCGCAGGGTTGAAGTTTCGGACATAAAATTCTCCAGCACAAGTTAAGAGGAGCTGCGAATCCTAAACTGCCCGCCATAGCGGGCCTGGGATCCCTGGGTGTTTGCCTCCAAATCTAGCATAGTGCAGAAAATGGCTCTTGTGAATAACTCTCAATAAGCCCGTTGTTGCGGATCCCTTTGGAGTGGGATCAGGGCGCAGACAGATTGGCTCTTGGCTAGGTCAGTCTCCGGTATCGGAAGAAACTTGGCAGTAGGATCCGCCCTGAACTACCTTTGTGGGGCTATCGGCCTTAGGGGAAGAAGCAAGAAGCATGTCTCAGAAAAGCCCATCCTTCTTAGAGAAACTGACTGACCTAACCCGCCAAATTGTTGACCGTGCCCGAGGGATCCCAGAAGCTTCTGAATCTCTCGAGAAGCCAGAAGCCTTTAAGTCTTTCTGGAATTCGGTGTCTCAGATACTACAGAAGGACCTCCTAGAGGCGCAGACAGAGTTGGGCCACTGCAACATCCTGGTCATTGGCAAAAGCGGGGTGGGCAAGAGCACCTTGGTCAATGCAGTGTTTAGAGATGAGCTGGCCCGTACCGGTGTTGGCAGCCCCGTCACCCGCCACATTCGTCAGTATTCCAAGCCAGGTTGCCCAATCACCATCTACGATACACCTGGCATGGAACTAGACGGTGAACAGAATCAGCAAGTTCGCCTGGAGGTTTCCCAGCTTATCGAGGAGCTGCGCTTTAAGGATCCTGAACATCACATCCATCTTGTTTGGTACTGCCTCCACCACGAACTGAAGCGGTTGGAGGAAGTTGAACGCAAATGGCTAAAGGAGTTGGAACTCAAAGACGTTCCCGTCATCTTGGTCTTAACCCAATGCTTGGAATATCCCAATCCTGAAGAGAGCGAGTTTTTCCGGTATTTGCAGCATCAAAATTTGCCTGTCCGCTACATTGTTCCCGTTTTGGCCCGCAACAAGGCGATTAACCGGCAAATTACCATTCCTGCCCACGGGCTGGAGCACCTAATTGGCTGCACGCTAGAGCTTTTGCCGGAAGTGGCTCGCCTTGCCTTTATCCGCCAGCAATTGCTGCGGGTGGATCTCAAAGCCGAGGCTGCCTTTAAGTACGTATCAGGCTATGTGGCCAGTGCAGCGTTTATCGGGGCAGTGCCCCTTCCCTTTGCAGATGCCCCTCTGTTGGTTACAGCCCAAGCAGGCATGATTGCCAATATCAGCTTTATTTTTGGCTTCGAGGCTTCCCCTTCTTTTTACTACTCTTTGATAGCCGCTTTGGCAGGCACTACAATTACAACAGCAATCGGGCGAACGATTGTGTCCAACTTGCTGAAGATGATTCCCGGCCCGGGGATTGTAGGCAGCGCTATCCAATCCACTACGGCAGCCACCCTCACTCTCTCTCTGGGCCTGGCCTATATCGAGCTGATGAAGGCCATCGCCCGCGCCAAAATCCAAGGGATCCAGCTATCTCCAGAAGAGATGAAAGATATCTTTACACGCGAGTACCAAAGTTATGTTGCCTCGGGATCCAAAACTCTGAAAGATGACTTTTCATCCTAGCTTTTGCGTAGGTACTGAATCTAGGGCAGGGGAAGGTCGTGGGGTCTCAAACCCAAAGGTGCCATCGACCAGGTAGAGGGGGCGGCCTTTCACTTCTTCAAAAACGCGGCCTAAATACTCGCCAATCACGCCCAAGCTGATCAGCTGGATCCCGCCCAAAAACAAGATCATCACCGCTAAAGAGGCATAGCCAGGTACATCGGAGCCAAAGAGCAAGGTGCGGATGATGAGAAAAAGGCCATACAAAAAGGCTGGAACCGAGATCGCCAACCCTATGTAGCTCCACACCCGCAACGGCCAAGAGCTAAAAGAGGTGATGCCTTCTATGGCTAGGTTCCACAGCCGCCAGTAGTTCCACTGGGTTTTGCCGCGAAAGCGGGGGGCGCGATCGTAAAAAATGGCCGTTTGCCGGTAGCCCACCCAGGCAAAGATCCCTTTCATAAAGCGGGTGCGCTCTCGCAGCTGTTTAACTGCCTCCACCACCTGCCGATCCAGCAGTCGAAAATCCCCCGTATTGCGCGGGATCCGCACCTGGCTGAGTTGATCAATCAACCAATAGAAGCCGTTGGCTGTAAAGCGTTTCAGCCAGCTTTCCCCTTGGCGGCTGCGACGCACTGCATAAACCACCTGATAGCCTTGCCGCCACTGCTGCAGCATCTCCGGGATCAGCTCTGGCGGATCTTGCAGGTCGGCATCGATGGGAACGACAGCGTTGCCAGAGGCGTGATCGAGGCCGGCGGTGAGGGCGATCTCCTTGCCAAAACACCGGGAAAGGTTCACCACTTTGATGCGGGGATCCTGATGGTGAAAGGCGATCAGCTTTTCCAGTGTGTCGTCTTGGCTGCCATCGTTGACACAAATGATCTCGTAGGGAATCCCTAAAGGATCCAAGGTCTGCCGCAGACGCTCAAACAGGTGTTCCAGGTTGTCCGCCTCATTTTTGCAGGGGACAACAACCGATAATTCAACCAACTCAACCGGGGGCTCAGACAACATCGAGAGGTGTCAGAATCGGGATCCCGTAGTTGGCCATCATTGTGCCATCAGGGGGTGGCCGACATCTCCGCCACAATCGAGCGCAGCTCGTCTTCCGAGATGCGGTAGACCTCGTTGCAGAATTGGCAAACCGCTTCTGCCCCCTTGTCGGTGTGGATCATATCGAGCAACTCGTCCCGCCCCAGCATGCGCAGGGCCCCCTTCACTCGGTCGGAATTGCACTTGCAGTAGAAGCGGATGGTGCGCATTTCCGGCGCAATTTTCAGATCCAGGTCGCCCAGGCAAAGTTGCAACAGCTCCCGCAAGCCGCCGCCGCAAGCCAACATCGGGCTAAATTCTTCCACTTTGGCCAAACGGGCTTCCATCTCTGGGATCAGACTGGCCGGCGCCCCTGGCATCAGCTGCAACAACACTCCGCCGGCGGCGCGTACCCGCTGTGAGTCGAGATTTACTCCCAGAAGGACTGCCGAGGGAATCTGCTCTGAGGAGGAGAGGTAGTAGGTGATGTCGTCTCCCACCTCTCCCGAAACCAGCTCCACCGCGCTGGTGTAAGGCTGGCCATACCCCAGATCCCGCAGCACATGGAGGTAGCCATAGCGCCCAACGGCTTGGCCCACATCCAACTTGCTCTCGGCAGTGAGAGGAAGCTCAATGGCGGGGTTGCTCACATACCCGCGTACCGTGCCATCCAAGCCGGCATCCACCCAGATGTTGCCCAAGGGGCCATTCCCTTTCAGTTGCAGGTTAATCCGCGCCTGGCGTCGCTTCAAGTTGGCCGCCAGCAACAGGGCTGCGCTCATGGCCCGCCCCAAGGCCACTGTCGCCACATAGGAGAGCTTGTGCCGCTCCCTTGCCTCTTGTACCGCCTGGGTGGCCACCAAGCCCACCACTCGGATTTTGCCTTCTGCCGCCGTGGCCCGGATGAGGTGATCCGGCAGAGATGAGGGCGTACCCTCAGAAATACCTTTCGCTCGCTTCAATCGTTCTGACCCAGAGGCATCCGTCATCGCAACCTCAACGCATGTCTTAAACCAAGCCTGCAGGGATCCCCTGGCGACTCAGCCTTCATTCTAAGTGAGTCTAAGTGAGATTGTAGCCCCTCTCTTGCCGGACTTTGGGGAGGGAACTGCCCTGTCGGGGCGGGAATGAGACTGTCCGCTCTGAAAGACCTACGCAACACTGGTCGCGCCAGCGGGACGGCCCTTTTCTGGGAGAGATTTTAAGAAGTGTGAAGATCTGAGATGGCAGACGGCAAGCATATCGGAAAATAACTTGCGGGTATGCTCGTCATACTCTTTAAAAAATCGACTTGAGGATGGATATCCATGAGTGTTGTTACGAAATCGATTGTGAACGCGGACGCGGAGGCCCGCTACCTCAGCCCGGGGGAACTGGATCGGATCAAGTCCTTTGTCACCTCGGGCGAGAAGCGGTTGCGCATTGCTCAAGTCTTAACCGAGTCTCGTGAGCGCATCGTCAAACAAGCTGCCGACCAACTCTTCCAGAAGCGCCCCGACATTGTCTCTCCGGGGGGCAATGCCTACGGGGAAGAGATGACGGCGACTTGCCTGCGCGATATGGACTACTACCTGCGCCTGATCACTTACGGCATCATTGCCGGCGATGTCACCCCGATTGAAGAGATCGGCCTGGTGGGTGTCCGCGAGATGTACAACTCCCTGGGCACACCCATTCCGGCGGTGGCCGAGAGCATTCGTCAAATGAAGCAGGTGGCCATGGGTCTGCTCTCTCCTGACGATGCGGCTGAAGCCGGCTACTACTTCGACTTTGTGGTGGGGGCAATGAGCTAATCCCTCATTGTTTTTGCCGCACAACCCTTTGCTGTTCGTCGATTTGGATTTAGGAAGCTCATCATGCAAGACGCAATTACTGCTGTAATCAACAGCTACGATGTTCAAGGCAAGTATCTGGACAGCTCGGCCATGGAGAAGTTGAAAGCCTTCTTCGCCACAGGCGAGCTGCGGGTGCGGGCGGCTGCCACCATCGCGGCCAATGCCTCCACCATCGTCAAGGATGCTGCTGCCAAGGCGTTGCTGTACTCTGATCTCACCCGTCCTGGCGGCAACATGTACACCACCCGTCGCTATGCTGCCTGCATCCGCGACATGGACTACTACCTGCGCTACGCCACCTACGCCATGCTGGCCGGGGATCCCTCCATTCTGGACGAGCGGGTGCTGAACGGGCTCAAGGAGACCTACAATTCCCTGGGAGTGCCCATTGGGGCAACCATCCAGGCCATCCAAGCCATGAAAGAGGTAACTGCCGCTCTGGTGGGTGCTGAGGCCGGCAAGGAAATGGGGGTGTACTTCGATTACATCTGCTCTGGCCTGAGCTAACTCCCGGCGTCATTGCCTCAGGGGAGGTGCATTCTTCAACGAGCACGGCGGGCGATTTGCCACAGGGATCTGGTGTGCTAGCTGAAGTACGCGAGCTTTCTGGGGTGAGTCGCCTGTTTTGCTGGTCAAGATAGCCCATTTTGTTGTTGAGCGGGGATCCCATATCATGCGCATGTTCAAGATCACGGCCTGTGTGCCCAGCCAAACCCGAATTCGCACCCAGCGGGAGCTGCAAAATACCTACTTCACCAAGCTGGTGCCCTATGAGAACTGGTTTCGGGAACAGCAGCGCATCCAGAAATCGGGTGGCCGCATCCTGAAGGTGGAGCTGGCCACGGGTAAGCCTGGGATGGACGTAGGACTGCTGTAGTTCCCCTATTCGTTCGTTGCTTTCCCTCGGATACTGAGAAATAGCCCTCTGCAGATCCGGTATGCCCAGCTCTGGAAGCTCTGTTCTTGGGGTTGGGGTAGCGGATCTGGCCGTTTTGTAGGGGTGGGGGTAGATGTTGCCTGATGTGCCGACCCGGTTGGAGCCAATCATCGCTGCCCACAACCTGAGCAAGGTTTACCCGGTGGCCGTCAAGGATCCCGGAGTGGTTGGCACCCTGCGCCACTTTTTTCGCCGCACCTATCGCCACATCCCGGCGGTGCAGTCCGTGAGCTTTCAAGTTCAGCCGGGGGAGATGGTGGGATTCTTGGGGCCCAACGGGGCGGGCAAGACCACGACCCTCAAGATGTTGACCGGTTTGATCTATCCGTCCGGCGGCACGGTGCAGGTGGTCGGCCATGTGCCTTACCGCCGGGAGCCGGCGTTTTTGCGGCAGATCACCCTGGTGATGGGACAGAAGCAGCAGCTCATTTGGGATCTGCCGGCAATGGACTCTCTGCGCATCAACGCTGCCGTTTACGAGATCCCTGAGAAGGAGTTTCGGGAGCGGGTGGGGGAGCTGGCAGAGCTGCTCGACCTAGAAAGCAAGCTGAAGCAACCGGTGCGCAAGCTCTCGCTGGGGGAGCGGATGAAGGCGGAGCTGTTGGCGGCTCTGTTGCACCGCCCGCAGATCTTGTTTTTGGACGAGCCCACCTTGGGGTTGGATGTCAACGCCCAGGCCGGCGTGCGGCAATTTCTGCGGGACTACAACCGCCGCTATGGAGCAACGGTGCTGTTGACCAGCCATTACATGGCCGATATTACTGCGCTGTGCCAACGGGTGCTGGTCATCAACGCGGGGCAGCTCATGTACGATGGCGACCTCGAGGCATTGCTGGAGCGCTTTGCCCCCTACCGAGAGGTGAGGTTGAAATTGGCTCGCCCTTGCCCTGTTGCCCAACTGCAGCTCTATGGAGAGGTGCGCACGGACGGGGATCCGGGCAGCTGTGAGGCGCGGCTGTGGGTGCAGCGGGAGCAGCTCACCCAAACGGTGGCCAAGCTCTTGGCAGAGCTGGATGTGCTGGATCTAACGGTAACCGACCCGCCCATCGAGGAAGTGATCGGGCGGGTGTTTGCGGATGGGATCCCTTCGGCCAGCCCATAGGGTCATTTGCAACAGGGTTAGGTTGAGCGTGGGCTCCCTTCTTCCCCAAGAGGAGAGGGGCTGGGGGTGAGGGTCAGCAGCGAAGGATCCCAGCTTTGTTGGAAACGACTGGGATTCCCTAACCCTTCCCTCAGATCTTCTGGGCAGCAGCCTCGCGCTGGTCAGCCGTCGAGCGTGCCGCGTGCAGCGCAGAGTAGAGCTTGTTGAGGGCATTCATGTAGGCTTGGGCCGAAGCGACGATGATGTCGGTGTTGGCGGCATGGCCGGAAAAGATGCGGTCTTCGTGGCGCAGGCGGATGGTGACTTCCCCAATGGCGTCGATGCCGGCAGTAACCGATTGGACAGAAAACTCGATTAACTTGTTGGGGATATTGACAATGCGGTTGATGGCCTTGTACACCGCATCCACCGGGCCTGTGCCCACGGCAGCGTCCACCCGCTCTTCCCCTTCCGGGGTTACCAGGCGCACCGTGGCAGTGGGAGCCTCTCGATTGCCACACACCACTTGGACATGCTCCAGGCGGTAGAGTTCGGGCACCGGGCGAGTTTCGTCGTTAACAATCGCTTCCAGATCCAGGTCGGAGATTTCTTTTTTCTTGTCAGCCAGCTCTTTGAAGCGCAAGAAGGCCTTGTTCAGATCCTGCTCCGACAGCTCGAACCCCAGTTCTTTGAGGCGGTTGCGAAAGGCGTTGCGGCCCGAGTGCTTGCCCAACACCAAGGTGCTCGATTGCAGGCCGATGGTCTGTGCATCCATGATCTCATAGGTCTGGCGGTTCTTCAACATGCCGTCCTGGTGGATGCCAGATTCGTGGGCAAAGGCGTTGGAGCCGACGATAGCCTTGTTGGGCTGCACCAACATGCCAGTGAGGTTGGAGACGAGGCGCGAGGTGCGATAGATCTCCTGAGTTTTGATGTGGGTGAGGGGCTTCTCGGAGTCCACCGGCAGGCCGAAGTAGGGGTTGAAGTAGCTGCGCCGCACATGCAAGGCCATCACCAACTCTTCCAGGGCTGTGTTGCCGGCCCGCTCACCAATGCCGTTGACCGTCACTTCCACCTGACGGGCGCCCTGCTTAATCGCTTCCAAGAAGTTGGCCACCGAGACGCCCAGATCGTCGTGGCCGTGCACAGAAAGGATCGCTTGCTTGATGTTGGGCACATTTTCGCGGATGCCCTTGATCAGTTGGCCGAACTCCTCCGGCATGACGTAGCCGACGGTATCGGGGATGTTGATGGTTTTGGCCCCCGCCCGAATGGCCGCCTCGACGACCTGGTATAGGAACTCTGGGTCAGAGCGGGTGGCATCCATCATGGAAAACTCCACATCCTCCACGAAGGACTTGGCGTAGGCCACCATCTCTTCGGCAATTTGCAGCACCTCAGCGCGGGTTTTGCGCAACTGATACTTCAGGTGAATGTCGGAGGTGGAGATGAAGGTGTGGATGCGGGGCTTGGCAGCAGGCTTTAGGGCGGCGGCGGCGGCCTCAATGTCCGGCTTGAGGGCGCGGGCCAGGCTGCAAATCACAGGGCCATCGGGGGTTCCCACCTGCTCGGCCACCTTCTGCACGGCCTCAAAGTCACCAGGGCTGGCATAGGCAAATCCCGCTTCGATGATATCGACGCCCAGCCGGGCCAACTGCCGGGCAATGGCCAGCTTTTCTTCGGTGTTGAGGGTGGCGCCGGGGCACTGCTCCCCGTCTCGCAGGGTGGTGTCGAAAATGAGTACATGATCCAAAGCTTGGCCATCAAACCCGGCGACCGCGGCAGCATCCATAACGGTTACTGAGATAACGAAACATTGCCTTACTATTTTGACATTAACTGGCAGGGGTTCTAGCCTTGTTTGGGGAAGATTTGGGTGGGCTCTGTTGAGACGTCATTGGGCTTGGGTCTTGCAACCTTTCCCCTCGGATCCCCAGCGGCGGCAGGAGATGGGGGAAGGCAGATCCCGAAGGCGCAGGCGAGCAGTTGTTCATACTCTTTTTCATCCCTGAGAGGGCGTTCCCAGCGGCCTTCTGGGGTGGTCTCGATCCACTTAAAAGAGCCATTGGCGCGGGCGGTGAGGGTGACCCGTCCGGTCGGAGTGGCCAGGGTGCAAAGGCGCAGCCGGGTAAACATCGATTCTGGCGAAGTTTGGTGAAAGTGGCACATGGGCTCGAACTCCTGCAGGGAGCGTGGGATCCGATCCAGAAGAAATAGAGTTTTCCAGGTGCGATCCGGCTGTTCCTGCTGAATGAGCCAATAACGGCAAGCAGTGGGATCCCCTGGCCAAAGGGTGAGGCGGTAGCGTCCTTCAGCCTGGGCTTGAATCCCGGGATCCCCCAGCCGCAACGGCTCGCGAAAGGCCTCCCCATACCCCACATCTGCCAGCCAGGCTTCATCGCCGATGTTCACCTGCACAGCCAAGTGGTTGCACTCAGGTCCAAAGCGGACATCGGACTCCGACCGGCTCACCTGTCCTGAGAGTAGGTGTACCGAAAACCCCATTCCCTGCAAGGCAGCGGCCAGCAGGCTGTTCAGCTCAAAGCAAAAGCCGCCCCGCCGCTCTCGGACGATTTTTTGGAACAAGAAATCCCGCTCCAGGCGAATGGCACGACCCCGATGAATGTCCAGATTTTCAAACGGCACCCGCAGCAGGTGGGCTAGGTGGATCTGGCGGAGGGTTTGCAGGGTGGGCTGGGTGGGGCCAACGTAGCCAATCCGATCCAAGTAGGCCCTGATTTGGGAGGGGGTCAGTGGCTCTAGCATCAGCACAGAAGCCGGTTGGCTGCCAAGCAAGCTTTTGGCCTACCCTAGCCTTGCCCCGGATCCCCGGCCAGAGCCAGAAGAACAGTTCACTGGAATCTGAAAGACGGCATCTTTTCCCCGGAGCCGATTTTTCTGTGGCTGTAGGGATCCCTGATGAGTAGGAGATGGGCAGAGGATTCTGGTGGACAAACCGGCCAAAGATTGCCCAAGATTGTCCACAAGATCGTTCAAAGCAGGTGGGAGCACTGTCAATGGTTGCTGCCCAAAATCCAGCCCCCGATGAGCTTTTTCCCATCACGCTGAAGCTCTTTGCCATCTATCAAGAAGTGATCGGACAAACTGAAATGTGCCTGCAGGTGAGCCCCGGTACCACCGTCGGGCAGCTGTGCGATCAACTGATCCAGCGCTACCCCAGCTTGGCTCCTTGGCGCTCCCAAACGCGCTTCGGTCTCAACCTCAATTTTGTAGCTGCCGACACTCCCCTATCGGCGGGAGACGAAGTCGTCCTGATCCCTCCGGTCAGCGGGGGCTGAAAAGGAGCAAAAGGAGAATGCTACGATAGCGGCAAGAAAAAAAGAAGGCGAAGCGTTACATGGCAGAATACACTCGGTCGATTTCCTTTTATGGGCGGGAAATTGACATCAATATTGGGCTGATGGCCCCCCAGGCAGGGTGTGGGGTTTGGCTGACTTCGGGCGAAACCTCGATTTTGGTTACCGCCACACGGCAGCCAGGCCGGCCTGGCGTTGATTTTATGCCCTTGTTGGTCGATTACGAAGAGCGCCTCTACGCAGCGGGGCGGATCCCAGGGGGATATCTGCGGCGAGAAGGCCGGCCACCGGAACGGGCCACTTTGATCTCTCGCTTAATAGACCGACCCATTCGTCCGTTGTTCCCGGAATGGCTGCGGGATGATGTGCAGGTGGTGGCCACCACCCTCTCGGTGGACGATACGGTGCCGCCCGATGTGTTGTGTATTTTGGGAGCCTCGTTAGCCATTCACGGCGCTCGCATCCCCTTCAATGGCCCCGTGGCGGCGGTGCGGGTGGGCTTGGTCAAGGATGAATTTATCCTCAACCCCACCTATGCCGAAATTGAGGCGGGCGATCTGGATCTGGTGGTGGCCGGCTGTGCCGATGGCGTGATCATGGTGGAAGCCGGGGCCAACCAACTGCCGGAAAAGGATGTGGTGGAGGCCATCGAGTTTGGTTTTGAGGCCATCCAGGAGCTGCTCAAAGCCCAACAGCAAGTCCTGGCGGATCTCAACATCACCCCGGTAGAGCTGCCCCCTCCCCCCAAAAACGAGGAGCTGATTGCCTTTGTAGAAGAGCAGGCTCAGGAGGGCATTCGCTCCATTCTCAGGCAGTTTTTGGACAAGACCAGCCGGGAACAGCAACTGGAGGAGCTCAAGGCCAAGCTGGAGGCCCAAATCCAGGAACGGCCAGAGGGGGATCCCTTGCGGCTCTATCTTCTGGAAAACCCCAAAGAGTTGGACAACCAGTTCAAGGCTCTGCTCAAGAAGCTGATGCGCCAGCAAATCCTGCAAGAGGGGGTGCGGGTAGATGGACGCAAGCTGGACGAGGTGCGACCGGTCTCTTGCCGGGTGGGTTTGATCCCAAGGGTTCACGGCAGTGCCTTGTTCAATCGCGGCCTCACCCAAGTCCTTTCCATCACTACCCTCGGCACGCCCGGCGATGCCCAGGAGCTGGACGACTTGCACCCGGTGGATGAGAAGCGCTACATGCACCACTACAATTTTCCGGGCTTTTCGGTGGGAGAAACGCGGCCTTCACGCTCGCCGGGACGGCGGGAGATTGGTCATGGGGCGCTGGCGGAGCGGGCCTTGGTGCCGGTGCTGCCCAAGGAAGAGGAGTTTCCCTACGTGGTGAGGGTGGTGTCGGAAGTGCTCTCCTCCAACGGCTCCACCTCGATGGGATCCGTCTGTGGCTCTACCCTTTCTCTGATGGATGCCGGGGTGCCGATCAAAGCGCCGGTCAGCGGGGTGGCCATGGGCCTTATTAAGGAGGGGGATGAGGTGCGCATCCTCACCGACATCCAGGGGATCGAGGACTTTCTGGGCGACATGGACTTCAAGGTGGCCGGTACGCGGGCGGGGATCACCGCTCTGCAAATGGACATGAAAATCACCGGCATCACCGTTGACGTGGTGGAACAGGCCATCCGGCAAGCCAAGGCCGGACGCGAGTTCATCCTCGACAAGATGCTGGAGACGATTGCTGCGCCTCGACCCCAGTTGGCCAAAACGGCTCCCCGTCTGCTCACGTTCAAGGTGGATCCCGAGGATATCGGCAAGATCATCGGCCCCGGTGGCAAGACCGTGCGCGGCATCACCGAAGCGACAGGGGCCAAGGTGGACATCAGCGACGACGGCACAATCACCGTGTCTTCCTCGGTGGGCGGCCAGGCGGAGGCGGCGCGGGCGATGATCGAAAATCTGGTGCGGCGGGTGGAAGAGGGGCAGGTGTATTTGGGCAAGGTGACCCGCATCATCCCCATCGGCGCTTTTGTGGAGTTTTTGCCCGGCAAAGAGGGCATGATCCACATTTCGCAACTGGCGGAGTACCGCGTCGGCAGGGTGGAAGACGAGGTGGCTGTGGAAGATGAGGTGGTGGTCAAGGTGCGCAGCATCGATCACAAAGGCCGTATCAACCTCACTCGCCTCGGCATTAGCCCTGAGGAAGCAGCGCGGGTGCGCAACCATCACCACTGAGGCTGCGGTTTTCCCCCAGCAACGGGGGGGCCAGGGATCCCCTCGACAGCCGCCGGCAGCGGCCAAAATGGCAGAGAAAACTCCATCGCGACAGCGGTGCGGAGCGCTTTTTAGCTGGCTCGCGTCTGCACTGCCGTTCGTGTGGTCGCGTCAGCGGTGCAAAGCCCTTTGCAATATGCCGGATCCCGTCCCTCCCTTTCTCGTTGGCCAAGGCTATACTTCTCCAGCTCGACTGTCCCCCTCCCGGCGACGGCTGGGCTGGGCGTTGGCTTGGGGCTTGGGTTGGGCTGCTCTGCTTAACCTTTCTGCTCAGCATCCTTTGTTGGTGCGGATGGAGAGCGACGCCCAGGAGTGGCTGTACGCTTGGCGTGGCCCTCAGCAGCCTTCTCCCGAGGTGGTGATCGTCGGCATTGATGGTCGTATAGGACTCGATCGCGACAGCGGTGCGGAGCACGTTCCCGCTAACGGGAACAGCGGACAGGGGGAAAGCAATGGCCGCACCAGTGGTGCAGAGCACCTTGGCCAACATCAAGTTGACTTCCTTCTGGAACGGGCCAACTACGCCGGCCTGACGTTGCGTCTACTGGAAGAAGCTGAGGCCAGGGTGGTGGTGCTAAACCTGCCCAGCAGCTTTGTGGTACCTCAAAACCTGGGCAACGAGAACTTAGATGCCCCTCTGCGTCAGGTGGTGCAGCGCTACCCAGATCGCTTGGTCTTGGCCACCCGCAGCAGCGAGAGCTTTGGCCGCTCCGAGATTAACATCTACAACCATTTTCTGCCCTTCTCTTCTCTGCGGCTGGAGTACCTGGTGCCGCCAGAGCATGTGCAGGGGGTGGTGCAACATCGGGTAGACAGTGCCGGGATCCTGCGCCAGGCCCAGTTGCGGGGGCTCTACCTGCGCCGCGACAGCCAAGAGGAGCAGATGTTCGCCTCGGTCGAGGCTCTGGCTTTTGCCAAATACGACCCGGAGCGGGCCAGCCGCTGGTTTCGCGAGCGGGGGTTGCAGCCGATCCAATTCAACCCCCTCGGATCCCAGCACGGGATCCCCATCATCCCCATCGAACGGGTTTGCCCTCCAGCTGTTCTCCAGGCAGGATCCGGGTCTGTTGCCCCGATGATCAACCCCAGCCAAGCCTGCCGCGGCCAAGAAGGGATCCCTCCCCTCGATCCCGAAGTTGCCGACCAATTGCGGGACAAAATTGTCCTGGTGGGTTTTGTGGGCGGCTACCCCGAAACCTTCCCAGTGCGGACTGCGGATGGATCCCAGATTGCGGCGGTGGAGCTGCAGGCGCAAGTCCTCTCCAGCCTGCTCACCGGGGAGGTCTACCAATCCGTGCCGGGGGGGGTGGCGGTTGCGGTGGTCTTGCTGCTGGGAGTGGGAACGGGACTGCTTTTGGTGCTTTATCGTCCCCCCCTACGTTCGCGTCAGCGGTGCGGAGCACTTTTGAGCCCTTGGGGCTGGAAGCAACAGCAGTTTCTCCTGCGGCCTGTGGTGGGGCTTGCCGTTTACGAAGGGTGGGCTGTGGCCCAGTTTCTACTGGGGCGTTGGGTTTGGCCTCTCGTCTTGCCGGCCCTGGCCAGTGGGCTAACGGGGGTGAGCCTGCTGCTCACTTTGGTCATTGTGGAGAATCAAGAACGGCTCTTGGCCCAGCAACAGGAACTGGAGCGCCTGCGCCGAGCCGAACAGGAGGCCGCCATTGACCAGGCTCGCAAGCTGCTCTACCGAGTAGCCACCGACATTCACGATCGCGAGCTGCAGGAGCTGAAGGTGGTGATGGACAACTTGGAGAGCTTGCAATGGCAGCAGCACCAGGGAAAAGCTCCCGATCCCACCGTCTACGACCACCTGCTCGAGCAACTGGAGAGGATCGGACGCGGGATCCGGAATCAGCTCAACGATGTGCGCACCCTAGCCGCCAAGCTGCGCATCTCCCCCAGCTTGCGAGAGGGGTTGCATCGCGGCATCGAGATCTATCTGGACGAGCTGATCCAAGCGGGCAGCCTGACGCTGTCTGTGGAGCGCCAACTGCAACCTCTGCAGGAGCCCAACACCGGCGAGTGGTTTGATCAGCGAGAAGACATCTTGCGCTTTTTGCGGGAGGCCATCGGCAATGTCATCGCCCATGTACAACCCCCCAAAGGCAATGCTTCCTTTGTCAAGGTGTCGCTGGCCCAAACGGAGCGCCACTGCTGCCTTTCCGTGGTCAACGATGGTATCGAGTACGCTCCCGGCCTCAGCGGCGGCTACGGCAGCAAGGCCATGAACACCATCGCCCGCTATCTACCCAAGGGATCTTGGCACCGCACCCGCACCCCGGAAGGCCATACCCATGTCGAGCTGCACTGGGAGATGCCGCTCTGAAAGACCTACACAGCACTGAACAGAACAGATTTTTGCTCAGCGCTGTTGCTTTCTTCCTGCTTCAGCAACCCTTGACTAGCGGTAGGTTTTAGACCTACCACCCCGCCAGAGGAGTCTCCACAGGCGTTAGCTTGTCGGGGTGTGGGGTTAGCTAAGCCCCGCACTGTACCCGTAGCGTCAGTGTCGGGATACAGATACCCCCACATGGTGTATGGTGAGAGTAGTTGCACAAAACGGCTTTTGCCGGAATCTGGTGCAGCTACGCGGTGGGACATCCCGTGTCTGCTCGCAGAGGGTTCTTGCGTAGGCTCCCCAATGAAGCGAGAAGCCCACACTGTACCCGTAGGGTCAGTGATGGGAGTATGTCACTTCCCCCAGAGCTTGGGGTACATTTCAAACGGTAGCTGGGGTCTAGAAACATAAACCTAACCACCCGCTCCCTGCACACTCGCACAACTGCCTAGCGTTTGCACATCAGGTTGTAGAGAATTGTGCAACAAAGTGAGGACTCCGTCCCACTATCGCGAACAGTCAATCGGCGATTAGAGACAGCCCTCTTCCTAGGAAGCGTTCTTTGGCTTATCGGCCCAGGGACTGCAGCCAGCCAATCAGGGTGGTACCAGACAGAGCTTCAAACAGGATCAGGGCAACAAAGCCGATCATTGCCAAGCGCCCGTTCAAGCGCTCTGCATAGTCGGTGAAGCCCACGCGGGGGGTGCTATCCACATACATTTCTGGCTCAATGGCGTAGTTGTTCAGCCGACCGCCTTCTTCGACGACGACGGAGCGATATCGGGTCATAGGGTTCTCCTCGTGCTTTCTTTCCCAGCGTAGCTCGCTTTGCGTAGGATTGTAAAGTTTTATTTACAACGTTAATGCCCAACGCTCCGAGCTGCCGGGCAGAGTTCAACCAGGCCAGGAACAGCCTGTAAGCAGGGTTGTGGCTCTTGTCCCAGTACAGGGGAGCTGATAATAGCAAGGGGACTGGAGGACAACCATGTCGGTGCTGGAACAGTTAAATATGCTGCTGGATGGCCAGCCGGTGGCCAGCTTGGCGGTGCTGGAGCAGGGATCCCCGGCGGTGTCGTTGGTGCCTTTTGTGGTGCAGCGGGATCCCTTGCGCTTTGCCATTGTCATCAGCGATCTTTCTGCCCACACCCAGGCTTTGCGGGCGGATCCCCGGGCCGCGCTACTCATCCACGAGCCGCCCACCCCAGGGGATCCCCGCAGTAACCATGCCCTGTCGCGGGTGATGGTGAGCGGAGAAGCCCAGTTTCTCAGCCGCGAAGAGGCGCAAGCGCAGGGGTTTGAGGCCCTCTATCGCGCCAAGTACGAGATTGCCGAGATGATCCTGGGCTTGGCGGATTTTCACTTCTGTCAGATCGTCCCCAAAACTGGTAGCTTCATCCAGGGGTTTGGCCATGCATTCCGGCTGAGGGGCCCCAACCTGGATCAACTGGAGCACCTTGGTCGGGCGTAGATTATGAGAATTCCAAGGGCAGCCCGCGCCATCCTTGAGCCCAGGGAAGCTCTTGCTGCGCCGCTTCCTAGCTCCCCTCTTCTGGGGGGAGAGAATGGAGTCCTTTCTCAGGTTTTCGGGTGGGATCCCGGATCCAGTCCAACAGCAGCGGGTTGACCAGCTCGGGGGCTTCATCCTGGGGGCAATGGCCGACCCCCGGCAATGGGATGAACCCCACCACGCAAGGAAACTCTGCCAGGGCCCGCCCCAGAGCAATGGGTTCCCAGGGATCCGCTTCCCCCCACAAGATCAAGACGGGACAGGTGAGCTGAGGCAAGAGATCTTCAGCCAAAGGCCCCTGAGAATAGCGCACAAAGGCCAAAAAGACCTCTGCCGCCCCCGGCTCCAAAGCGGGTTTGAGCAAAAGCTGGATCAGCTCCTCGGTAACCGCTTCTTTGCGCCCGTAGGCTTGGAGGAGGATATTGCGAATGGCCCTAGCCTGGGCCACCTGAGCAAAGAAGAAACGACCAAAGGGGGGCCACCCCAGCAGGGATTGCAGCAAAGGGGTGAACCGGCGGCGCAGCCAGGAGACCTGGCCCCGTTTCCGCTCGTGCAACAGCCGCAGCGAGGGATCCAACATCGCTACCCCTAAAACCTGGGCCGGATCCAGAACCGCCGCCTGCAAAGCCACAATGCAGCCAATCGAGTTGCCCACCAGATAGACTGGCTGGCCCACCACCTCTCGGACAAAGTCTGCCACCAGGGATCCCCAGGTCTCAAAGGTGTAGGGCAAAGGGGATCCCGGCAGGGGCTTGGCGGATCCCCCAAACCCCAACAAATCGACCGCATACACCTGACAGTGCTGCCCCAGCTCCGGCAAATTTTTCCGCCAATGGTCGCTGCTGGCCCCAAAGCCATGGATGAGCAACACGGCTGGGCCTGTGGATCCCGACTGTTGGTAGCGAATGGGCTGGTCACGCCAGAGCCAGCGATGCTCTGTGTTCGCGTTGGCGCTGCATGGCAACATGGGGGTGCAGTGTAGGTTTGAGTCAGCGTTGCGATCCTAACCGTTCGCGACAGCGGGACAAAGTTCTTGTGATCGGGGCAAGTAAACTACCCGGCTCCGACCGCTAAGCGGTACGGAGCGGGCTTTCAGTAGCCCTGAGCCTGCTCTGCTCTACCAGAGAACAAAACAGGCCCGAACCTCTAGGCTGGTTTACGGCAGCCCCCAAGAGCGCAATTACGTTTGCACCATTCAAGTCCGCATCTCCTTCCCATCCACAGTGCCCACACTTAAACGACTTACCACTGCGGTAGGATTGCGCAGGATCGGGATGGATGTGTAAACACTTGTGACAGGTCTGCGACGTGTAGGCAGGCGGCACAAGAACCAGAGAAACCCCTGCAACTCTCGCCTTGTATTCCAGAAACTGGCGTAGCTGGTAGAACGCCCAACTGTTGGTTCTGCGCCGTTCGGCCTTGTTGCGCGGCTGTTGATTGACCCTTTCCCGGATCCCTGTCAGGTCTTCCAGGGCAATAGCGCTGTTTGTGGTCTTTGCCCTAGAGACAATAGCTTTGGAGATGCGATGATTGACCCACGTTTGAAAGCGTCTCTCCTTGCCAGACAGCCGTTGCAACAGTTCTCTGCATCTGCGCCGCGAACTGCGTGTGCCCTTACTGGCTTTGCGTTGGAGTACCGCCCTCAACCGGGAGTAGCGCTCTCGGACTCTGTTCAACTGCTGTCCATTCCAGTTATCTCCTTCCGATGTATGGGCAATATCTGTCCTTCCCAAGTCCACCCCGATCACCTTGTCGGTATCTTGTTGCTTGGGTGGCTTTTTCTCTACGCAAATCTGGATGTAGTAGGAGCCATCTTTGCGCTTGACCAGGGTGGCAGATTTGGGGTTGGAACCAGCCAGCATCCCACGCTGGTAGTTGCCAATGGCCAGTTCAAAGCGTTCTCTCCCTTCCACCGTGGTCAGCGACACCGTCCAGTCTTTTTGACGGAACGAAAAGATGCGAGCGTCGTAGGTAACAAAGCCGCTCTTAAACTCCTTGACGGGACGCTTTTTCTGCTTAGCCACTTTGCGGGAACCCGCTACCCGTCTGCACACCTGTTGGTCGCGTAAGCGGGACGTAGTCCTTGCCAAGTTACTGGACAAGCCAAACCGGGCTCGAATCTCGTAGTAGCAAAGGGATTGCAGCTTGACCGCGTTGACGATCTTCTCCGGCGTGTTCTGGTTGACCCAATTCAAGGCTTGGCCAAAAGCCTCCAAAGTCGCGTCCAATTTGGCGGCTTGCGACTGGGCTACCTTGAGCTTGCAGGAGACGGTCAGGACTTGGGTCATGGTTCTATTGTAACCTCGCATTCCTCCCGGCACTGACCCTACGGGTACAGTGCGGGGCTCCTGCGATTTCTAGCTGAGAGTACTGGCGGAGGGTGGCCCCCTTCCACCCGTTGGCGCACTTGAATCGAGGAACAAGGATCGGCCTTCCTCTGAGTTGGGTGATCCCAAGGGGCACCACCAAGCGGCTACAACATCCCATCTCAAGCTTCCGGGAGAAAGTGGGGAATACTGGCAGTTGAGGGTTTTGCGGTGGGTCGGCTTTGGTTTGGCTAGTTGGCCTCAGCTTGTTTGGTAGCGCTTTTTGCCTCTTTTGGGGACAGTTGCTGCTGGGCAAGTTGCTGTTGCCGCTGTGGGGGGGATCCCCCCTGGTGTGGAATACCTGCCTGGCCTTTTTTCAGGCCACCCTGCTGCTGGGCTACCTGTGGGCAGACCGGCTGGGGCGCGGGCTCAATCCCAGGATGGGGGTGCTGATCCACGGGATCTTGCTGCTGGTCGGGCTGAGGCTTCTGCCCTTTCAGCTGGGGATCCCCGGCCAACCGGAAGGATGGTGGCCCCCTCTCGCTCTGTTGGCAAACTTGACTTTGGGAGCTGGGGTGCCGCTGTTTCTCCTGTCGGCGACGACGCCGTTGCTGCAACGGGGGTTGGCGGCAAGAGGGGTCGCGGGGCAACGGGAGGCTTTGGATCCCTATTTTCTCTATGTGGCCAGCAATGCCGGCAGCTTGGGCGGGCTGCTGGGGTACCCGCTGGTGTTGGAGCCTCGTCTGTCTTTGGCTTGGCAAACTCTCCTGTGGACGGGATCCTACGCGCTGGTGGCAGCCCTGGTGCTGCTGAGCGGGGTGGGTCTGCTGCTCAGTTGCAACGGCGTTGCCGAGCCACAAGAACGTGGGGCGGATTCCCAGGGATCCAGCGCTGCTCTGGGGAATTGGGCTGTTTCCTGGCGAGAGCGTTGGCGCTGGGCGGGGCTGGCTTTTTTGCCGGCGGGCCTGTTGGTGGCGGTCACCACTCTGTTGACCACCGACGTGGCGGCGGTGCCCCTGTTGTGGGCCATCCCCCTGGGGATCTATCTGCTGACATTCATGCTGGCTTTCGGGGGGATCCACCCCAATAAGGGGGTTTTGGGAACGACAGCTCTTCTGGCCTGCGGGGCGGTGGGGACACAGGTCTTGGGCTGGGTGAGGCCGGGTTTTTTGCTTTTGCCGCTGCATCTGACCACCTTTGGGCTGGTGAGCTGGGGCTGCCACAGCCGGTTGGCTTGCCGTCGCCCGCCGGTGGAGCAGTTGACGCAGTTTTACCTGTGGCTGGCTTTGGGGGGGAGCTTAGGGGGAATGTTCTCTGCTCTCTTGGCACCGCAGGTGTTTGAGACAGTGCTGGAATATCCCCTGTTGCTGGGGATGTCGCTGGCAGTGCTGGGGGCTCAGGGGGGGCGGGTGGGCCTGTGGCTGGGGCTGGGGCTGCTCCTGCCTTTGCTGCTGTTGCACTTTCAACCGCAGGCGTTGCTGCAGGTGGGCGCTGGGGTGGGTTTGGCGTTGGGCTGGGCGGTGCTGGCGCTGTTGGTGTCAGGGGAGAGCCGTTCACAGCAGCAGAGCGGAGCCCCTGGCTGGCAGGCCAAGGTCGGTTGGGTGGGAGCAATGGCGGGGTTGGTTGTGCTGCTGGGGCAACCCTGGCTGCAGCCGGGACTGCAGGTGATCCACAGCGAGCGCAGCGCCTTCGGCCTCAACCGGATCGTGGAGTACCGGACTGAGCAGGGATCCTTTCGTGGCCTTCTGCACGGCACCACTCTACACGGCAGCCAAAACTTGGATCCGGAAAAAGCGCTGGAGCCGCTGACCTATTTTTCTCGGTCTGGGCCGGTTGGGCAGGTGTTTGCGGCGTTCAGAGCCCAGACTGTGGATCCCATGCCCGCCATTGCCGTATTGGGGCTGGGGATCGGCACGTTGGCCGCCTATGCCGAGCCAGGGGATGAGTGGACGTTTTTCGAGTTGGATCCCACCGTGGTCGATTGGGCGAGCCGCTATTTTTCCTATCTCCGGTGGGCTCAGGCACGGGCGCAGGTGCAGGTCATCCTCGGTGATGCCCGGCTCAGCCTCAAGGGGATCCCAGAGGGCAGCTACGACCTGATGGTGATGGATGCCTTCAGCTCTGACGCAGTGCCGGTGCATTTGCTCACGCAAGAGGCTTTGGCCCTCTACCTCAGCAAGCTCAAGCCCCACGGCTGGCTGCTCTTCAACATCACCAACCGCCACCTCGACCTGGCCCCGCTGTTGGCTGGCCTGGCCGGATCCCTGCAGCTTCACGCTTGGCACCAAGACCACCGGGATCTCTCCCCTGAGCAACGCCAGGCGGGGCTGGCCCCTTCCCACTGGGTGCTGTTATCGCCGCGCGACGCTTCGACGACCGCCTCAGCAGGGCGGAGCCCTTTGGCCCAAAACTCTGGAGTCCTGCAGGAACTGGATCCCTGGCAGCCCCTTTTGCCCCAGGCCGGGGATCCCGTCTGGCGGGATGATTTTTCCAACCTGCTGCAGGTGATCCGTTGGCCTTGGATCCCTTTGCCGAGAGGTATTCAGATCCCCAGTTCTGGATAGGAATCCGGCTGCTATCGCTACGCGACCCTTCGGCAAACGTGTTAGCGTTGCGGAGCAGAAAAGTTAAGGAAATCTTTACAACTCGAAGTTGGTATGAGTTATGATTGTTTGCAACGTAACTGATGTCTGCTCGGGAGTCCGGCCCATGTCTCCTCTACAAGCCCTCACTGGCAATCCTCAAACCACCATGGCTGAAACCTCTGCGGCTCGTTTCGTGGCAATCGGGGGCAGCTTGCGGCCCAATTCCCTGACGTACCAGGCGCTGGAGGTGGCGCGGCGCGAGTTTGAGAAGTTGGGGATCCCGTTGCACATCCTCGATCTGCGGCAGATGAAGTTGCCCTTTGTGGATGGCTCGGAATCCTATGCAGATTATCCCGATGTGGCAGTCCTACGAGCAACCATGAAGCGGGCGGATGGGATCATCCTAGCCAGCCCGGAGTACCACGGCGGCATCAGCGGCAGCCTGAAAAATGCACTGGATCTGTTGAGTTTTGAGCAACTGGAGGGTAAGGTCTTTGGGTTAATCAGCGTTTTGGGCGGCGAGAGCAACAGCAATACCCTGAACCAGATGCGCTTGATTGTGCGTTGGGTGCATGGCTGGGTGATCCCAGAGCAAATCGCCATCGGTCGGGCTTGGAACGCTTTTGACGAGCAAGGCAATCTCAAAGACGAGAAGCTACAACAGCGCTTTCAACACTTTGTCCAGAGCTTGGTGACCCATACTCACAAGCTGCGAGGGATCCCAGTGGTGAAGCCTTCCTGAAATTACAGTCATTCCAAACTAGATTGAGACACTCTGATACATTTACGCTGAACACTGCTGAACATCACTGTTCAACTATGCAGCGATAGCATTCTGTTTGTTTCCAAACAGAATGGCGGTATCCCGCAAAGCTTTGAGTAGAATACCCAAAGCGCAGTTTCCGTGTCGTCTTACTACCAATTTTCTGCTTTGCTTTGGCTACCATGTTGGCAGACTCGAAAGTAAACAGAAAGATCAACTGGTAGTAATCCGTACTGAACATATTATACATTATTTTCAGTATAGTTGAGCTTATTATTGACTAGAGTCATGCTCCAAGCGTTCCGCGACCAACCCCAGGGAAGTTAGGAAGCCATGAAGGACGGCTGCAGACAGACTACACTGGGGCTGGGTGAGAGATGAAAACCAAATCTTTCACTGCGTCGAGGATGGGGCGAACGCCCGACGTCGAGAATCCCTGCCCCTTGGGGCGGAGAGTATGCCAAAGTTGTTCCAAACAGCAACAAGTCCGGGCTCTCTTCTTCTCACCTGTTGCCTCAGCGTTGCCCAGCAACAAATAAGGCTCAGATCCGACGGAGATCTGGCTGAGAGGGCATTGACTTGCAGAGGAACCCGCAGAATAGCTCCACACAGGTATGGTTCAGTCTGTTCCCCCTCATTCCGATAGAGCTGGGCCAATATCTCCCCTGGTGGCCCTGCAAGCAACCTTGCAGCAGATGCGGGAGCAGAGCGATGCCAACACCCTCGTTCAGCTCACGCTGGAGTATGTCAAGGCGGCGTTTGGGGCGCCGCTGATCTGGCTGGCCTTTTACGACTATCCAAATCACCAGTTGGTGGGTCAGGGGGGAGTGACCCTTCTTGAGGATCAAACCCTACTGCGGGCGGTGCATCCTCTACAGCCGGGGGAGATCCTGGAGCAGGTGGTGATCGAGCAGCGACCGATCAGCCTGCCCGACCTCTCTCAGGAACCGCGCATGGGCATTTGGCAGCGGGAGGCCAGGCGACTGGGCGGGATCCAGGGCTGTTTCATTTATCCCTTCTCGGCCTACGGCCCGCTGTCGCGAACGGCAGTGGGACGGCGGCGCTGCTTGGGGATCCTGATGTTGGGATCCCAAATGTGGGGGGTTACCACCCATGAGGACGAAAAGGCTCTCCTGGGGATTTTGCTGGGGCAGTTGGCAGCCTCTCTGCAGGAGTTGGAAAACGCTTGGCAGCAGCAGACCGAAAAGCGCCTTGAGGATCCACTCCTGAGGTTGGGAACAGCGATGCGCCAGGTGAGATCCCTGCAGGAACGGGTCAGCCTGGTGAGGCAGGAGTTACAGTCTTTTCTGGGCGCTGTCCACATTCAGGTGTATTGGCACGAGCGCGGCCAGGGGCAATTCGTCCCCCATGGAAGCGCCCCCAAAGCTGTTGGCAACAGCGGGGGGACGGAGTCCTCTCAGCCCCCTGTTCCCAAAAGGGCTAAAGTCGGAGCAGGGCCAACAGGGGAGGTCAGCCTTTCGCTGCGGGAATTGGGGGACATGTACTACACCCTCGCCGATGGCCAGGTGGTGGTGGGCGGCACAGGGACGACTCGCTCTGAGGTTCCCCCCAAGCTGATGCAGCAGTTGCGGGCCCAGGCCGTTTTGGCGGCCCCGATTTTGCTGGAAAAGGATCTGCTGGGGTTCATCTGGGTGCAATCGGATGTGCCCCGTACCTGGCAAGCCGCTGAGCGACAGTTGGTAGCTGCTGCCGCCAATGGGTTGGCCTTGGCTGCCCCCATAGAAAATCTGGATCGCCGCATTCGCCAGTTGGCCGATGACCAAGAGTTTGTGCAACAGGTGGGCCGCTCGCTTTACAACCCGGCGGAGCTGCAACAGGCTCTCCAGCAAGCCGTTGTCGGCCTGGCCCAGCGCCTGAAAGTCGGTGCAGTGGCCGTGTTGACGGTGGATCCCGACAGCCCCATCCCCCGCCTCTTCTACGAGTACCGCAGCGTCGCGGAGCAACAGGGCAAGCAGACTTTGCCGCAGCAGTTCAGCCCTCTGAGCGACCAGGACTGGCAGGATCTCATGCGCAGCGAGGTGGTGGTGGCAGAAAACTACGACCAAGATCTGCGCCTGCTCTCTTGGCGGCAGGAACTGGCAGGAGTTCGTTCCCTGATGCTGACCCACACCGGGGTCGGCGGTACCGCCACCACACCTGTGGAAGGGCTGCTCTTGGTGTTGCATCCCCAGCTACGGGCCTGGAGCCGGGAAGAGCGGCAACTGCTGCGGGGGATTGCCCAACAGGTGGGGGTGATCCTGCGGCAAATTCGGTCAGAACAACGCCGGCAACGACAAGAGCAATTGCTCAAGGGCCTGATCACCACTTGTTCAACCTTGCCAAACTTGGCCACCTTGTCAGATCTGTACACCACTACCACTCGACAGACGGCCCAATTGCTGGGGATCCCTCTGGCGCTCATGGTTAGTTGGCAGCCGGGGGAGAGCCGGGCTCAGCTCCAGGGGCCTTTTACTACCGCTGCCGGGACGGAGACCGGCTCCACCGAGATCGACCTGCAAGATCCCCTACTGGCCTACGCGCTGCAGTCGGCAGAACCTCTGCCGCTCACCCAGGAGCAGATCCCCCCTGCCAGCCGCACTTGGCTCAGTCGCGTCAGCGGTGCGGAGCACTTTGCTGCCGGCCTGGGATCCTGGCTGCTGGTGGCGCTGGGGGAGACAAACTCCTCGCAGGCGGGAGCTTTGGGAGTTTTGATCTTGGGGGCAGAAGCGGGCAAGGTTTGGGATCCCGACGAGCGGGCGGCTGTGATGTTGATCGCCCAGACCTGCGGCTGGACGCTGCGGCGCTTGCTCTGGATGCAAACTTTGCAAGAGCAGCAGGAGGTGCTCAGGGAGTTGAACTGGTACAAACACCGCCGCCTGATGGACATGCAGAATGCCCTTCTGGACAGCCTGCGCCGCCTGGGTCAGGTGCCGGAGATTCCCGGAGACGAAGCCACCCGCTGGCAAAAGGTGGTGGAGATCGGCAGAGGGCTGCGGGATCTGACCGTCTCCACAGGGCCGTTGTTGCAGTCGGAAACTTGGCAGGTGCAGCCGCAGTTGCGGTCGGTGCCCTTGGCAACCTTGGTGCGCAAAAGCCTACGCCGAGTGGAGGCCCTGACCCAAAAACGCAAGTTATGGCCGCGGGCCCATGGGGACATGAGCATTGCCGTCCAGGGGGATCCCGAACGACTGGAGATGGTGCTCTGGGAGGTGTTGACAGCCGCTATTTTGCGCAGCCCGGAAGGGGGGCGGCTGGATCTGTGGAGCCAAGCCAGCGTTCGCGATAGCGATGCGGAGCCCTTTGGCTATGCAGAGCTGCTGGTGGTGGATCAGGGCAGCTTCGACCCTCACCTGATGGCCGCCCTTCAGTTGGATCCGAACCAGGTGATCTACGCGGATCCTCTGCTCAAGTCGCCTCTATCGGTAAGTCCTGGTCTGGAACTCAGCCTGTGTCAACGGGTGGTGCAGCGGATGGGGGGCCAGCTCTCCTTTTACCTCTCTTCCGATGGGCGTTGTGTCTCTCGGCTGCTCCTGCCGATGGGCAGCGACGAGCCCCATCCCCCTGGGTAGGAAAAAGCTGTGTTGCCGGTCACCTTAGGGGGACAAGGTTCTGAGCAGCCAAAACAGGGGCAGTAGAGACAGTAGGCCGCGATCCAGCCGCCGCAGTTGTAGGCGGTGCCAGCGCAGGGGATGGTCTGGGCCGGTCAGCCCACGGGCCTGCATTGCCATAGCCGTCTGTTCGGCACGCAGGAGCAAGTTTTCAAAAAAGCGCTCCACCAAGGCCAGCAGGGTTTGCATCCCGCCCCGGAAACTTAGGGATCCCCAGCGCACATCCCGAGTTCGCACCGCCCGCGCCAAGTTTTGCACCTCTTCCATCACCAAAGGCAGAAAGCGCAGCGCCAAGGTGAGGGTGAGAATTACTTCGGCAATCGGCCATCTCCAACGCTTGAGAGGCTGCAACCATTGGCCGATCCCCTCGGCAATTTCTTCGGGGGCCGTGGTCAACAGAAACAAATGGGTGGCGTAGAGCAACGTAAAAATGAGGGTGCCCAGCCGCAGCGCCACCGATAGAGAACGGCGGGAGACCTGAAAGGTTCGCCCCAACAGGGAAAATTGAACAAGGCGGTAGCGGTAAGGGGTTTGCCAAGCACGGGTTTGCTCCCGCCAGGCACGGTCTGGGGATCCCTGTTCTACGGCCAAGTCGAAGTGCCCTGCACCGCTAACGGGAACAGCGGGGATCCCGGTCAGCCCATAGCCCACCACCTGCATATCCTGCCGTTGCGGTTGGGGAAAAACCCCCAATCCATCCGGCGCCAAGCTGGTGATCCCAAAGGTGAGCAGGCTCAGGGCCAGCACCAGGGAGAGTTGGCCCGACCAAACCCGGCGCGGCAGACGGGCCGCCACAGTTAGCAGCAGAAGAGCCACCACCACGGCCAAGCGCCAACCATTGCCGGCCAAAATGGGGCTGAGGAGAAAGCTGAGCAGCCAGGCCAGCTTAACCCGCGGATCCAGGCAATGTAGCCAGGTGCGAGGCTCTTCCAGATAAATCCCCAGCGGGGCATTCCGCAGAATATCCACAACAGTTGAGAAGGAAGCAGACTATACCCCTTAAAAGGGCGGGACCGAGAACTCCGTCCCCGTAGCGCGGTCGCAGCAGCGTTGCGGAGCAATAACAGCTGGCAGCAAGGGAGCATGACTCTAGTCAATAATAAGCTCAACTATACTGAAAATAATGTATAATATGTTCAGTACGGATTACTACCAGTTGATCTTTCTGTTTACTTTCGAGTCTGCCAACATGGTAGCCAAAGCAAAGCAGAAAATTGGTAGTAAGACGACACGGAAACTGCGCTTTGGGTATTCTACTCAAAGCTTTGCGGGATACCGCCATTCTGTTTGGAAACAAACAGGATGCTATCGCTGCATAGTTGAACAGTGATGTTCAGCAGTGTTCAGCGTAAATGTATCAGAGCTAGAGCCGTTCCACCAGACGGGTGGAGCCCGACTGGGCGGCGACCCATCCCCCGGGCGCGCCATCTCGCTCGATGCGCAGCCAGACGGGCACCTGTCCCTCCCCAGCCTGCACCTCCACCACCCGCAGCAGGGCTTGGCGTGGGGCTGTCCCGACAATGGCTCCCGTCAGGCTGGGTTGCTGGCGAATGTTGAGGCCATCGTTGGAGACCACCCGCACCTGTTGTACTCCTTGCCACTCCGCCAGAGGGCCAGTTAGCTCAGGCGGGGGAGCGGGTTCTGTCTGGCCGGGATTGTCGTTCGCGGAGGCGTCGCGTAGCGATATGTCAACCGGCGGCTGCTCAATTTGCACCTGGGGTTGCTCCAGCGGTGGTGCCGGCGGCGGCGTGAAGAGGCCCCGCAGCATTTGCCAGATGACCAGCAGGGAGAGAATGCCCACACCAACTACCCCGGCCACTCGCGTCAGCGGTGCGAAGCCCACGGCGGGAAGGGCAGGACGCTTACGGGATCCCAAGCGGCTGCGGCGGTAACGCTCCACATCCTGCAAACCGATCGCGCCAGCGGACCTTAGGCCCTGGACTCCGTCCCCCTGAGGGGAACGGTCTTGGGCGCGTTCGCGACAGCGGTGCGGAGCACTAGAACTCTCATCCGCAAGAGCAGAGACGCCCGCCTTGGGGGTGCTGCGGTAAGAGGGCAAATCCGAGAGGCGCGGGGGTTCTGGCACCCCCTGTTGCCAAGGGGCGGGTGGGCGATACAATTCCTGGGTTGGCTCAGGACCCACCACGGCAGGCAAATGAGGTGGGGGATGGGGGGCTTGTTCGCGACAGCGGTGCGGAGCACTGGGAGAGAGCATCCCTGCCGGCGGGTCTTCGCGGCTGGGCATTTCGTCCAGGTAAGCTTGTACTTGGGGGTTGTCGAAGTAGGCTTGCAACGTCACTTGGGCGGCTTCCAGACCGCGGAACTCCGGGAACACCTCCTCCTGAAACCATTTTTCTGTGAAGCGGCACAGACCCGGCAGATGGTCGGGAGAACCGGCGGAGTGTTCTTCGATAAACTGCAAGGCCTCTACTTCTTGGGTGGAGCGCAGATGGGCGAGCGCGTCTTCGGTCTGCCCCAGCAACAGACTACAGATGGCCTGCTCCAGATGCACATCCTGCCGCTGCGCCAGACGAGCCAGGTAGCCGCGAGCACGCCGCACCAGAGCCGGGCGGTTTTCCAGATAACCTGCCGCCAGCAACACCTGCACGGCCAAGTAGGCGGCCACCATCGAGGGACGCTCAGCCTCCCGCTCGAACAACTCCTGCTGTTCTTTGAGGGTGAGGTGGCGACGTACCCGTTGGATAAAGCGCAGGAAATCTTCGGTGCTGAGGCCAGAGCCATCTTGCCCCATCCCCTCGATGCCGCCCCGTTCGTCCAGCATGGCTTTGAGGAGAGCCAGTCCCTGCTGCCGCTCCCCATTCGCATCAGCGGTGCGGAGCACAAGAGTCTCTCTTCCGGCTGGGGCGGGAGCATGGGCCTCGTGGCTGAGGAGTTGCAAAATGCGATAGGGACGCAGCTTGCCCAAATCGATACGGATCTCCGCTTGCATCTGCGGAAAGGCCTGATACTCCTCCAGCTCCGCCAAGCCCGCCTGTAGGGAACGCGCCGCCTCTTCATAGGATCCCTGTTGCCAGGCTTCTCGACCCAGTTCCAGACGAGCGATGGCCCGCGCCAAAATGGCATCGGAACGAGCAGGGTGGCCCTGCTCCAACAGGTGTTGAGCCAAGTCCAACGCAGCCTGGTACTCTCCGGCTTCGCAATACAAGCACAGCACTCCCGGTAGGTGCGCCTCCTCCACCGTCAAGGTGGGATCCGTTGGCATGAGGTGTTCGTCGTAGTTTCGTCGTGCCTCAGGGTTCAGCAGCACAGAAGCCGCCTCTTGGATCATCTGGGCGCGAGCTTCCACAGCCTGTGGCGAGAACCCCGACAGCCAGGAGCGCTCGCCCGGCTTGAGATCGATCCGCTCCCGGTATGCCTGTTCAATCTGATGCTCATCTGCCCGTGCCGACAGCATCAAAACCCGATAATAGTCGAGGGGCACCCGCACCGTCATGGTTTTTGTCCGCGCTCTCCTGTTCGTGCCAGCGGGACGGAGTCCTTGGACAACTTACCCGCATCGACTTAACTGTAGTCCTTTTCGTGGGTAAAAGGGATCCCCCCTCGGGAATCGCTGCTCCGCCCCTACCAGTTCCAGCTACCCGGCTCTCCTTTGAAAGGGCCTACGACCTTTGAGGTGATCCAACCGCCGTAGAAATCTCCGGGTTGAGGCCGGACTCGTTCTCCACCTACCCGGCACTCCTGCACACGGCCTGGATAAAAGGCAAGGTAGTCGCGGATGGGCAAAAACGCCGGGCTGGGATCCGGATAGCTCCAGGCGGCATCTACGGCTGTTTGGGATCCGACCTGAACTGTCCAGTAGCAGGCAGCCCCTTTGAACTCACAGAAAGAGGTGCGAGAGCTGGGGCGGAGATACTGCAGTCGAACGTCGGTGGGGGGAATGTAGTAGGTGGGCGGGTGGCTGGTTTCCAGGACGCGGTAGCAACGGCGGCTTTGGGCAATGAGCTCGCCATTGAAGAGAACTTCCACCAGTTCTGTGGTGGGCTCCAGACGAGGTGGGCGCGGATAGTCCCAGACAGATTCTTGTCCTGGATGGGGAGAAATCGGTTGGGGAGACATGGGTCAATATCTTCAATATCTAAAGCAGACGGGTGGCCTCCAGCAGTTTGGCGTACTGGATCAGCAGCAAAGACTGTTGCTCCGGCAGCGGCTGAATAACCCCCTGCTGCTGCAGACGGCTCAGTACCGCCAGGGCTGTCTCCCGGCTAACTTGGCTGATATCGGCCAAATCCTGGGGGGGAGGGTAGACAATGCGCATCCCCTGGGGGGTCTTCTCGCCAAAAGCTTCCGCCAGTTGCACCAGCGTATGCACCACTCGCAGCGGGGGGCTCTGCTGGTCAAGATCCGCCTGCAAGTTGGCCAGGCGCAGGCGACGGGAGAGGCTGCAGGCCAGCTGGTAACACAGTTGCGGCTCCTGCAGCATCAGTGCTTTGAAGGTTGCCGCCGGGATCCCGGCCACCCGCAGCGGGGTTAGGGCCAGCACATCTCGCGAGCGGGGAGCTTCGTCCAGTACCGCCATTTCCCCCACCCAAGCGCCCGGCCCCAGCAAGGCAAGGGTTTTGGTGCTGTCTTGCGCCCGCAAAGCCCGCCGCACCTTAGCCCAGCCGGCGAGGATCAGATAAACTACGCTGCCCCAGGCATCTTGCATGAAGAGGGCCTGTCCCGCCGGGATATCCCGCAGCTTGACCTGGGATCCCAACCATTGCAAGGACGTCGCCGAAAGTTCGGCCAACATTGGCACCGCCTTGAGCTCGGAGAGAAGGGCAACAGGAGCATCGGAAGCCATGGCGGGTCGGACGTTTCACCATACCGCAAGCCCACTGTAGCCCAGTTACCAACTCAAGAGCTATCCTGCAATCCACCACCCCGCCATGTGCGCCAAGATCCAATGAGGAGGCGGTCTTGCCGGTACGGCCCTCAGAGCCTCTGGAGCTACCCTCGGTTTGAGGGTGGGGGGAACCCAAACTCTGCCATTTCGTCTGGGCAACAGAGGTTCTGTCTGGGAGGGGATCCCTCCGCTGTTGTTGTTAGAACTTATGGATGCCTATGGATGCTGCCCTCAGCGACATCAGTGGCCAGCGCTGGTCGGTCTTGGTGAAGAACGTGCCTGTGCGGCCCGAAAAGCTCGCTGATGTGGATCTGGTGCTGATCTGTCAGCAGGGATCCCAGCCCCATCGGGAGGCTTTTGCCGAGCTGATGCGTCGCCATCAGGCCCATGTGGACAAGGTGCTCTACCATCTTGCTCCCGACTGGCACGACCGGCATGATTTGGCCCAGGAAGTTTGGATCCGGGCCTACCGCCACCTGAAACGCCTACAGGAGCCGGCAAAATTTCGCAGCTGGCTGGGGCGGATCGCCACCAACCTGTTTTACGACGAGCTGCGCAAGCGCAAACGACAGCAGCAGCCCCTTTCTCTGGATGCGCCGATTCAGATGCGGGATAGCGAGATGGAATGGGAGCTGCCCAGCGAGAGCCCCAGTCCCCATGAGCACCTCGCCACCTGCGAGTTCTACGAGCGATTGCACCAAGCCGTCCGCGACTTGCCGCAGGCCTTTCGCCAGACAATCCTGCTGCGGGAAATTCAGGGGATGGCTTATGAGGAAATTGCCGAGATCACAGGGGTGTCTTTGGGCACTGTTAAGTCTCGCATTGCGCGCGCCCGCGCCCGCCTACAATCCACCCTAAAACCCTACCTTAATGGTGAATGACCATGGTTCGCGGCAACCCCAACCCCGACCCCAGGGATCCCCAGCAAGAGCTGCCGGTGGTGGATGAGCGTTTTGAACAGTTGAGCGCCTACTTGGATGGGGAATTGTCGTCTCAAGAGGCGCGGCAGGTGGAAGATTGGCTGGCCAGCGATCCTCAGGCGCGGCAACTGTACAGCCAACTGGCAGCTCTGCAGGCCGGTTTGGCCAATCTCAAGGCCCCAACCTTGAACTCCACCCAGACGGAGCTGTTGATTAGCCGTGTGTTCGCTGAGCTGGATCGGAGGCCGGTGCTCGACCTGGGCTGGCGGCAACGTAAGGGCACCCCTTGGGGACGGGTGGCAGCGGCTGTAGTGGCCTTGGCAGGGGCGGGCTGGGTGGGATGGCGTTGGTCTCATCCCCAGCCTTTGGTATCGCTGGAAGATCCGCCGGTGCGCGTGGCCATCGTGCCTGCCTCTGCTCGTGTTGCCCAACGCTATCTTTTCGAGGCGGGGCAAAAACAAGATGCCTACTCGATTTTGTTTGAGGCAATGCCCGACCGTGGATCTCGCTCCGCCAACGGGACCGGAGCCGTTCGCATCAACGGGACGGAGTCCTTGGTGGGCTGGGAATGACCTGAGCAGGCTTGAGAAAGACTGAGGAGCGCAGGGTGGAAAAAGCAGTTCGCTGGGCTTGTGGGCTAGGAGTCTGCCTTTGGCTATGCAGTCTGGGATCCCTGTCGGCCCAGGCAGATCCCAGCAGTAGCCATCTGGCAGCGCCGTTCGCGCCGGCGGGACGGAGTCCGAAGCAGTTGCACTCCTCTCCCAGTGGACAGGAGCCTGCCCCCCAGCCCACAAACCTGCCTTCACCCGGATCCCGTCTCACCCCTGCCCCCGATCAAAACCAATGGGCCCCTCCCAAGACGGAGCTATCGCCCTTTCCGGACTTCCCCCTTCTCAAGGAGTTGGATCCGCCCCCGCCAAGCTTGGCCGACCTGGGCATCCATTGGGATCGCTTGGCCCTGCTGCCGGATCCCGAGCTGGCAGAGGAAATGGATGTGGAGTTCAGCCGCCGTCTAGCCCGCCTAAACCGGCAAATTGCCAACCAACAAGAGCGCCTCTACCGCCTTTTGCAAACCTGGGACTCCGACGAGGCCGATATCCGCCAAATTCAGGCCCAACTGAGCCAGTTGCGGACAGAACGGGATCGCCTAGCTCTGGAACACCTGTTGATGCTGCGGCAGCTGCAAGAGAACTTCGCCCTACCTCTACCCGACCGCTCGGCTGCCAGCTCTCCCTGAGGAGTCCTTGGGTTCGGGTTATGATCTGAGGGAGGGGCAGACGCAACCCCCAACGGAGCTGAGGGATGGCCAAAGTGCCCAGTAACCCAGACATTGAGCAATTAGCTGCTGCCATTGGTAAAGAAGTTTACATCGATGTGGCCCGCTGGCATCTTTACCTGCGCGATGCCCACCTGCATACTCTTTTGGCGGAGCGACTGGCACCCCAGGTGATGGCAGGCAAGGTGGATGAGGACGCCGTCACAGAGATCTTGCAAGGGATCCCGGTGAAAGTGGGGGGTGGGCGCAAAGAATTGCCCCTGGCCGATCTCCTGCCGATGCAAAGCCTGCTTAACCTGCTGGACGTGCTGGAGGAGTTCAGCCGCAAATGGGCCCAATAGAGACCAATAGAGAAAGGTAGAGCGGTGCATCATCAGTCTAAACCTATGCGGCCTGGCCCCTGGCTCAAGCTCGGCAGCCTTATTCCGCTGCTCTGGCTGTTGTCGGCCTGTCAGGGAACCGAGTGGGGAGAACGGCTGGAGCGCGCTGTACGCCCAGTAGGTCTGCCCACAGCCCAACCTGAGCTGCCGGCATCTCCCTCGCCTCAACCTTTGCCGGGATCCATCCCACCCTCTATCTCGATCCCCACTGCTCCCACCCCTTCCTCACCCCTGCCCAGCCCGGACAGCAGCCGCTTTACAGACTTGGAGCCCGGATCTCTGGTGGCCCGTTCGGTGGGATACCTAGATCGGTTGGGAGTTTTTGCCGATATCTCCAGCAGCGAATTTCAGCCGCAGCGCAGCGTTCGTCGCGGAGAATTTGCCCGTTGGCTGGTGTTGGCCAACAACGCCATCCACGCCGATGAGCCCAGCCGGCAAATCCGCCTGGGATCCCCCTCGGAACGCCCCCTCTTTTTGGATGTGCCGGAAGAGGATCCCAACTTTCGCTACATTCAAGCCCTGGGAGCTGCCGGCATAATTGCCGGAGATGCCAATCGAGAGTTTCGCCCCAACAGCCTGCTGTCGCGGGCAGAGTTGATCCGCATGAAGGTGCCTCTGGACTTACCTCCCGGCCAGATCAAGGGATCCCGAGCGGAGCTGGAGGAGCGCTGGGGGTTCACCGATGCGGCGCAAATTCCTCCTGAAGCCATTCCTGCTCTAGTAGCCGATCGCAGCCTAGAGAATGCCTCCACCGTGCTGCGCACCTTTGGCCCCATCCGCACCTTCAACCCCTTCGAGCCGGTCAGCCGCGGGGAAGCTGCCATTGCCTTATCGGCTTTTGGGGAACGAACGGCCCAAGACGCCCTACCCCAGCCGCCAGCCCTGCCAGACCCAATCCCTGAGCCTCAGCCTTCTCCCCCTGCCGCAGAACCGCAACAAACGGCCTCTCCTGAGCCGGATCCCAACCCTGCCTCTCCCTCGAATGCCGTTGATGAGCCCTCTGCGCCGGCCCGCCCCCGTTCCTCGGAAGTTGCCCCAGGGGAGGGCAGGATCGTTACCCCACGCCAAACCCAACCCTGAGGTGAGAGGGATCCCATTGGCGTATGCTGTTGGGCTCTGTCAGCAGATAGAACGCCTCAGAACCCCAGCAGGGATCCCTGCTACGGCTCTTACAAGGAGCAAAAGGAGCCATAACAATAAAAACTATCCCTAACTCCCTTCAGGAGAGGGGCTGTACAGCGCAGAGGACTTCCGCCCCCATTCCCCAGGCGGCTCTAGCTCTTGCCAGTCCCCTGAGCGCCCCTCTGCTGGGGAAAACCCTTGCCGCCCATAGCCTATAGAATGGGGGAAGCCAGCCTTGGAAAACCTGCAGGGATCCCAACTGTGTCCGCCATTGTTCCTGAAATCCGTTCTGCGGATCTGCTGCGCTACACCGTGATTGGGTCGCGGCGGCCCAGCGTGTACTTTTGGGCGGTGGCGCTGACGGGGGGAGGGCTGGGCTTTACCTTGGCCGGCCTTTCCAGCTATCTCCACCGCAATTTGCTCCCCTTTTCCGATCCCGCCAGCCTGGTGTTTATTCCCCAGGGCATTGCCATGCTCTTTTACGGGGTGCTCGGATCCCTGGCGGGGCTATACCAGTGGCTGAGTTTGTATTGGAACTTGGGAGGCGGCTACAACGAGTTCGACCGGCGCACGCAAAAGATAACGCTGGTGCGCCAGGGCTTTCCGGGCAAAAACCGTGAAGTCCGCCTGGAGTATGACTTTGCCGATGTGCAAAGCTTACGGGTGGAGCTGAGAGAGGGGCTTAACCCCCGCCGAGCCATCTACTTGCGGGTGAAAGGACGTGGCGACATCCCCCTCACCGGAGTGGGCCAGCCTCCCCCCCTGACGGAGATCGAAAACCAGGCAGCCGAGATCGCCCGCTTTCTCAACGTCAGCCTAGAGGGCATTTGATTCCCTGCGGTGCCATTGCTTTGACCCCGCCCTGCTGGTCGCTTGAGCGAGACGGAATCCCATCCTTGGGCAACAGTGAAACCATTGAGGGGGATCCAGAACTGTGGAGTCGAATAGAGAGTTGTCGAGATTGTTTTCAATGTAGCGGGATCTCTTCGAGGAATGATCTACCCTTGATGCCAGCGCAGTTGTTGCCTGGGAGAAGCCTGTGATGGCCAACCTGAACCCCTTCATTCCCCTACAGGCCAAGAAGCTGGGGTCTATTCTGTTTCGCCTCTGGCTAACTCTTCTGCTCTTATTGGGCTTGGCCTTGCTCACGTTGCTGCTGACCCCCCATTCCGCTCATGCTGCCCGTGGGCCCCTGTATCGCTTGGGTCGTCCAGAAGGGGCGGTCTCGATTGTGGCTTGGGCAGGCTATATCGAACGGGGGGAAACGGATCCCGCCTATGACTGGGTGACCGGCTTTGAGAAAGAAACCGGCTGCCAAGTCAGCGTTAAGGTGGCGGCAACCTCCGATGAGATGGTAGCCCTGATGAATGAGGGCGGCTTTGATCTGGTGACGGCCTCCGGCGATGCCACCCTACGCCTGATCAAAGGGGAACGGGTACAGCAGATTAACCCCCGCCTGATCCCCAGTTGGGAGACCATCGACCCGCGCCTGCGGGATGCTCCCTGGCATACCGTGGATGGCAAGCATTACGGCGTGCCCTATCAATGGGGATCCAACGTGTTGATGTACAACACAAAGGTTTTCCCGGAACCCCCCACCAGTTGGGATGTGGTGTTTGAAGAAAAAATCCTGCCAGACGGCAAATCCAACAAGGGCCGCATCCAAGCCTACGATGGCTCCATCTACATTGCCGATGCCGCCCTCTACCTGAAGGCCCACCGCCCAGAATTGGGCATCACGGATCCCTACGAGCTGACCCGCGAACAGTTCAATGCTGCTCTAGCTCTATTGCGACAGCAGCGGCAACTGGTTGGACGCTACTGGCACGATGCGGCGGTGCAGGTGGATGACTTTGTCAACGAAGGGGTAGTGGCCTCCAGCTCTTGGCCCTTCCAGGTCAATCTGTTGCGATCCGAAGGTCAACCTGTCGCCAGTGTGATACCGGAAGAGGGAGCCACCGGCTGGGCAGATACAACCATGCTCAGCGCCACTGTCAAACACCCCAACTGTGCCTACCTGTGGATGGAACATTCTCTGAACCCGGAGGTGCAGGGGGATCTGGCGGCTTGGTTTGGCTCGGTGCCGGTGGTGCCCGCCGCTTGTCAGGCCAGCGAGCTGCTGGGGCCAGAGGGATGCAAGACCAATGGCATCGACAATTTTGAGCGCATCTTCTTCTGGAAAACTCCTGTGGCCGATTGTGGCGATGGACGTATGGATTGCGTGCCCTACTACGAATGGGTGACCAACTACATCGCTGTGATTGGCGGGCGCTAATGGAGCAATCTTAACGAGATCCTAGACTCTTCTTAAAAATTTATTAACTGTAATATGACATAAACACAAAAAATGAATGAACCATCTCAATGAATTTGAGATGGTTTTTGCTTTTCAGGCAAGACTTCTAGGGCCTAGAGGAGGAATTTTTACCTCTTCTGGGTTCGTCAGATGCTCTTGTTGATTGCCATAGTTGGGAGCTTTTATTCATGATGACACTATCTTCTTTTGGAACTCGGATCCCGTTGGGAAAGCTGGTGATGGGAGCTGGATTGGCGGGAGCTGTCACCTTGGGGTTGGGCAGCAGCCTTTCTCAGGCTCGTCTAGACTGTCCCCGCCCTCCTCAAATGGATGCCCGCTACTGTGATCGGGTGGGGGATCTGGTTGCCGATTTGCCGGAGGATCCCTCGGAGTGGGTAGATCCGGAAGTGCTGTTGGTGTCTTATACCTCCTCAGAAGAGCCAGCTGTCTATGCCAATACCTGGGCTGAATTCACCGCTCACTTAGAGGAAGTCACCGGTAGACGGGTGCAATTTGTCCCTGCCGATTCTCAGGCTGCTCAGTACGAGGCAATGCGCGCTGGACGTCTACACATTATGGGTACCTGCACAGGCTGTACTCCTGTAGCCGTGAATGTTGCCGGCTTTGTGCCCTTTGCCATTTTCCAACAAGAAGATGGATCCATCGGCTACGAGATGGAAGTGATCACTCATGTGAATAGCGATATTCAAGCCCTCGATGATATTGCCGGTCGTCGTGTAGCTTTTACCCATCCTTCCTCCAACTCCGGTTATATCAGTGCTCGCATTTTGATCAAACAAGAGACAGGCTTGGATGATGAGGCAGGAGACTACATCGCCGAGTTTTCTGGCAGCCACCAAAACTCCATTTTGGGTGTGTTCAACGAAGACTACGATGCCGCCCCCATTGCCAACGATGTGCTTAATCGCATGTGCCTCAACGAGCAAGTGGATTGTAGCCAGTTCCGCAGCCTCTACAAATCGGAGACCTTCCCCAGCGGCTCTTTCGGCCATGCCCACAATCTCCACCCTGAGCTGGCAGAAAGGATCCGAGAAGCCTTCTTTACTTTTGAGTTTGAGGGCACAGCCATGCGACAAGCTTTTGACCGGGTAGCTTTTGCACCGATTACTTATCAAGAAAACTGGGAGATCATCCGTCGCATTCAGGAAGAAGAGGGCGTGGAATATACGCTTTAGGCAGTCCTCAGGGATCCCCTGCCCAGAGAGGATCCCTGATTTACATAGTTCTGAATCTAGAGCTGAATCTAGAGAAATCGCACTGGCTGGTTCCGTCCATACCCCATCTCGACGAGTATGTGATAACCCACTCTTAACTTCCTATTAAACCTGTCTTAACTCTACAGGGGTCAAACAGCGCTACTATATTATTGAGTTTCGTTAGGCGACGTGAGTTTTGCAGATCTTCTTTGGGTTCTGTAGCTTATGAATTCACATCAAGTCTCTTGATTAGCTGGATCTTCTCGCCCACTTTTGTGTTTTTTAGCTGATAACGGTTTGCTTCATCTTGCATTCGGGGGTTTTTGCAATGTTGGCGTTTTGCTCTGTGGCTCGTCTGTTATCCAAAAGCCTTGCCCTGGCTGGTTTGGTTGCTGTGCTAGTGGGTTATCAATCTGCTCAAGCTCAATCTTGCCCTCGTCCGGCAGGCATGGATGAGCGCTATTGTGATGCCGATGGGGATCTGGTGGCGGATACTCCGACGGATCCCGCTCAAATTGTCAATCCTGACACTTTGCTCATCTCCTACACTTCTTCCGAGGATCCCGCCGTTTATTCAGAAACCTGGCAGGAATTTACCGACTACCTCAAGCAAGTGACCGGTAAAGATGTGCAATTTGTGCCAGTTGATTCCGAGGCCGCCCAAACCGAGGCAATGCGGGCCGGACGTTTACACATCATGGGCACCTGCACCGGCTGTACCCCCCGCGCTGTGAACCAAGCAGGCTTTGTGCCTTTCGCCGTTTTTGCCAAGGAAGATGGTAGCTTTGGCTACGAAATGGAAGTGATCACTCGCATCGATAGTGGCTTGGAAAAACTAGAAGACATCAAAGGCCGCCGCATTGCTTTCACCCAGCCCTCCTCCAATTCCGGCTACATCAGCGCCCGTATTTTGATCGAGGCGGAAACTGGCTTTAAGGACGGTGTGGACTACGAAGCCACTTTCTCTGGGGGGCACGAAAACTCCATTTTGGGTGTGTTCAACGGAGACTACGATGCGGCCCCCATTGCCAACGATGTGCTCAACCGCATGTGCATCGCCGGACAAGTGCAGTGCGATCAGTTTCGTACCCTCTACAAATCGGCTACTTTCCCCAGCGGCCCATTTGGCTATGCTCACAATTTGGATCCACAGCTGCAGGAGAAAATCCGCGAGGCCTTCTATACCTTTGACTTTGCAGGCACTAAGTTGGCAAAAGCCTTTGACCGAGCTTCCTTTGCTCCCATCACCTACAAGAAAGATTGGGAAGTGATCCGGCTGATTCAAGAAAATGCCCCTCCCCAATAGGTGGGCTGAACAGAATCGGGATCCCTTGTTCAGGGCAAGCCATAGGGGATCCCTTCTGATTTCAAAATTCTCTCAAGATTGCAAACATCTGGTTCTAGAAGGCCCGCAATTGCAAATGTCCACTTCAAGTAGGTTATCAAGATGCTACGTATCGACTCCCTCAGCAAACGTTACCCCACAGGCGATATGGCCCTGAAAGGGGTGACCTTAGAAGTTCCCGATGGGCAGGTGATGGCCTTGATTGGTCCTTCGGGTGCTGGGAAAAGTACGCTGCTCCGTTGCATCAACCGCTTGGTGGAGCCGACCAGTGGCAGCATTTGGCTCAATGGAATCGACCTCACTCGCTTGAACACCCGGGAGTTGCGGCAAGCACGACGCAAAATCGGCATGATCTTTCAGGAATATGCCCTCGTGGAGCGCCTGACCGTGATGGAAAATGTTCTTTCGGGTCAGTTGGGCTACGTCAATTTTTGGCAAAGCTGGTTCCGCAAGTTTCCCCAAGCCACCATCGACGAAGCCTTCCGCTTACTGGATCGAGTGGGATTGTCGGACTTTCCCGATAAGCGGGCAGATGCTTTGTCTGGGGGGCAACGGCAACGGGTGGGAATCGCCCGGGCTCTCCTGCAAAACCCAGAGCTGCTATTGGTGGATGAACCGACCGCCAGTTTGGACCCGAAAACCTCCCGCCAAATTATGCGCCTGATCAACGAGCTGGCTTCAGAGCGGGGCCTATCGGTGATCATCAACATTCACGATGTGCCTCTAGCGCAAATGTTTGCCCAGCGGATCGTCGGTTTGCGGTTTGGGGAAGTGGTGTATGATGGCCCCCCCAATCGCCTCACCCCCAGCGTCTTAAACGAAATCTACGGCGAAGAAGATTGGAATGCTTCTGGCCCAGCCCAAGACTCCGAAGAAAACGAAGCCGTCTCGGCTGGAGTAGCCACCCACTAAGGGATCCCTTGCAGAAGTCAGTAGAAGTCAATAGAAGTCAGTAGTGCGGAGCACACCCATGGCACAGGCAACGACACTGAGCGGGCGCCAATGGTCGCCACCACCTTTGATTAAAAATCCTTGGGTTCGCTGGGGACTGATTCTTGGGGCGGTCATTTACCTGATCTTTGCGCTTTCTACTCTCAATTTCGATCCAGCCCGGGTAGCCCGCGGTATGCAGCGTAGTGGCCGTCTCTTGTTGGCCTTTTTGCATCCCGATTTCACCACCCGCGGCAACTTGATTGTCACCGGGATGCTGGAAAGTGTGACCATGGCCGCCATTTCCACCGTGGCAGGATTTATTGTCGCGGTTCCGGTGGGGTTTGGGGCCGCACGCAACTTGGTGCCAATGCCGGTCTACCTGGTTTGTCGTGGCCTGATTGCCCTGTCGCGCACCTTCCAAGAGGTGATCATCGCCATTTTGTTTGTGGTCATGTTTGGCTTTGGGCCTTTTGCTGGAGTGCTCACCCTCACCTTTGGGAGTTTGGGTTTTTTCAGCAAGCTTTTGGCAGAAGACATCGAAGAAATTGATGCAGTACAGGTGGAGGCGATTCGCTCCACGGGGGCTTCTTGGCTCCAAATGGTCAGCTACGCGGTGGTGCCGCAGGTGTTGCCCCGCATGATCGGCTTGACTCTGTATCGTTTCGACATCAACATTCGGGAGGCGGCCATTCTGGGGATTGTCGGTGCCGGTGGGATTGGCTCTACCCTGAACACCTCCTTACGTCGCTACGACTATGACACGGCCTCTGCCATCATCCTTGTGATTATCGCTCTGGTGATGGTGGTGGAATTGAGTTCTGGTTGGATTCGCAAGAGGGTGCAATAATGCCTGTTCTGGAAAGCAGTGGGATCAAGACCTGGCAGTGGCGCAATCAAAAGCAAACTTTGCTTGAGTATGCCTTCTGGTTGGCTCTGCTGTTACTGATGTTTGCCTGCGCTAAGTTCATTGCAGACCGTACCACCTGGGGCTTTGTGCTGGATGCACCGCGCCAGGGAAGAGAAATGCTCTCGCGGGGGGTACCGCCCCGTTGGGACTACATGTCACAGCTTTGGCGCCCCCTTTGGGATACCCTCACCATTGCCACATTGGGTACGGCCCTTTCCTTTGTGATTTCGGTGCCGGTGGCCTTTTTGGCAGCCCGCAACACCACTCCCAATTTGCTGGTGCGCTACATCGCCCTGTTCATCATCGTCGGCACCCGTTCGGTTAACTCCCTGATTTGGGCTTTGATCCTGGTGGTTGTTCTTGGGCCAGGGGTCTTGTCCGGAACCTTAGCCATTGCCCTACGCTCTGTCGGATTTATGGGCAAGCTGATCTATGAAGGCATCGAAGAGATTAACGAAGAACCAGTAGAAGCGATCCGTTCCACGGGGGCTAGCGGTGCCCAGGTACTGAGCTATGCCATTTGGCCGCAGGTGATCACCAACATCCTCGGGGTAACAATTTACCGTTGGGATATCAATTTGCGAGAGTCTACGGTGGTTGGATTGGTCGGTGCCGGTGGAATTGGCCTACAGCTAGATGCTTCCATCAACACCCTGCGCTGGAATCAGGTGAGCATGATCCTGCTTGTGATCTTCGTTTCTGTGTTCATCAGCGAGTGGATCTCCGCCAAGGCCCGGCAAGCCCTGACTTAGCCCAGGGATCCGGATAGGCTACGGTGAAGGGCAGTTTGCAACAGCACAACTGTATGACTCATGACGGAAGAACTGTTTCGGGCGGAGGCCTATCTCACCACCTGCCAGGCTCGGGTAATTGCCCTTGTGGATAACGGGATCCAGTTGGATCGGACGGTATTCTATCCCACCGGCGGTGGACAACCCGGCGATACGGGATTCCTGATTACATCGGACGGTCGTGTCATCCCGATTGTCGATACCCAAAAGGGGGAAACGGGCATCCTCCACATCCCGGCAGAGGGATCCCCACCCCTCAGTCTGGGGGAGTCAGTCAGCGCCAGCATCGACTGGGAACGTCGCTATCGGCACATGCGCATGCATACGGCTCTACACCTGCTCTGTGCAGTGGTAGAAGGTGGCGTTACGGGGGGTCAGGTGGGTGAAAGCAAAAGCCGATTGGACTTTAACATCCCTGGAGAAAAACCCGACAAAGAAACCCTGACGGGTGCGTCTCAATGCTTTGGTACAAGGTAACCACGCCGTGAACCCCCGCTGGGTTAGCGATGAAGAACTAAAAGCCAATCCCAGCCTGGTGCGCACCATGTCGGTCAAGCCCCCCACCGGACAGGGGCAAGTGCGCTTGCTGGAAATTGAGAATGTGGACTTGCAACCCTGCGGCGGCACTCATGTACGGGCGACAGGAGAAATTGGCAAGTTGGTGGTGAGCAAGATCGAAAGCAAAGGCAAGCAAAACCGACGCATTGTGGTCAGCTTGGTGGATCCCTGAAAAACTACAGACTACCCTTGGCTGGGCTGAGTCAATGAACCCAAAGATCCATCGACTGCCACCTGAAGACTCGCCGACTCTGGAATGGGCGCTTGTGCTGTCGGGAACCCTAAGAACGGGCTTTGCTCCACCGCCTGGATGGACAAGGTAAACAAGGGGTTGGAGAGAATCCCGGCAAAGATGGTGGCCACCAGAGTCAACACCATACCGACCCGCAGAGCAGGCATACCTTCTGCCTGCCAGTTGGTCTCGGGGTAATTTTGCACCGAAACCGACATCTCTTGCGGCTCTTTCACCACAATCGTTTTCACCACCCGCACGTAGTAGTAAATGGAGATAACACTGGTGACCAACCCCACCAACACCAGGGTATAGGCCCCCGCCTGCCAACCGGCCCAGAACAGGTACAACTTGCCGAAGAAGCCCGCCAGAGGCGGCAACCCACCCAACGAAAGCAAACAAATGCTCAAGCACAGGGTGAGGAAGGGATCCTTCTGGTAAAGGCCGCTGTACTCGTTAATTTCGTCGGTACCGGTTTTCAGGCTGAACAGGGTAATGCACAAGAAGGCCCCCAGGTTCATGACCAGGTAGACCAGCAGATAGAAGATCAAGCTGGCGTAGCCTGCTTCTGTGCCCACCACCAGACCAATCATGACGAAGCCCGCTTGCCCAATCGAGGAATAGGCCAGTAGCCGTTTGAGGCGGGTTTGGGCAATGGCCACCACATTCCCCAGCACCATGGTCAAAATGGCCAGCACCGAGAGCACCGCCCGCCACTCTTCCGTCATGGCCGGAAACACGGTGGCCAGAAAGCGCACCGCCAAGGCAAAGCCTGCCGCTTTGGATCCCACCGACAAAAAGGCCACCACCGGCGTTGGGGATCCCTCGTAGACATCAGGAGTCCACTGGTGAAAGGGCACTGCCGCCAACTTAAACCCGATACCACCAATGCAGAGGACCAAAGCGATGATCCCTGCTAAGCCGGCATCCCCCATAGAGGAGGCAATGGCTTCCAGCTTCGTTTGCCCACCCGAAAGGCCGTAGAGCAGCGACATACCGTAGAGAAAAATGGCCGTGCTGCTGGCCCCGATCAAGAGATATTTCAGGGCTGCCTCCGAAGAACGCGGATCCCGCTTGGTATAGCCGGCCATCAGGTAGCTGGCGATGCCCAGGGTTTCCAGAGATACAAACACTAGGATCAAGTCCGTCGCCCCGGAGAGGAACATGCCCCCCAAGGTGGCCGTGAGCAGCAACACATAAAACTCGCCTGTGGGGGCTCCCGACTGGGCGATGTAGCGTTCTGCCATCATCACCGTCAGCACCGCCGTCCCCACCACCAGGCCACGGAAGAGAATGCTGACGGGATCCGCCGCAAAGCTGCCCAAGAAGCTCTCCAACTGGGGCTGCTGCCACTGCAACACCAAGGTCACCAAGGCCCCGATCAAGCCAAAGATGGAGAGGGCTGGAAGACTTTTGCGCGCCGCCGAACCACCGACCAAATCCACCACCAAGACGAGCAAGAGGGTGAGGGTAACCACCACTTCTGGCCAAATGGCACCGGCATACAGGTTTCCGGTTGGGGCAAAGACATCCATAGGAGAAGACTATGAAGAGAGATTAAGGGGATCCACAGCCAGCATACCGCGATTTCTGGTCTCTCTCCCCGCTTCAGGCATCTCTTCTCCCAATCGTCTCCATCAGCGCTCTCAATCTACAGGCTCAGTAGAGCTTGGCGCTGGAGGTAAGCACCAACTTCAGGCGGGCGTGGATCAGATCCAAGTCCGCCAGCCCCAGGTCGATCTCCCCATCGATGACGATGCCGGTGTGGATCAGCCGATCCAACAGTTCCAGCACGGATCCCTCGCGGTGGGGTTGTCCGGGGTAGTAGTCCCCCTGGCGGGGCAGGAGGGTGCCCAGATCTCCGAGCTCCAGGTTCAAATCCGCTGGGTCGATCTCCAACAGGCTGCAGATTTGTCGAATTTGCTCCCGCAAGGCTTGTAGGCTGCTGCCGGCCCGCTCAATCTGCTCTGCAGAAAGGCGCTCAGCCTCCATTTGCCGCACCACCTGCGCCTCCATCAACTGCCGCAACAGCTCCACCAAGGTCAGCACCAGAGAGGCCAAACCAGCTTCCGGGCGTTTCCGGCCAGGGGTGGGCCGAGTCTGGCTCAAGTCTTCCCAGCTGGCGGGACTGATAGAAAAGCGCGGCGGGGGAGGAGAAGCAATCCAACGGTCAAAGGGCTGACAAAGCTGTTCCAGGCTGAGCAAATGGAGACGGGGATCCCGAGCGGCCTCTTCCCTTTCCTCTGGTAGGTTGTAGCCCCAGTCGGCCAAAAACAAGAGAACCTGCTCCAGCTCCGGCACCCTCTGCACCTGGCGCAGCGTTTGCAGGCGATCCTCCACAAACCACAGCTCCTCAGCCGGCAGTTGGGCGGCAGCCAGTAGCCGCTGTAAAGTGGTGGCCTTGGGGGCGCGCACTTCCTTGCCCAGAATGCGGTGGCGCGGCAGTTGGATCCCTGCTCGGCCCAAGAGCTGCTGGATGAACCGTCCCTCTTTGGTGCTGAGGATGGCCAAGCGCGGCTCCCCGGCAGCCTGAAGCTGGCGCATCCAGGCCGCCACCCCCGGATAAAACCGGTGCAGCCCCAGCCACCCCTGCAGATCCTCTGCAATCCAGCGATCCCGCACCCGATCCAACGCTTGGATTAGAGAGAGGGCAGGGATCCCTGACTGCTGCAACAACCGCTGCCGCCAGCTGGGCCAGTCTTGGCGCAAGTCTTCCTCCCGGATCCCTTCCTGTAGCCCCCACAACAACAGAGGCATCTCCCAGCCGGTCTCAATCAGCGGGCGCAGACGGTCAAAAGCAGGACGCAGCGGCTCTAGCTGAGCAGGAGCCAAGCCCCACACCTGAGCACAAACGCGGCAGGAAGAGGCAAAATACTCCGCCCGCCCATCGCAGAGCACACCATCAAAATCCAGAACCAGAATGCGGGGGGACATTCGCCGGGGCCTAGCGAACTCCATACCTGAGTCCCCCTGAGGGCAAGTTGCAAAAATGGGGCCAGAGGCCAAGTTAATTTAACCAAACTGTTCCACCGGAGTGGCCCAACCTAATTGGATTCCGAGATACGAACGGACTGGATCTCCACTGGATTCAGCGGGCGATCCTGGGGGCCCGTGGGAGCCGTTGCAATTTTATCCAACACATCCTCTCCCTCGATCAATTGCCCGAAGATCGTGTAGTTGGGCGGCAGCGGGTAGTCGGCATGCATGATGAAGAACTGGCTGCCGTTGGTGTTGGGGCCGGCGTTGGCCATCGCCAAAGTGCCACGGCTGTAGGGACGTTGCACCGGCTCATCGGGAAAGCGGTACCCCGGCCCACCCCGCCCTGTACCCGTGGGATCCCCACCTTGGATCATGAAGCCCCGAATCACGCGGTGAAAGATGACACCATCGTAGAAGTGGTCGTTGGCCAAAAAGACGAAATTGTTGACGGCGAGGGGAGCTTCTTGCGGGAACAGCTCCAGAACCATTGTGCCGGCGGTGGTCTCCATCGTGGCCGTGTAGGACTTGGCCGGGTCGATCACCATCGGGGGGGGATTGTTGTAGGTTTTCACGGGTTTGCCCAAGTGTTGTGCCAGGAGCAAATCGCGAGAAGAATGCGGGCGGGCCAAGACAGGGAGAGCACTCAGCCCCACCCAAAGCACCACCATCAGCACAGCTAACTTCACCAGGCTGGCCAACTTAGATCGCGCACGCACAATTCTTGCAGGAAAGCTCCATCCCCATCGTACCAGGATTCTGTCCTAGCCTAATTTTCCCCGGACTTGGATGGAGGCTTGGCTCGCCGCACCAGCCAATAACTCACCGAGAGGGCCAACGTCGCTGCCCCCAAGCCAATGAGCTCCAACCCCCCCAGCTTCTCGAAATCAAAAATGATGATCTTGCGGGCCACCGCAATCAAAGAGGTGACGATCACCAGCTCCACCTGCACCACCTGCTTTTGCAAGTAGGCGGTAATGTTCTCCAGAATTTCCAGCGCAATCAGAATATTTAAAAAGAGGCCGAAGATCTCGATCAAAGTGGTGGAGAAAAACCCAGTTGGCTCCATCAACAAATCTGCCACCAAGAACCGGGCCAAGTCCACCACTGCTACTACGATTAGCCCGATCATCAAAATTGAAAGCAGCTTCGAGATCAGGCTTTCCAGGCGGGTGATGGCCCGCAAAAAGGGATCCTCCTCTTCTGTCTCGTGGGGATTGTGCAACAGCCACTTGAGAAACCGCATCGCCAACCCCGACAGATCCAAACCCTTATGTCCTGATCCTGAGACAACATTATCCGTCCCAACCGTCTTGCCGGGAAGCAGGCAGGGATCCCTTGGGGCGATGATTGCGACACCGCTCAGAACAGTATTTCACCTCCGACCAACAGTCGGCCCACTTTTTGCGCCAGGTGAAGGGTCGCTGACAGGTGAGACAAATTTTGCTGGGCAAATCCGATTTCTTCCGTTGGCGTGGCATGGTGCACTGCAAAACAAGGTCAACTCTGTAGTCAGTTTAACAATCCTACCGGATGCTGACCGTTACCATCACGGGGGTGCTTGGCCTGCGCCCCACCTTAGCAAAAGCTAAATTCTGAACCTTCTGAGAAGAGAAACCGAGTAGCCTCTTGAAATCCGGCGAGATCTCTGCCCTGTGTCTGCAGGGATCCCTGAAGGAAGTTGGGTTTGCTGAAAGGTTAGCCGCCTCCATCCTGTACTGAGTAAAGTTCTTAACACTCGCTTGTGAACTTGAGCTTGAGTTTGTATGAAATCTCAACCAAATGGGACGAATGTAGCTGTTCAGAACTCTCCTCCTCCACTGAAGCGGGTTGAGGTACGGCTCAGCAAACCCGGCAACCGAGCGACCCAAGCCTCGCTTTCGGAAGACTCAGTGGGCGTATTTTTGCGGGAAATGGCTCGCTACCCACTCCTCAATGCCGAGCAGGAAGTGAAATTGGGACGGCTGATTGCAGAGGGGGGAGCCGCCGGGGAACGGGCGAAACGGGAATTGGTTAGGGCCAACCTGCGCCTGGTGGTCTCGATTGCCAAAAAGTACTTAAATCGCGGTGTGCCGTTTCTGGATCTGATTCAAGAAGGCACCATTGGCCTGATCCGAGCCGCAGAAAAATTTGAGTACGAACGCGGCTACAAGTTTTCCACCTACGCCTACTGGTGGATTCGCCAAGGGATCACCCGCGCCGTTGCCAATCAGGGGCGCCTGGTGCGGATCCCGGTGCACATGGTAGAAAAGCTCAACCAGGTGAAGCGGATCCGGCGGGAGCTGACCGAGACCCTAAACCGTCGCCCCACCCAAGCGGAAATTGCCGAAGCTCTGGAGATTTCCCCCGACAAGCTGGACGCTCTCTTAACCCTCTTGGAAGCCGGTCGCCAAACCCTTTCGCTACATACTCCAGTTGGCAAAGAGGAGGATAGGGAGCTGATGCAGCTTATCGAGGACGCCAACAGCCTCACTCCCGAATCCCAAATGGACTTGCACCTGCTGTCTGCCCAACTGGAAGAAATGCTGGAGCAGCTCAGCCCCCGAGAGCAAGAAATCCTCAAGCTCCGCTATGGGCTGAAAGATGGCCACCTGCACACTCTCTCCGAAATTGGTCAGCTCTTCGGCCTGTCTCGAGAGCGCGTCCGACAAATTCAAGCACGAGCCATGCGCAAACTGCGCCATCCACGCCGCCAGGAAATTTTGGCAGATTGGATGACCTCGTTTTAGGCAGTAGGCCACGGCTGCTCCACAGGCGAAACCCAGGATTCCGCAGCAGTTTATGTTCAGCAAAGCTCTGCAGAACCAGGACCAGAGGCGTGCCCCCACTTTTGGACAAGGGATCTGTCAACTAGCCCATCTTCTGCAACTGCAGGGGGCGAGGCTGAGGGCGGCTGCGCAGGGCAGCTTCGATCAACCCCAAAAAGAGGGGGTGGGGGCGGTTGGGGCGGGAGCGAAACTCCGGATGGAATTGGGTGGCGATGAAGAAGGGGTGGCTGGGCAGCTCGATAATCTCCACCAAGCGGTTATCCGGCGAGACTCCGCTGATAACATAGCCGGAGTCTAGAAAAAGGCTGCGGTAGGCATTGTTAAACTCATAGCGATGGCGGTGCCGCTCGTAGATGATGGCCTCACCGTAGAGCTTGGCCGCTAGGGTATTGGGCATGATGCGACAGGGATAGAGGCCCAGCCGCAGGGTTCCTCCCAGATCCTCTACATCTTTCTGCTCCGGCAGCAGGCTGATGACAGGGTGGGGGGTATCGGGGTCAAACTCATAGCTATTGGCCCGCTCCAGTTGGGCAATGTGACATCCCCAGTCGATCACCGCGCATTGCATGCCCAGACACAGGCCCAGAAAGGGAATGCCCCGCTCCCTCACGTAGCAAATACTGGCCACTTTGCCCTCGATGCCGCGATTGCCAAACCCCCCTGGCACCACCACTCCATCCACGCCGGAAAGCAATGCCTCTGGTCCCCGCTCTTCGATCTCCTCAGAAGAGATCCAGCGCAGCGTGACGCCGGCATTGAGGGCCAACCCGGCATGGCGCAGGGCCTCGGCCACCGAAAGATAGGCATCCGTAAGGCGCACGTATTTGCCGACAATGGCAATCTCCACCTGCTCTTGGGGGTGGTGCAGCCGCTGCACCAGGAGCTCCCACTCCCGTAGGTCGGGCTGCTGGGGATCCAGGTTGAGGATCTCCAAAACCCGCTGCGCCAACCCCTCCTGCTCGAGCACCAAAGGCACATCGTAGATACTGGGGGCATCCTGAGCCTGAATCACACATTCCACCGGCACATCGCAAAACTCGGAGATCTTCTCCTTGATCCCGCGGGGCAATGGCTGTTCGCAGCGGCACACCAACACGTCCGGCTGGATACCAATAGAGCGCAGCTCCTTCACCGAGTGCTGGGTGGGCTTGGTTTTCATCTCCCCTGCCGCTTTGATCAGGGGCACCAGGGTGACATGCACATAGGCGACATTGGCCCGGCCCACATCCTTGCGAAATTGGCGGATGGCCTCCAAAAAGGGCAAAGACTCGATATCCCCCACCGTGCCCCCCACCTCCACCAGCACCACGTCGGGGTTGGTCTCGCGGGCCACTCGCCGGATGCGCTCTTTAATCTCTTGGGTGACGTGGGGGATCACCTGCACCGTGCTGCCCTGGTAATCCCCCCGCCGCTCTTTGTGGATCACCGCCTGGTAGATGGCGCCGGTGGTAACGTTGTTGAGCTTGGACATGTTGGTGTCGGTGAAGCGCTCGTAGTGGCCCAAGTCCAAGTCCGTCTCGGCGCCATCGTCGGTAACAAACACTTCCCCATGTTGGTAGGGGCTCATGGTGCCGGGATCCACATTGATATAGGGATCCAGCTTCAAAATCGACACCGTGTAGTTACGGGATTTGAGCAGGCGACCCAAGCTGGCCGCCACAATGCCTTTGCCGATGCTGGAGACCACTCCACCGGTGACGAAGACAAACTTGGTCATACCCCGGATCCCTCGCCCTTTTCTGATTATGCCAAGGATGGCAGGGATCCCAGGCTGCCGTCAGCGGCGGGAGCGGATGGGGCCGTTGTAGAGGATGGTGGTTTGAAAGGTGCGCCTGTCTACCCGCACCTGGGTTTCGATGCTGGGCTGGACGAAGCCGGGCTCTCCCCCCCGGAAGGTGAAGATCCAGGCGTCTTCAAACTCTTCAAACGGCGAGTCGATGGCTGCCCCGTGCATGGAAGCTTCGGCGCGATAGCGCTGCAGGCCCCCATTGGCGATCTCGGCAGCTTGGCGGGCCAGGTTTTTGGCGCGGTTGAGATCGCGGAAGTAGCGGCTGATCTCCTCAAAACTCCCCCTGGGCAGCGGTCGCTGGGGAGCAGGGGTTGCCGGCACAGGCCGGGGATCCGGCACGATGGGCAAGGTGGGAATGTCCGGGCTGGGGGGCAGCGGGGTTTGGGAAGGTTCGGGAAAGAGGGGCCTAATCCCCTGGGTCTGGGCGGGCAGCGAGGATCCCCAGAGCAGCGCTCCGGCCAGGCAGAGAGGGAAAAGGGATCTCATAGGCAGTTCCTCTACCAGTGAGTGATCTAGCTGGAATCACTACTCTACTGAGCCTCTCTCCCCAACAAGCAGAGGAAAAAGCCTGGTTGCTGTTTCCCAAGGCAGCTAAAAGAGGGAGGTCGTTGGCGCAAGGGGGACTGCCCACCTGCTGACGGTTGCTAGCATGCGGGAGGAGACCGCCTCGCAGAAGTTGCCATGGAGTTCATCGATCTTGCCGAGACGGGTCTAAAACTAAGCCGCGTGGGGCTGGGCACCTGGAGCATGACGGGGGATTGGTGGGGGCCAGCAGATCCTGAGGAGGCCTACGCCACTCTCCGCAAGGCCATTGACCTAGGCATCACCCTCTTTGACACCGCTCCGGCCTACGGCCGCGGCCTTTCGGAAGTGCTTTTGGGACGGGCCATCCGGGATGCCGGCTGCCGGGATCGCCTAGTCATTGCCACCAAGGCCGGCCTGCAGTGGGTCAACGGCAAGGTGGTGCGCAACTGCAGCCTCAGTTGGCTAGCTCAGGATTTGGAAAACTCCCTCCGCCGCCTGCAGACGGAGGTCATTGACATCTACCAGGTACACTGGCCAGATCCCCTAGAGCCCCTGGAGGAAACAGCCGCCTTTTTCCAGCGCCTGCTGCAGGAAGGCAAGATCCGCGCCATTGGGGTCAGCAACTTTTCCCCCGAACAGATGGATCGGTTTCGCCAGGTGGCTCCTTTGCACACCGCTCAGCCCCCCTACAACCTGTTCGAGCGGCAGATTGAAGCAGAGGTCTTGCCCTACTGTCGAGAGCACGGCATTCACACCTTGGTGTACAGCCCCCTCTGCCGAGGTCTGCTGAGCGGACGGATGACGCCGCAAACCACCTTCCCCCCAGGGGACATGCGCGCCGGGATCGACCCCAAGTTTGTTGAACCGCGCTACTCCCAGTACCTAAAGGCGGCAGAGGCATTGAGCCAGTTTGCTCAGGATCGCTATGGCAAGACCTTGGCTCAGTTAGCAGTGCGCTGGCTGCTGGATCAACCAGGGGTGAGTGTGGCACTGTGGGGGGCGCGCAAACCCCATCATCTGGAGGCAATATCCGGCCTTTGGGGCTGGTCGTTGGATGCGGAAGCGATGCAGACCATCGAGGATATTTTGCAAAGGTATGTTCCCGAGTCCATTCCCCCCAGCTTTATGTCCCCGCCTGCCCGCGCTGCCTAGTTGTTGCTTTCTGTTCCCTTGCCGTTTGCGTTAGCGGTGGGGAGCACTTTGTCGCCGGGATCCCAGTCCTACAATTGAGTTTGGCAAAAAATGGGATGTAGAGCCCTGTCCTACCGCTACATAACTGGCCAGTAGGGCGAGGGGGCTGTTAACCACGGGAGAACAAAGATGGCCATCCCAGATGCATTCGCGTCAGCAGTGCGGAGCACTTTGACCCATAAAGCAGACAGGCCAAGGGATCCGGCTGACCAGAATGGGCCCACAGCGCCTTCTCAGGCGGGATCCCTGATTCTCCACGTGGGGGGCATGAGTTGTGCCGGCTGCGTTCGCACCGTTGAGCAGGCCCTGCTGAGACAGCCGGGGGTGGTTAAGGCCAGCGTTAACCTGGTTACCGAGTCGGCCCTTGTGGAGTTTGCCCCTGGGATCCGGCCCGACCCGCAGCACCTGGCCCAGATTTTGACAGAGGCAGGGTTTCCCAGCCGCTACAGTTCAGAGGGTGAGGCCCTCTCCGGCGGGAGTTCCGTTCGCGTCAGCGGTGCGGAGCACTCTCAAGATCCCTCTTCCCCTCCCGGTGGGTGGGAAGAAGCCTTGGATGTGCCTGCGGATCCCCTCTCTCGGCAGCGACAGCAGACCCGACACCACATTCGCCAAGCGCTCACCGCCGCTTTTTTGCTGCTGATTTCTGCCGCCGGACACTTGGATCTCTTCGCCCGTCTGGGCTTGCCCCTCCTTAATGATGTCTGGCTGCACTGGGGCTTGGCGACCTTGACTTTTGTCGGCCCGGCTCGCGGCATTGTCCTGGATGGTTGGAGAGGGGCACGGCGGCTGGCCCCCAACATGAACACCTTGGTTACCTTGGGATCCGGATCGGCCTACCTGGCCAGTCTGGTGGGGTTGTTGGCCCCTCAGGTGGGCTGGGAGTGCTTTTTCGACGAGCCCGTCATGATGCTCAGCTTCATCCTGTTGGGACGGGCCTTGGAACAGCACAGCCGCCTGCGGGCGGCCAGCAGCCTGCAATCGCTGGTGAGCTTGTGTCCCAGTTTGGCTCGGCGGGTTCAGCTTGCAGAGAAGGCGGGATCTCTGGCTTCCAGCCCAGAGGGGAACCTGGATCTGGGATCCCAAACCGGAGAATGGTGCCCTGTCGAACAGGTGCGAGTGGGGGATTGGCTCCAAGTGCGGGCCGGCGAACAGATCCCGGTGGATGGAGAAGTCATTGCCGGCCAGGCCACGGTCAACGAGGGGATGCTGACAGGGGAACCCTTGCCGGTGCTGAAACAAGCGGGGGATCCCGTGGTGGCGGGAACGCTGAACCAATCGGGGTTGCTGCTGTGCCGGGCGACGCGCACCGGGAAAGACACCACCTTGGCCCAGATCATCCGCCTGGTGGAAGAGGCCCAAGCTCGCAAGGCCCCCATCCAAGGGATAGCCGACCAGGTGGCGGGCTACTTCACCTATGGGGTGGTCACGCTGGCCATTCTCACCTTTGGGTTCTGGTACTGGATTGGGATCCCGCTTTGGGGGAGCGGCGGTGCGGAGCACTTCGTCCTGGCGGGGTTCAGCCTGCACGCCCATCTGCATCTGGGTGACCATCCCCCTCACCCCACACCCCTGCTCAGCAGCCTCAAGATGGCCATTGCCGTTTTGGTGGTGGCCTGCCCCTGTGCTTTGGGGTTGGCTACGCCGATGGCCATCCTGGTGGGTACTGGCTTGGGAGCCGAGCGGGGTTTGCTCATCCGAGGGGGAGATGTTCTGGAGAAAGCCCATCGCTTGCAAACGGTGGTCTTCGACAAAACCGGCACCCTCACCCAAGGGGATCCCCACCTGACGGACTGTCTCAGCCTTGACCCCTCCCTGGATCCCAATCGCCTACTCCAACTGGCGGCCACAGTGGAAAGCGGCACTCGCCACCCTCTGGCGCAAGCCATTTTGCAAGCCGCCCGCACCCAGGGTTTGCCGTTGCTCTCCGCCGGCGAGTTTCAAACCCAACCGGGGATAGGGGTTGCTGCCCAAGTGGAAGGGCAGGCAGTGGTATTGGGATCCCTGGATGGGCTGGCTGCTTTGGGGATCCCGCTGTCCCAGGAGACCCAGGCCCAGGCCGAGGCGCTACTGGCAGCCGGCAAAACGGTGGTGGGCGTGGCTGTAGAGGGATCCCTGGTGGGGCTGCTGGCAGCCCAGGATCCCTTGCGGCCCGATGCGCAGGCAACGCTGCAACAGCTCCGGAAAATGGGCCTGCAGGTGGTTTTGCTAACCGGCGATCGGGCGGAGGTGGCCCACCAGGTGGCTGAGGCTCTGCAAGTGCCCGGGATCCGCGTTATCGCCGAGGTTCACCCGGCAGACAAAGCTCAAGTCATCCGCGACCTGCAGACCCAAGGCCAGAGAGTTGCCATGGTGGGAGATGGCATTAACGACGCTCCGGCTTTGGCCCAAGCCGATGTGGGCATCGCCCTGCACTCAGCCACTGATGCGGCCTTAGAAACCGCCGATATCATCCTCATGCGCAACCGCCTCTGGGATGTGGTGGAAGCTATCCGCCTCAGCCGCGCCACCTTCCGCAAGATCCAGCAAAATCTCCTCTGGGCTGTCGGCTACAACCTGGTAGGGATCCCGGTGGCAGCAGGCGTGCTCCTACCCCCCTTTGGCATTGGGCTTAGCCCGGCAATCGCTGGGGGTCTCATGGCCTTGAGTTCCCTCAGTGTAATCCTCAATTCACTCCTCTTGAGGCGAACTTTTGTACCCCGTAGATCTTCGAGTAGCCGCAGCTAAAAAAGTGTTAAAAATTACGAATGACTAAGTATCGATCGTTAAGTCTTCCGAGGTTTTACCGAGCTTCTGACACAATTTCCGCTGCGTCCAAGCCAAAAATTCGGCAACTTCGATTACATTTGATTAAAAAGATTAATCCGCTTTAACTTTTGAGGATTTGGTTGTAAGATTAGACCGAAACCAAGCTGTAAGCGCATCTTCTGGTTTCTTACTTAGCAAAGCAAAAACCGTGAAAATACTGAGAAAGCGCATCTTGCAGCGGTGAAGGGAGCAAAAGTATGGCGATGCTTGGAGATCTTCAGGAATTTTCCTTATGCGACCTGTTGCATTTAATGGAAAAGGGTAAGAAAGCAGGGCAATTATCCATCTGGGCACCCAATGGCATTCAGCGGATTTGGTTTTACCAAGGTCGGGTGGTCGCCGCCCTCACCCCTGAAGAAAAGCATCGTTTGGAAAGCCTGCTGACGCGCTTTGGCTTGGTGGACGAGCAGGTGGTCAGCCAGTTGGTCGCTAGGGGCTTGGAGGAGCCTCTGGGGCGTTGCCTGCAGCGGCAAGGGTTGATCTCGCCCGTAGATTTGGCCAAGCTCTTTCGCCATCAACTGCAAACCGGCCTCTACAGCCTCTTCGCCCTCGAATCCGGCCAGTTCAGCTTCCTGCCCAACGTGCCCATGCCCTACCGAGAAATGACTGGCCTCAGCAAAAGCGCCACCGCTGCCGTCCTGGAAGCCCTGCAGCAGCTCAAGCTGGAGCAACGCCCCGAAAAAGACCTGCCCGAACCCGATAGTTGCTTTTGGCGTACCAGCACCGAACTGCCTCTGTTCAAGCTTTCTGCGCTGGAGTGGTCGATCCTGGAGCAGGTGTCGCCTTCTCGCAAGCTGACGGCTTTGGCTCAAGCCCTGGGGGCAGACCTGCTGGAGGTGCGCTATGCCTGCGCCCGTCTGGCGAAGCTGGGGTTGATCAGTCCCTGTGAGGGCCCAACGGTTCTGGCTCGGTCTTCTTCGGCCAGTCGCTTGCAACTGTCCGAGTCGGTGGCTGAGGAAGCAAATCCTGAGCAGGTGAGAGAGAGGCTGGGGGCAAGGGTGCCTGGTCTCCAGGATGAGGGCGGCCCCGTCAAGCCTTCTCTGGTCAGTCGATTGGCCACCCTCCTCAAGGGCATGCGCGAAAAGTGAGGTAAACCTAACGGAAAAAAACAATCTTCTGGCTTTCTTCTGGCTTTGTAAAGAACTTGGAAGGGTCTATAACTTTTCTCTAACTTCCGCTCACAGAGAAAGCAAAAATAGGAGTTCTATCTTACGAAGCGATATGATCCAACACAAAGCTGAAACAAAGGAAACTAGAACTCTTCTGTGAAGGGCTTCCGAGTGCTGCCTAATTGTATTCCTTGATAGATTTTCCCGGATAGTAAGTGTAACTGCTGGCGCGCAGAGTACCTAGCTACAAAGAACACAGCCGTTGATACACGGTTGTTGTCCGAGAGTACATGTACAAGAATAGGGATGTCCAAAAAATCACTGAAGCATTGATTTTTCACCCATTCCATCGAAGCGAGGTTCATAGAGAGTTCTTATGGCCATAGTTGGAGACCTCCAAGAATTTTCCTTGCCTGATTTGTTGCAGCTGATCGAGAGAGGCAGCAAAACAGGACAGCTCTGTATTTGGGCGCCCAGAGGTATCTACAGGATCTGGTTTTACCAAGGTCGGGTCATTGCTGCCCTACCACCTCAGGAAGAACACCGCCTGGAGAGCCTGCTGGCCCACTCTGGCTTGGTGAGCGAGCGGGTAGTCGAGAAGCTGGCTTCCTTTTGCGGCTCGGAAGAGCCTCTGGGGCGTTGCTTGCAGCGGCAAGGGTTGATTACCCCAGCAGCCCTGGCCAAGCTCTTCCGCCATCAACTGCAAACCGGCCTCTACAGCCTCTTTGCCCTCGAATCCGGCCAGTTCAGCTTCCTGCCCAACGTGCCCATGCCCTACCGAGAAATGACTGGCCTCAGCAAAAGCGCTACCGCTGCCGTCCTGGAAGCCCTGCAGCAGCTCAAGCTAGAGCAGCAGCCCGAAAAAGACCTGCCAGAGCCCGATAGCTGCTTTTGGCGTACCAGCACCGAACTGCCTCTGTTCAAACTTTCTGCGCTGGAGTGGGGGATCCTGGAGCAGGTGTCGCCTTCTCGCAAGCTGACGGCTTTGGCTCAAGCCCTGGGGGCCGACTTGTTGGAGGTGCGCTATGCCTGCGCCCGTCTGGCCAAGCTGGGGTTGATCAGCCCCTGTGAGGGGCCAACGGTTCTGGCTCGGTCTGGTCACTTGGAGCTGTCCAAGTCGATTGCTGAGGAGGTGAATCCCGAGCCGGTGAGGGAGAGGCTGGGGGCAAGGGTGCCTGGTCTCCAGGATGAGGGCGGCCCCGTCAAGCCTTCTCTGGTCAGTCGATTAGCCACCCTCCTCAAGGGCATGCGCGAAAAATAAAAGCATAGGGATATTTGCAGTCATGTTTTCGGTTTTCGGGTAGAAACATTAGAAATAGTGAATCAGCAGGGAGATGTAGGATGGCTAATCTGTCCTCTTTGCAGGCGATCCTCCAGAGCTATGTTGCCAACACACCGGAAGTCCAGGGAGCAGCAGTGGTCACCCCCGACGGGCTACCTTTAGCTTCCACACTGCCTGTGGGTATGGATGAAGAGAGAACCTCTGCTATGTCGGCTGCCATGCTTTCTTTGGGCGAACGGATTGGGAGAGAGCTAGGGCGCGGAGCCATAGAGAGAGTTTTTGTACAGGGGGAAAAAGGATACGGGGTTTTAACCAGTTGTGGCCCCGATGCCGTCTTGCTGACAATTGCCAGTCATGAAGTCAAGCAGGGCTTGCTTTTTTTGGAAATTAAGCGAGTCGCGGCAAGCATTGCAGAGGCAATGAAGTAAGAAAATCAAATGTGGAGGCTAAGTTTTTGATTCTGTCCTGACGTTGAGGGAAGTATGGCCATTAAACCTTCTGAGCTGCTCCAAGTCCTGATCTCACGCACGCAATTCACAGATGATGACAAGAAAGTTTTGCAGCAAAGTGCTGACTGGGGCGGCAGTATCGCGGCGGAAATGTCAGACGCCTTTTACGGCTATCTGGATCGCGATGCCGAAATGGCGGCAGTGATAGCCAAGCACAACCGGCAGCGGCTGGGCCAAACCTTTGCCGACTGGTTCAAGGAAATGTTTACGGGCATGGATAACTGGGGGCCACAATACGCTGAGCGGCGCTGGAAGATTGGCATAGTTCATGTGCGCGTTGGGATCGGCCCTCAACATGTTGTGCCTGCTATGGCCACAGTTGTGCAGGAGGTCAGTCGGCGGTTGGTGAAAGAAGGCAAGCCTGAGCAGTTGCGCACCAGCTTGAGCAAGGTCTGTATGATTGACCTCTCCTTTATTGAGCAAGCCTACCTTGAGGTGGCCTATAACGCCGTGCAACAGGAAACAGGCATGAGCGAGGCTTTATTCAAACGGTTAATTGCCAATGGTGCCAACAGTTTAATTTGAGTTGTTTGAGTTAGAGTGGGCTCTTGCTTACTCTACTTGCTTAATTTCTCTACCTTCTTGGGCTGAGGTGCTTGAGTTTCTGGGATCCCTCTGGAGCAGAGCTGGCGTTGGTATCTTTTTTAGATTATCTTAGAAGCAACCTGGAGATAGCTTTACCTCCCGTGCGGCACATCGGTGCACTCCCCCGAGTTTTATTCAGCTTTGTCGCTAGAGCTTAGTCTGAGGCCAGTTTATGGGAAATATCTTGCGAATTGTTGTAACAGGGCCGGTGGGAGCTGGAAAGTCTACCTTTATTCGCACGATTAGCGAGATTGAGGTAGTAGACACCGATTGCAAAGCAACGGACGAGGTGGCAGAGCTGAAGAAAACCACGACGGTAAGCATGGACTTCGGCCGCTTGAGAATTGGAGAGGATGAAGAAGAGATGTGGCTGCATCTCTACGGTACTCCCGGCCAGTCTCGCTTTAACTTTATGTGGGATATTTTAATTAAGCGCGCCCACGGCTATGTTCTTCTGGTGCCCGCGCACCTGCCGGGTCAATTTCGCAATGCCCAAGCCATTCAATCTTTTATGAAGGTGAGAACAAGTGCCCCCTGCGTGATTGGGATCACCCACGTCGATCAACCCAATGCCTGGGATCCAGAAGACATTTTGTTAATTTTGGGGAATCAAGATGGCGCGATTCCCCACACCACTTTGAATGCTCAAGAGCCATCTTCTGTTGCCAACACGTTGCTTCTGTTGGTTGAGCAAATGATGCCCCAGGTGGTTGTTTGAACAGATTTTCAGGTATCCAGCAGGCTACAGCTTTTTTTAGCAACATCGACCCCAGCCAACACAGGCGTATCTTTTGCGTGACAGGGATCCCTCCCGTGAAGCCGAAAAACGGGAGATTGGATTCGGTGGAGATTTGCCGCATAATAAAATGTCCTGAGTGCTCTTTCTGGCCAGCCATTGAACCAAGGGGATCCCTGCTGTGTTGCTTCTCGATTGCTCTCCCCTGACCCTTTCCCCAGAGGAAGCGCGGGAGAAACTGTTGTATCTCCTCGCCCAACTGGCCTATCGAGAAGGCTCCTTTACCCTCACTTCTGGACAGAAGAGCCCCTACTACATCAACTGCAAACCGGTTACCCTTCACCCCCAAGGAGCTTATTGGGTGGGATCCCTGCTGCACCGACTGTTGCCGCCCGAAACCGAGGCAGTGGCCGGAATGACGCTGGGGGCAGATCCCCTGGTGACGGCGGTGAGTTTGGCCTCCCTGAGGGCTGAGCCTGCCAACCTAGCCGCCCTAATCGTGCGCAAAGAGCCCAAGGGGCACGGCACGCAAGCCTGGATCGAGGGGCCGGAGTTGCCGGCAGGCAGTCGGGTGTGGATCCTGGAAGATGTGGTGACCACCGGCAGTTCTGCTTTGAAGGCTGTCGAACGGGTGCGGGCAGCCGGCTACCGGGCGGAAGGGATCCTGGCTTTGGTGGATCGGCTGGAAGGGGCAGAAGACCGCTGCCGAGAAGCAGGGATCCCCTTTCGTCGCCTATTCACCCTTCCAGAAGTGCAGGCTTGCCATCGGGCCTTGACCTCAGGAAAATCAAAGGACTAGCCTGCCCCCTTGGTGAGCATCAAAGCTTTGGAGAGCGGACATGCTGCCCCCTGCCTACTCAGCTCTGCCCAGCCGAAATCTGCCAAGCCTACCGGATCAGGCGCGGGTGGCTGTGTACGTGGTGATGAACATCGAGCACTTCACCTTTGGCAAGCTGGGCACAGCCATTCAACCCCATCTCACCAGCTCCCCTGAGATCGCCAACTATGGCTGGCGGGACTACGGCAATCGGGTGGGCATTTGGCGCTTGTTTGAGCTGTTTGCCGAGCTGGGGATCCCGGTGACTGCCGCCTTGAATGCAGAAATGGTGCAGCTTTACCCCCCCATCATCGAAGGGATCCGCCAATACGGCTGGTCGGTGTTGGCCCACGGCTGGAACAACTCCACCGGCCACAGCGGCCTGGCCCGCGAAGCCGAACAAGAGCTCATCGAGCGCAGCTTGTCCCTTTTGGAGAAGGTTTCCGGATCCCGACCCTGGGGCTGGCTGACACCGGGGTTTTCCGTTAGCGAGAATACTTTTGACCTGCTCAAGGCTGCCGGGATCCGCTACACCACCGACTGGGTAAACGACGACCAACCCTACTGGTTCCCAACTGCCGCCGGCCCCCTCTTGGGGATCCCCTACACCCTGGAGGCCAACGACATCAGCCTCTGTCTGAGCGCCCGCCTGTCGGCAGAAGCCTTTGCCCAGGCCCTCATCGACCAGTTTGATCAACTCTGGCAAGATGGGGAACGCTCCCCTCGCATCATGGCCATCGGCCTGCACCCCTTTATTGTCGGGCAGCCTCTGCGGATGGGATCCCTGAAAAAAGCCTTGCAGCACATCCAATCTCGCCCTCATACTTGGCTCACCACCGGCGATGGTCTCTACAACTGGTACGCCCAAGCCTGCCCTGCCCCCGAGGTGGCCTGACGGGATCCCCTGGCCAGAGGGAAAAGCGCGTCTTGGCCTTGGATCCTGCTCATTTTTTAACTTTGTTCTAATTTTGTCTTGTCTGGAGCTGTCCACCGTGGCTCCAGAAGTGACAGCATAGGCGGTGAAACCACCTAGGGCAAAAGGGCTTGGCCATGCGCATGGGCAGACTCAGTGGGATCCTCCTGCACCCCACCTCGCTACCGGGGCCATTTGGTATCGGCGATCTGGGGCCATCGGCTTATCGCTTTGTGGACTTTCTGGTGGAGAGCGGCCAACGCCTCTGGCAGGTTCTTCCTCTTGGGCCGACCGGCTGGGGCAACTCCCCCTACATGAGCTTTTCCTCCATTGCCGGCAACCCGCTGCTCATCAGCCCGGAGCTGTTGGTAAAAGCCGGCTGGCTAGAGCCCGACAGTTGGCAGGACCTGCCCCAATGGCCAACGATCCAAGCCGGGTCTGCCGAGCGGGTGGACTACGAAACCGTGATCCCCTTCAAGCTGGGCCTGCTGCACCGCGCCTGGGCAACCTTCAAAGAAAAAGCTTCCGGCCCCGATTGGGAAGCTTTCCAAGCCTATTGTGCTGCCGAAGCCGATTGGTTGCCCGACTATGCCCTGTTCATGGCCCTCAAGGATGTGTACGGCGAGCAAGAGTGGAACCAATGGGATCCGGCCTTGGTGCGACGGGATCCGCCGGCTTTGCAAGAGGCTCGCGATCGCTATGCCGATGCCATTACCGAGCAGATGTTTTGGCAGTATCTGTTTGCCCAGCAGTGGGGATCCCTAAGGGAGTATGCTCATCGGCATCAAGTGCAGCTCATCGGGGATGTGCCCATCTACGTTGCCCCCAACAGTGCCGACGTGTGGGCCAACCGGGAGCTGTTTCACCTGGATGAACAGGGACGGCCTTTACAAGTAGCCGGTGTGCCGCCGGACTATTTCAGCCCCACCGGGCAGCGCTGGGGCAACCCCCTCTACAACTGGGAAGTGCTCAAGGCCCGTGGCTACGACTGGTGGATCAAACGCATGCAGGCCATTCTCAAGCAAGTGGATTGTGTGCGCATCGACCACTTTCGCGGCTTCGAGAGCTACTGGGCCATTCCGGGCGATGCGGAAACGGCTGTGGAAGGGGAGTGGCAAAAAGGGCCGGGAGCAGATTTCTTTCAGGCCCTGGCCGACAAGTTGGGGGAAATCCCGGTGATTGCCGAAGATCTGGGAAACATTACGCCGGAGGTGTTGCAACTGCGGGATCAATTTGGCTTGCCCGGCATGAAGGTGTTGCTCTTTGCCTTCGGCTCTGGGCCCGATAACCCCTATTTGCCCCATGCCTATGAGCGCAACTTTGTCGTTTACACCGGCACCCACGACAACAACACGGTGGTGGGCTGGTTTCATGACCCGGATCGCTCGGAGTGGGAAAAACAAAACCTGCTGCGCTATTTGGGCTGCCAGGGATCCGGGGGCATCCATTGGGATCTGATCCGCTTGGCCCTTTCTTCCGTAGCCGACCTGGCCATCATTCCCCTGCAGGATGTGATGGGGCTGGGGGCAGAGGCGCGCATGAACTTCCCCGGCACCACCGAGAACAACTGGGCCTGGCGCTACCGCGAGGACATGCTGCGGCAGGACATGATCCAGCGGCTGGCCGAGATGAGCGTGACCTATGGGCGCATCTCTCCTCAAGAGTTGGAGCAACGGCGAGCAGCCCTAGCCCAAGAACGGGCGGCAGGGTCTTCTCAAGCTGCCCCCAGCCTCGTCTAATGCTGGATCCCGCCCATCAGCAGCCCGATCCGCTCTTCGGTGGCCTCTTCAGGCCTGAGTTCTCCTACCAGGCGGCCCTCATGGATCACCAAAATGCGATCCGACAAGCTGATCACCTCATTCAAATCCGCCGATACCAGCAGCACCCCCATGCCCTGATCCCGTGCCTGCAGGATGCGGCGATGAATGGCCTCGATGGCCCCCACATCCACCCCCCGCGTCGGCTGGGCAGCCACCAGCACCTTGGATCCACAGGAAAGCTGATACATTTACGCTGAACACTGCTGAACATCACTGTTCAACTATGCAGCGATAGCATTCTGTTTGTTTCCATTCGCGTTAGCGGGACGGAGTCCAAACAGAATGGCGGTATCCCGCAAAGCTTTGAGTAGAATACCCAAAGCGCAGTTTCCGTGTCGTCTTACTACCAATTTTCTGCTTTGCTTTGGCTACCATGTTGGCAGACTCGAAAGTAAACAGAAAGATCAACTGGTAGTAATCCGTACTGAACATATTATACATTATTTTCAGTATAGTTGAGCTTATTATTGACTAGAGTCATGCTCCCGCCCCACAACGATCTTCTGGGCATTGCCGCCAGAATAGCGGCGGGCCGTCAACACGGCCGTCGGCTGGCTTTTCTTTAGAAAGGGACATTCAGGCCCTTTCTTGAGCTCCCCGGCATCTGGGATCCTCAAGTTCTGAAAACTCCACTGCCCTCCATTGCCGCAACCGGCTAGTTGAGCGCCTGCACCTGATCCAGGAAGTCTGCCACCGTCAGGGATCCCAGCTCCTGTCCATGGCGCTGGCGCACGCTCACCGTTCCTGCCGCTTGTTCCTGTTCCCCCACGATCAGCATGAAGGGGATCCGGGCCTTCTCGGCATTGCGGATTTTTTTGGGCAAACGATCGCTGTCGGCATCGATGTGGACGCGGATCCCCTGCTCTCGCAGCTGATCCCGCACTTGGGTGGCGTAGCCCAGATACTGATCGGAAACGGGCAAAATGCGCACCTGTTCCGGGGCCAGCCAGAAGGGAAAATCCCCAGCGTATTCTTCGATGAGGATCCCAATCAGCCGCTCCAGCGAGCCAAAGGGAGCGCGGTGGATCATCACCGGGCGTTGCCGGGATCCGTCCTCAGCTACGTATTGCAGATCAAAGCGCTGTGGGTTTTGGTAATCCACCTGCACCGTGCCCAGTTGCCACTCCCGATCCAGGGCGTCGCGGAAAATAAAATCCAGCTTTGGCCCATAGAAGGCTGCTTCGCCGATCCCTTCAAAATGAGGCATCGAGAGCTTCTCTACAGCGCGACGGATGGCATTCTCGGCCCTGTCCCAGTCCTCAGGGGATCCCAGATATTTGTCAGACTTGGGATCGCGGAAGCTGAGGCGGGCGCGAAAATCTTTGAGTTTGAGCTTGTCGAAAACCACCAGAATGAGATCGACAACCTTGAGAAACTCTTCTTCCAACTGATCGGGACGAACGAACAAGTGGGCGTCGTCCACCGTAAAGCCGCGAACGCGGGTCAAGCCCCCCAATTCCCCCGATTGTTCGTAGCGATAGACGGTGCCGAACTCGGCATAGCGCAGCGGCAAATCGCGGTAGGATCTCAGCTCTGATTTATAGATTTGGATGTGAAAAGGACAGTTCATCGGCTTCATGACAAAGCCCTGTTCAGCCGCACGCGCCTGCTCATTCTCCGCCATCATGGGAAACATATCTTCCCGATACTTTTGCCAGTGGCCGGAGATCTTGAACAAGTCCACACGGGCAATATGAGGGGTAACCACCGGCAGGTAGCCCCGCTTGAGCTGCTCCTGCTTGAGAAAATCCTCCAGCACCCAGCGTAGGGTAGTTCCTTTCGGAGTCCAAAGGGGCAAGCCCGGACCCACTTCATCGGAAAACAGGAAGAGACCCAGTTCTTTGCCCAGCTTGCGGTGATCCCGCCGTTTGGCCTCCTCCAGCCGCCGCTTGTATTCCTTCAGCTCCTCTGGAGTTTCCCAGGCGGTGCCGTAGATGCGTTGGAGCTGCGGCTTGGTTTCATCCCCCCGCCAATAAGCGCCGGCCACGCTGAGCAGATCGAAAGCTTTGGGGTTGAGCTCTTGGGTGTTTTCCACGTGGGGACCGGCACAGAGATCCCACCATTCATTCCCCAAGTGGTAAATGCTGATGACCTCCCCTTCGGGAATGCTGTCTAAGATCTCCAGCTTGTAGGGTTCTCCGAGGGCTTCGATGCGGCGCCTGGCCTCTTCACGGCTCACCTCCTCGCGGATCACCGGCAGGCCCTTTTTGATGATTGCCTGCATCTCTTTTTTGATGCGATCCAGATCTTCCGGCGTGAAGGGCTCGGGATGGTCAAAATCGTAGTAGAAGCCGTAGTCGGTTGTGGGGCCGATGGTCACCTGGGCCTTGGGAAACAGCTTTTGCACCGCCATAGCCAGGACATGGGAAGTGGTGTGGCGGATGCGCTCCAGTTTGGGAGACTCGTGAGTGCGCAGCAGTTTGAGGGTGCTGTTGGCCTTCTGAGGTGATTCGGCTGGCTGAGACATCGGAACCTACTTTGAAACAAACAAATCAAATACTGTGTCCCTATCTTAGGCTGGGGCGAGAGCGGCAGGGATCCCCAGCTAATCAATTCCCCTGTTTGCCGAGTCAACCGCGAACCTCACCTCACGACTCGGCCCGGAACAAGGGGGGAAAGTACACAGTATCCTAAAGGGGTTGACCCCCACACCCGAGCCATGATCTCTTCGCCCACCAACTTCACGGAATGCCCTGTCGCCTCTGCTCCCCCAGTTTCCGAAACCGGCCCGGCTTCTCGTCCTGAATCTTGGGCTGCCCCCGTTCTGGCGGCCATCGATGTGGGCAGCAACTCTCTCCACATGGTGGTGGTGCGCATCAATCCCCGTATCCCCAGCTTCACCATCATCTCCCGCGAAAAAGCCACCGTCCGGCTGGGGGAGTTTTGCAGCCAGACGGGCGCCCTCACGCCTGCAGCTATGGAACGGGCCCGGACGGCTCTGGAGCGGTTTTGCCGCATTGCTGAGAGCTTTCAGGTGCAGGATATTGTTGCCGTGGCTACCAGTGCTGTGCGCGAGGCCCCCAATGGGCTGGAGTTTTTGAAGCGGATTGAACGGGAGCTGGGCCTGCGGGTGGAGTTAATCTCGGGGCAGGAAGAGGCCCGCCGCATCTACCTGGGGGTGCTCTCGGCGATGGAGTTCCACAACCGGCTGCACGCGGTGGTGGATATTGGTGGCGGCTCCACCGAGCTGATTTTGGGCAATGGCCAAGAGCCGGAGTTTCTGCGCAGCGTCAAGGTAGGGGCAGTGCGTCTGACCCAGGCTTTTTTGCACCACGACCCGCCCACTTCTGGCGAACTGCAAGCCCTGCGCCAGCACATCCGCGGCATGCTGGAATCCCCCATCGAGCAGATGAAGCGGATCCTTGCCTCTTCACAACAACAGGGATCCCTGCCTTTGGTGGGCACCTCTGGCACCGTCGAGTGCCTGGCCCAGTTGGATGCCCGCCGTCGGTTGGGCGCTCTCCCCCATCGCCTGCAGGGGTATGAGTTCAGCCTGGAAGCCCTGCGCGGCTACATCAAAGAGCTGCGCTCCCTCACGGTGGCCGAACGGCAAAAGCTGCCCGGCCTGGGGGAAAGGCGGGGGGAGATCATCCTAGCCGGGGCGGTCATCTTGGAAGAAGTGATGACCCTGCTGGGGGTGGAGCGGATCCAGTTTTGCGAACGGGCTCTGCGGGAAGGGCTGATCGTGGACTGGATGATCGGCCAAGGGCTGATTGAGGATCGGCTGCGCTACCACAGCTCGGTGCGGCGGCGCAGTGTGCTCAAGCTGGCGGAAAAATACCAGGTGGAGATCCCCTATGCCGAGCGGGTGGCCGAGTTTGCCCTCAGCCTTTTCGATCAAACCCGCGGCATCCTGCATGGCTGGGGATCCCGGGAGCGGGCTCTTCTCTGGGCGGCGGCCATGCTGCACAACTGCGGCCACTTCATCAGCCATGCCGCCCACCACAAGCACTCCTACTACCTGATCCGCCATGGAGAACTCTTGGGCTTCAACGAAGAAGAGGTGGAGGTGATCGCCAACTTGGCCCGCTACCACCGCAAGTCGCCCCCCAAGAAGAAGCACGAGAACTTCCAGCGCCTCAGCGACGAGCGGGATCGCCAAGTGGTGCTGGAACTGAGCCCCCTGCTGCGCATAGCCTGTGCTTTGGATCGCCGCCGCCTGCAGGCCATTCAAGCCCTGCACTGCCGTTTTCAGCTCCTGGGAGAAGGCCCCCGCCGCATGGAGTTGATTTTGGATCCCAGGCATCCCAAGGACGACTGTGCCCTAGAGTTGTGGAGCTTAAACGAGAAGAAAAAAGTCTTCGAGCAACAGTTCAACCTGCAGGTAATCCCCAAGCTCTCTACGCAGATCCAGCGCAGCGCCGATCCCTTTGAGGCAGCAGTTTAGCCTTCTCGGGGATCCTAGCTAAGGGGCGATGGTAATGGGCGAGGGGCTGGTTTGGGTGGTCTTTTGGCCCCCTCTTTGCAAAATCACCTCGATGATGCCGTTGTTGACCGGCTGCATGTTGAAGGGCAACTGCTGCTGGGTTTCGTATAGGCCCGGCGCCACCTCCCGCATTTCAACTTCGGGCGTTATCCCAATAATCCGAAAAGCAGCCCGCCCCCCCGGATCCCCTCGCATGGTGACTTTGAGAATTTCTCCCATGCGCAGATTGGTGCTGTTGGTGGTGACACTGAAAATCTGGGGCAGTCCCGTGGCGACGGGTGCGGAAACCGGCTGAATGGTGGAGCGGGTTCCTCTGGAGCCATCGATGGAAAAAGGAAAAATCTCCCGATGTTCCTGGCTGAGGCCGTCCTTGGTGAGCACAATCCTCAAGGTGGGATTGTTGGCCTGGTGGGTGGGGGCTACCACGTAGGTGCCTTCGTAGTGGTTGGGTCGTACCTCCCGCATCGGCTGGTTCAGGGCCAGATTCCCCAGATCAAACTGGGCGATCCCTCCAGATTCCCCCCAAATGGCAATGGTGAGAATGTCCCCTTCCACCAAGTCGCGCTGGGGATCCAAGCGAATGGCCTCAATGCGCGGATAGCGATTGCTGGCTGCAGTCAGAGGGGCTGGCTGCGGCAGAGGAGCTGGGGGCGGAAATACTGATTCCACTGGCGGAGGAGCAACATTGCCCAAGGCCAGTTGAGGTAGCCGCCGTTGAACGCGGGTACTGACGCCATTGAGGGTCAACTGAATACTGATGTCGGGGCCAAAGACGGCATCCTGAGGACCAAGGCTATAAACTGCGCGGTAGTAGCCGGGCTGCACCTCCTGCATCGGCAGACCCTGAACCACGCCGCCGATATCAACCGTAGCCCTGCCGTTGGGAGTGGCCTGCGCTTCAATGGTCAAGGTTCCCCCTGCAGGAACACTTCCTCCCTCGGGAGTGATCCGCGTTTGGAAGATTTCGGGTTGGACAGTCTCGGCCACCCGGGCTGGGGAGGGACGCAACTGGGCCACAGGGGGTGGCAAGGGCGGAAGCTGACCGCGATATACCAGGGCCTGATGCAACAACACTGCCCCTTCTGCTCGCCTCAGCACCCGATTGGGCTGAAGACGGGCCGGATCCGGCACATTCACCAGCAGCCCCGCCTCGCCTGCCATGGCCACAAAAGCCCGCCCTACCTCCGGCACATCAGCCGCATCGGTGTACAGAGCCATCCAGCGCTCAATGTCGGCCTGGGTGGGAGCAGGCAATTGCAGAGCCCGCACCAAAATGGCCAGGGCTTCCAGGTGGGTGATATCCCCTTGCGGGCGAAACTCGTTGCCCTCGTATAGGCGCATGGCCCCCGCCTGCAGCACGGCTTGGGCAGTCCAATAGTCGGGGGTGTTGGGCTCCAGGTCGCGAATCTCCTGCACCTGGTTGGGATTGGGAATGTAGCCGAAAAACTCCGTCAGCCACTGGGCCAATTCCAGACGGGTCAGGGTGGCTGACAGGGGTTCTTGGGTGATCACCACATCTGTCTGACGTTCCAGAGCCGCCACGTAGGGGTCGGTCCAGGCCAGCGAGGCTTGCTGCTCCACCCCTTGGGACCAAGCCGGCAAGCTGACACCCGACCAGCCCAGCGTCCAACACAAGCTCAGAGCTAGGGGCCACGAGCACCGCATAGCTGTCACTCCTGTTCCAACAACATCCCCTCAGGGCCAGCTTATCTCAAACTTCCGCCCCATCCTCAAGCCCTCGATGCCCCTTGGGATTGCGCCCTTTGGCAGTGAGACTCTGAAAACTCGGGTAAGAAGGTTCGCCGCAGGGATCCCTTAGGAGATTTTACCTATGCAAGACGGGATCCGGCTTGACAGCAAAGGGCCTAAGCAAGGGTCTCGTAACTTGTAGTTGTGCATCCAAATCCTTATCATTGTGTTATAGACTCAGAAAGTTCAGAAAGCACTTTTGCCCCTACCCTAGGGAGGAGTTTCATGGCTGGCAGCACCGGAGAGCGACCTTTTGTCGATATCATTACCAGTGTCCGCTACTGGGTTATTCACGCCCTGACCATTCCCGCTTTGTTTTTGGCAGGCTGGCTTTTTGTGAGCACCGGCCTGGCCTATGATATTTTTGGCACCCCACGCCCCAATGAGTATTTCACGGCAGAACGCCAGGAGTTGCCGATCGTCAGCGATCGCTTCAATGCTCTGGAGGAGTTGGAGAGGCTGACTCGCTAGGAGTGCCCGTGGGTAAGTGGACTATTCGTTGTTGCAATTTGTAAGTTGATTGAGCTTTTTGCGTAGGGTGATATCTATGGCCACTAAATCTGATGAACCCGTTTTTTACCCTGTTTTTACCGTCCGTTGGCTGGCGGTGCATACCTTGGCGATCCCAACGGTTTTCTTCTTGGGAGCCATTGCTGCAATGCAGTTTATTCAACGGTGAACCCAATGGCTGATCAACCCGAAAGGAATCCCAACTCCCAACCTGTCGAGCTAAACCGCACTTCCCTTTACTTGGGTTTGCTGCTGGTGTTTGTGGTTGGGCTGTTGTTCTCCAGCTATTTTCTCAACTGAGGCCAGGATCCCACTCTGCTCTTGGAGTTGGGAAAGAGCGCAGGGGGCAATGCTGGCTTTTGGCTAGCCCTTGCTCCCCTTTGCTAAGTTTACTGAGGATGTAATTGCTGCTAGTTCTGTCTTTTTTGGAGACCAGTTGCTATGACCAGTCAAGCAAGGATCCCTTTGTGGATAGTGGCTGTGGTTGCCGGTTTGGGTGTGATCACGGTAGTTGGGCTTTTCTTCTATGGCTCCTATGTGGGCTTGGGCTCGAGCCTGTAAGTTTGAGGTTTTTAGTCTGTTAGTCTGGTAGTAGCCCGCAATAGGTAGGGGTACAAAGCCGCATGGTTTTTATGGCCTAGCTGAATTCAGTTAGGCCTTTCAATGCTGTTGTATCTACCACTTTTTTCGGGGCTACCTACCACAGCGCAATATCGATCCCTTGCCCAGCAGGGATCCCACTTCATTGCAGACCTTAATACTCAACTTAATACTCAATACACAGTCCGAAAAAGCTGCCGCTATTCCTCACCACTGGTTACAACCAGGCGGTGAATCTGGACTTCTCTCTTCTCCCCCTGGAGAGGGTGAAGTTCACGTTAGCAGGTCAGGGATCATGGGCAAGAGCGCGAATTGCTGAGGACAGGTTCTGCGAGGGAATGTCTCAAACTTATGTCTCAAACTTATTTAGAAGAGCTATCTCTGTGTTAAGCGAGCATGAACTTTTTTAACGATCCGGGTGGTGGTTGCCGAGAGGGTAACTTAGGCCCCGTAGAATGAATCGCAAAATTCCAGGCAGGACATTCGGACATGGATTACATTCGCACCTTTAACGACGATCCCTGCGAGGGGCATCTTTCGACGCCCATCAGCGATTCTCCTGTCACCCGTCTGTTCATCAACAATCTCCCCATCAACCGTCCTGGCTTATCGCCGCTGTTGCGGGGTCTAGAAATTGGGCTGGCCCATGGCTATTTCTTGGTAGGGCCAGAAATTGTGCTGGGGCCGCTGCGGGATTACCCTGAGGCAGCTAACTTAGGCGGGCTGGTTACGGCGATGGCGATTGTGCTGCTGGGAACCGCCTGCATGTCGGCCTATGGCAGCGTTACCTTCGGAAACAAGCCAGAAACACCGGGGGCCGCTCCTCTGGCTACAGCTCGGGGTTGGGGGGATCTGACGGCAGGATTTTTCTTGGGAGGTATGGGTGGCGTGTTCGCTGCCTATTTCCTGCTGGAGAACTTTGCCGGGATCGACGCCATCTTTCGAGGGCTGGTGAATTAGTTGTCAAGTTTGTCAAGTCACTTGAGAGGAGCAAAATCATGACCGGTTCTTACGCTGCTGCTTATCTTCCTTGGATTTTTATCCCCATTGTTGGTTGGCTGCTTCCTGCAGTGGGCATGGCAGTGCTTTTTTTGTACATTGAGCGGGACTAGTCCCGGAGTGCTTTGATACTCACTAGTGCTGATTAATTTCAATTATTTCAGGCTAGAGATCAACCCCAGATATTGAGGCAGGGATCCCTTTTTTGGGATCCCTCTCTTTTGGTCAGGATGATTTCCATCCGCGCTACCAGAGTCCCGAAAGGCGAAGGCTGTCCCCTCACCTCTTTTTTTTAGGAAGGGAGCATTTCCAAAGGACTTTAGATTGGAGCAGGATCCGGCGAGCTGATCCCAAGCCAACAAGGGGAAGGGCAGCTTCTGCAACACCCTTTTAAGTTTTAAGAAGGAGGAGTCGATGGCCAGCCTTAACTTTCCAACCCTGCGTATAGGCGATCCCATTCAAGAGGGCAGTTTCCAGGTTTTCCCTCTCTTTTCTCAGGGGGAGCAGGAAGTTGCCTATCGCCTTCCAGATCTGCAAACCCAGGAAGCAACCATCACCGAGGTGAGCGAGGCCGGAGCAGTACCTCACCTGGTTGTGGAAAACCACAGTGAGTTCCTATTGCTGCTGGGAGTACCGAGCAGAGTCCCAGCGGGGCGACCAAGGCTCAGCTCTGTTCTATGATGGGAAGGTGGTTTATCTTTCAGCAGTCTCTCGGCAGTAGTGCCAGGCTTCTCACCTAAGCTGGTTCCCCCCTTGGGGGATCCCTAGAAATTGGAAAGGAAAAAGAAAGAAATTGGAAAGAAAAAACATCCTGAGTTAGCTCGGTCACCGCCTGTTTGGCTTCCTGGCGGCCTCGGCAATACCGCTCTAACCGCTCGCTAACGGAGATGGGATCCCCGACGGTCACGTGAACCCCCCGCCAGCCTAGGCGAGGGCGGGCTGGGTAGGATTCCCCTCGAAGGCGGGCCAGCACATCAAATAGAATGAGGGCAGTTTCTGCCAGCCGCTCAAAAGAGGGTTTGCTCAGCAAATACTCTTCCTGGACGGCTACACAGCTTTCCACCAAGCGCATGTGCTGCAGGTAGAGCGTTGCCTGGTGGGCTTTCCAGTCGAGCAACCCCCGCTGCAGGGGAGACAGGGATCCAGGATGCCGCAATTCTTCTCGGTAAATCTGGATCCAGGCGACTTCTTCAATGCGGCGGCAACGGCTGTTCCAATCCCCCTGGGGAGATAGGCCGAAGTAGGTCTCCGCAGTTTCCAGAGCTTTGTGGAGCAGCCGCCCCAGGCGAGCGTTGAAGTGGCCAGGGGCTAGCCTCTGCTCTAGCGGTGGCTCTTTATCATCTCTTTCGGAGACAAAAGGAGGTAGGTCGTAGAAGGCTTCCAGTTGTCCCAGGAGATGCTGGGCTAGGCGGCAGATCCGCTGGGTGTAGCGAAGGTTGGGGCTCCTGGAGGATCTTGGCTCTGGCTTCGGAGGCGTCAACCCACTCAAGTGCTCAAGGCGCGCCAGCAGGCGCTCCAGCTTCGTCCAGGAGGGATCCGTGTAGTAGTACCGAATGCCAATGGGCAGCAAAATGACGGTCTCTGAGCGACCAGCTTTGGCCAGGTCCTCGGCGCACCAAAAGCACAGCTGAGCCATTCCCGGTTCCAGGGGATTGATCCGTTCGCTGTGGCCGTTGGTGGCTCCTTCTGGGGCGATTGCAAAGGGAAATTGCCCATCCAGGAGCAGTTGCCGGGCCGCCTTTAGCGCCACCCGATCCACCCTCCGACCGCGGCGTATAGGGATCCCGCCCAGGCGAGACAACAGCCACCCCAGCCATTCCCCTCCCCAGAGGGGCATGCCCCGGTCGTAGAGAAAATGGGCGTGAAGGGGTTCTCGAAGGCGGATCCCTTGTCGACGGGCGGCTTCGGGCACCAGGCGAGATAGAACGTACAGGCCCACCAGCGGGTCATCCACCTCCACATGTCGGAAAGCCAGGACTAGGCGAATTTGACCCTCCTGGAACTGGTGGTAGAGCCGCGCCAAGATCTCCGCCCCTGTGGCCTCGATTTTGGCAATGCCGGAAGGAAGCCAGCGCCGCACCCTCACCCGCAAGAGCAGGGGCAGGATCCCGTGGACGAGCCGTAGCACCCAGGCGCTATAGGCGGGCGGAATAAAGTCGAGGGGAGGACGGGCAAAATGGGGCGGTGGTGACAAGAGCAAGATTTGTTCCCAAGGTAGCTCAAGAGAAGAAGTGTAGTTAAACGCAAATCAGATTCATATCCCATCGCTCAGATTATTCATCAAGTCGCTACAGAGATCACTGGATATGCAGCCATTCTCAATCAATAATCAATATCAACAATATCAATGATTGAGATCCTTCCCCTGAGACCCCACGCCGTCGGCGCAACCGCTCTCTACTCTCCTCAAGCCCCCGACCCCTCTCTCACAAGGGGAGATGAGAGTTGGGAATCGTGGCCATGTCGTGCCCTTTACATTGCTTTCTTTGTCTTCCGTTGCAGTGAAGACGCTCTCTTCTCTCTACTTTCGTCTCTTAACTCAAGGTGGCTACAGGCTGGGCCTCTGCCAAGAGCGCCTGAGTTTGCAGGTCGGTGATGGTGACCAACAAGCGCCGCGAGCTATCAATGGCAAATTCGACGCGAAGGCGATCCTCTCCCACGCGGCCAGGGGGCTGCAAACGGGCCAGACAAATTGGTGATGACTCCGTCGAAGTAGCGCGAACGGTTGGGGATCCAAGAGGAGCTAGGGATCGGAAATCGGTTTGCCGGGTGAGCTGCCGGCTGCTCATCCGCCCCAGCTCGTCGTAAACCACTTCCGACTGGACTACCTGGGCCACTTCGCCCACCTCCAGGCGAATCTCCGTTTGTCCGTCGTTGGCCACTTGCAGGATCAAGGGCTCAGCCCGTCGGCAGGGATAGGGGCTGCCCTGTTCGAAGAGGGGGTAGTAGATGTAGCTTTTCTGCAAGGGATCCCAGAGGCGGAGGGCATAGCTGTGGTGCAGGCGATCCTCCAGCTTCACCTGGCGGCCCACCTGCAGGGCGCCCAGGGCCACAGCATCGAAGGGGCGTTCGCAGCGCACTTTCTTTTTGCCGAAGTAGGAGCGCAGCAGCTCTTGAACTGCTGGCAGTTGGGAGCTGCCTCCTACCAAGAGCACCTGCTCAATTTGGTTCTTGCCCAATCCCCTCGCCTGGGCGGTGAGGAGAACGTCGTCTAGGCACTGGCGGATTTGATCCAAAAGCTGACGAGCTTCCAGGATCTCTTCCAGCTCCTGCCGGCTTAACTTCAACTCATGGGCAGTGAGGGCTTCGTCGTCAAACCAACTGCCCACCGCTTCCATCTGAGTGGAAAGGGCGATCTTGAGCTGTTCCGCCTGCTCCAGGAGGTTGAGCCAGCCCAGAGCTCCAATTTGCTGTCGGCTTAGCCCCAGTTGCTGCAGTAGGTAGTCGGCAATCCAAATGTCGATGTCCACCCCGCCCACATAGGCATCGGCCTTGGCGATCACCTCCGCTTTGAGGACAGGGCTACCCGCTTGGGGAGCGAGGGTGCGCACCAAGCTGAGATCCAAGGTACCGCCGCCGAAATCCACCACCAGCACTAGGGATCCCGCCTGGCCAACCGCATAGCCCAGGGCTGCTGCCGTGGCTTCATCGACAATTTGAACGGGATCCCAGCCACAGGCACTGGCCACTCCCCGCAGCCAATTGAGGTAGCGCTCAAAAGAGCCGACAGGGGCGGTGAACACCAGCTGTTGCGGCTGCAGGTGTTCTTTCGGGACAGCTTCCATCACCGTCTGCAAAAAAGCTTGGGCCACCCTCTCGGCGTCGTAGCGCTCTCCATCTAGAACTCGCGGCGGAGGGACAAACTCCGCCACCAAGTCCCGCTTAAACCCCTGAAACAGCCGTTGCGGATCCACTGCCCCCCACCGACCGGCGCGCACGGTTTCCCCCACCAGGAGCTGGCCTTTTCCCTTCACGTAGACCAAGCTGGGAATAGCCGAGTGGTCTGGGCGAGAGAGGCCGGGAAGAGTGAGGAGACGGGGCACTGCTTGGGCGGGATCCCAAACTGCCACCACCGTGTTGCTGGTGCCAAAATCAATGGCTAGGGTCGCTTTGGGGGCAGGTGCCATCAGCTCAATCCTCCAGGCAGGGAACGGCTGACTTTGGCTGGGCAGAGGATGTGGTCACCGCGGCGGTAGCCGACAAAGCGAATGTAAACGGGATCCCCCTTCTGAATATCCGGCTGATCCGGCTGATGCCGTTGCGGATCGAAGGGGACGGATTCAAGGGGGCTGCCAATGGACTCATACCCCCAGTGCTGCAGCAGAGCGTCTAAGGAGCGAAACAGAGCTGTCACGTTTTGGGCCGGCCAATCGGGCTTGCGCTGGGCAATCTGGCGGACAGTGGGGTAGCTGGTGAGCAGCGGCTGCAGCAGAGAGAAGAGGACTTCTGAGGAATCGGTGGCTCCCATTTTGTCATTCCCGTTGAGGCGCAGCAGGGATCCCAAGTCCCACTGCAGGGCGGCAGCCAGCTTTTGGAGCTGCTCCAGGCGCAGGGATCCCCACTTCCCTCGGCGCACCTGATCAAGGGCGCGGCGGCTGATCCCGGCCTGGGCCTGTAAAGCCCGCCAAGAAGACAGGCCAACAACCCGCATCCGCTCCAGCAGGCAATCATCCAGAGGTTTCTTCACCATCGTTTTTGCCAGGGATCCCTACGATCATGCCCCAACTTGGGTCTAGCTCAGGGATCGGCAAGGCGCAGGGAACGGGCTATAGCTTCCACATCTCGGTCATAGCGCTCGCGCCGGCTGGCCGGGTACACGAACTCAAAGCCAGCTTGCAGCGAAGGGCGGACAACTGTTTTGAGATAGAAAATCCGCTGGCCAAAGGGCTCCGCACCGCTGACACGAACGGGCTCGTAGCCGGAGACCACAAAGAAATCCCGGCCAACAGCTTGGTAAGTAACCCGGCGTTGGTTTTCCCGGCTGCGGCGAAGTTCTTCCTGCAGGGCGCTGGCGGGCGTTGCTTGAAAAATGTTGTACCCACCCCAAACGCGCAGCTCAGCCCCGTCTTGACCGAGGAACACTTGGCCGTCGCCATTGTCGGATTCCCCTTGCGGGATAAAGTCTGCCGGGTAGTCGATGCGGTAGCCGAAACGGGCATTGAGATAGGGCCGGAAACCGGCTTGGGCAACGGGAAGGGCGGGGGCGGGAGCAATGACGGGGATCCCCGCTCCTAGGATCAGTCCGGCAAGCAGACAAGCTAGGCGAGCAGCAGACTTCATGGTTTTGATTGCTCTAATCTGTAGCTATCCTAAGCTCTCTCACCTCCAGCCCCTCTCCTAGGGGGACAGAATTTGGTTTGTCCAAGCTCTTTCCCAAAAGACAAAGGGAATAGGAATCCAAGTTTCACTGCCGTTGAGAATGGGTCGGTTGCGCCGCTTGTATCTGGGTGCCACTTGAAATAGTAGGTATAGCATCTTTTTCGAGAGTTTGAAATAAAATACCGATTTTTGGGCCACTATTTTGTTTTGTCGACCAAGTTTAAGTTTGCCGATCAACATCAGGGTTTTGGCCGGAGCGCAGCCGTTCAATTTCTTCTCTTGCCCGCTGGATAGCGCTGCAATTGTCTACCGCTGCCCAGGTGGAGGCCAGAAACAGTCCGGGTAGGGAAACCTCTCCCTCGTCGTCGCTAAACAACACGCCAAGGAAGAAACACCAGCCCAGAAAAACCATCAAAGCTTTCCACCGCCGCGTGTAGAGGTAGGCTCCGAAGGCAAGCAGAATAGACAGAAGGATCACCATCCCCTCGGACTTTTGAGAAAGGGCATAGGTGCGCCGCACCTCTTCATCTCTGCGCTTTTGATCTTCTTGCTGGAGCAACTCTTGCAGATGCTTGTCCATAAGGCCGCCTCAAAATCGGACGGCCTTATCTTAAAAATCCTGGGAAGACCCTTGTTCAAAACAACTTTTCGGGATCCCACCGCAGAAGAAGAGAGGCGAGACTGGTCATCGCCCCTTCCTTCTGTAGAATGGGAAAGCCTCTCTCTAGTTGCAGGCTACAAGGCCCGGACGGACTCTGCCATGACCTCAGCTTCTTTTGCTTTTTCCCCTCGTGTTTTGGATCCCCTTGACCCGCAGGTGCGTCCGGATCCCCAGGGGCGGTTTGGGCCGTTTGGGGGTCGGTTTGTGCCGGAAACCCTGATGAGCGCCCTAACGGAGCTGGAGGAAGCCTTTGAGCATCACTGGCGGGATCCCGACTTTCGCGCCGAGTTTCACAACCTGTTGCGGGATTTTGTTGGGCGGCCCAGCCCCCTCTACTTTGCCCAGCGGCTAACCGAATACTACGGCGGCCCGCAGATCTATCTCAAACGGGAAGATCTCAACCACACCGGCGCCCACAAGATCAACAACGCCCTTGGCCAAGTGCTGCTGGCGGTGCGCATGGGCAAGCGGCGGATCATTGCCGAGACTGGCGCCGGCCAACATGGGGTGGCCACGGCAACCGTGTGCGCCCGCTTTGGCCTAGAATGCGTCATCTACATGGGGGCGCTGGATATGGAGCGGCAGGCCCCCAATGTGCAGCGGATGCGCCTTTTGGGCGCTGAGGTGCGGGGAGTGGAATCGGGCACGCGCACCCTCAAAGACGCCCTCTCCGAGGCCATCCGCGACTGGGTAACCAACGTGGAGACCACCCACTACGTCATCGGCACGGTGGCGGGGCCCCACCCTTACCCGAAGCTGGTGCGGGCCTTTCACGATGTCATTGGCCAGGAGACGCGGCAGCAGTGCCAGGAAAAATGGGGAGGGCTGCCGGATGTGTTGCTGGCCTGTGTGGGGGGTGGATCCAATGCGCTGGGGCTGTTCAACGAGTTTGTCCGGGATCCCCAGGTGCGGCTGATCGGCATCGAAGCTGCCGGAGAAGGGCTGCACACGCCCCGCCACGCCGCTACCCTCAACCGCGGTCGCATCGGGGTCTTGCACGGGGCGATGAGCTACCTGCTGCAGGATGAAGAAGGTCAGGTTCAGGAGGCCCACTCCATCAGCGCTGGCTTGGATTATCCTGGCGTGGGGCCAGAGCACAGCTACCTAAAAGAAATCGGGCGGGCCGAGTACTACGCGGTTACTGACGACGAAGCGGTGGAAGCGCTGCTGCTGCTGTCGCGCCTGGAAGGGATCATCCCCGCGCTGGAGACGGCCCATGCGCTGGCCTACCTGAAAACTTTGGCCCCACAGCAAGGACTCCGTCCCGCTAACGCGATCGGCCCTCAGCAGCGGGTGGTGGTCAACTGTTCTGGGCGCGGCGACAAGGATCTAAACACCGTTTTCAAGTATTTGCAGCAGCGGGGACGTAGCTTTTAGAGTACGGTTGTTGTGACCACCAACGGGATTCTCTTGGGTGTTCACCTGCCGAGTTCACTTCACGGTTCGATTGCTGGGTCTTCAAGGACTCCGTCCCGCTAACGCGATTGGACTCCGTCCCGCTAACGCGATCGGCCTGCTCCTGGCTGCGGGGCTGGGCTTGTGGACGGGATCCCTGCCGCAGCCTTCTGAGACAACTGCCCCTGTTCCTCCGCCGGAGTCCATGGGTGCCTCGCACCGCTTACGGGATCGCACTGGCGGGACGGAGTCCGATTCAGAAGGGATCCCCTCTCCCAGCCGGCGACAACCTCTCCCTGACACCCTGCCGGCGCTGGCGCGTCAGGCCATTGCCTACTACTTCGCCACCGGCCAGGTGCTGCCACCTCCAGAGGAGATCCCGCCCCACTGGCGGCGCTCTGCGGGGGTTTTTGTAACGGTGAGTACAGAGGGTCGGCCCCGTGGCTGCTGGGGCAGCTTGGATCCCAGCGGCGAGGACCTGGCCAGGGCCACCATCCGGGCGGCGGTGGGGGCAGTCACCCGCGATTGGCGCTACGTACCTCTGCAACCCGGGGAGCTGGAGTCAGCCTCCATTCAGGTAGCCATTGTGCGGCGGGTAGTGCCCATTGCGTCGGCGGGACGGAGTCCTTTTGCCGCTGTGGAGCAGGTGGATCCCACCCGCATGGGCCTATTTGTCCGCTCTGGAACCCGGGGAGCGGTGTTGCTGCCGGGAGAGGCTTTGACGACAGAATGGCAGCTTGCTACCGCTAAGAGGTTGGCCGGGATCCCTGTCGACCAGCCGGTGGAGCTGTTTCGCGTGGAGGCAGAGCTGTTGCATGAGTTTTGAGGAGGGGGCAGATCTCAACGCTTCGCACTGTTGTCGTGAGTGGCTGGCAGCCGTGCTGGGCAACACTCACGTGCGCTGGGGTTGGTTTGTGGAGGAGACCCTGGTGAAGGTGGAGCGGTTTCCTGCTCACCAGCCCTTGTCCTGGCCGCAGCAGACAGAGCTGTGGCTGGCTCCTGTGGGCTCTGCCCCCCTGCCGCCAGCATCGCCCTGGGTGCATCAGTTGGAGCTGTCGCAGGTGCCGCTGCGGGATCCCTACCCGGGGTTGGGGCTGGATCGGGCCTTGGCCCTGTGGGCTGCCGGGATCCACTACGGCTGGCCCTGTTTGGTCATCGACGCGGGTACTGCCCTGACCCTCACAGGAGCTGACTCTGAAGGATCCCTGGTGGGAGGGGCCATCTTGCCCGGCCTGGGGTTGCAGGCGCAGGCGTTGGCTGATCACACAGCCCTGCTGCCCAAAGTGCAGTGGGATCCGCAGGATCCCTTGCCCCCTCGCTGGGCCAACGACACCGTGGCTGCCATCCGCAGCGGCATCCTCCACACCCTCTTGGCTGGCTTGCGCGAGTTCATTGCCGACTGGCGTCGCCGCTTTCCCCAAGGCCCCCTGCTGCTGACCGGCGGGGATGGGAAGTGGCTCCACCCTCACTTGGGCCCGCTTGACCCAGAGCTGCGCTGGGATCCCCACCTGGTGTTGCGGGGAATTGCCGGCTGCCGCCAGCTGCACCGCACTGCCCGCCACTCCCCTAGTGCAGAATAGAAAACAGTCTCTCCCAGCCGCCTGCGAGTAACGGCTTCTTGCTTGGGGATCCCATGGCCAACGGCAACTCCTTCGGTGTCCTGTTTTGCGTGACCACCTATGGCGAGTCCCACGGGGGGGCGGTGGGGGTGGTGGTGGATGGCTGCCCGCCGCGGCTGCCCTTGAGCGAGGCCGACATTCAGGCAGAGCTGGATCGGCGGCGTCCTGGCCAGAGCCCCATCACGACGCCCCGCCAGGAAGCGGATCGCTGCCAGATCCTCTCCGGGGTTTTTCAGGGCTTTACGCTGGGCACCCCCATCCACATCCTGGTGCGCAACCAAGATGCCCGCCCCCAGGACTACCAGGAGATGGCCACCACCTTCCGCCCTTCCCATGCCGATGCCACCTACCAGGCCAAGTACGGCATCCGCAACTGGCAGGGGGGCGGACGGGCCTCAGCGCGAGAAACCATTGGCCGGGTGGCTGCCGGGGCCATTGCCAAGAAGATCCTGCGCCTAGCGGCAGGGGTGGAGATCCTGGCCTACGTGCAGCGGGTAAAAGACGTGGAAGCCCAGGTGGATCCCAGCTCGGTAACTGCAGAGCAGGTGGAGGCCAACATCGTCCGCTGCCCCGATCCCCAAGCGGCGGCGGCCATGATCCAAAAAATTGAGGAGGCGGCGCGGGAAGGGGATTCGCTGGGGGGAGTGGTGGAGTGTGTAGCCCGCCGGGTGCCGCGCGGGCTGGGATCCCCGGTGTTTGACAAGCTGGAGGCCGACTTGGCCAAGGCGGTGATGTCCCTGCCAGCCAGCAAGGGGTTTGAGATTGGCTCGGGGTTTGCCGGCACCTACCTGACGGGCAAGCAGCACAACGACGAGTTTTACATGACCCCCGGCGGCTGGCGCACCCGCAGCAACCGCTCCGGCGGCATCCAGGGGGGCATCAGCAACGGCGAAGACATCGTCCTGCGGGTAGCCTTTAAGCCCACTGCCACCATTCGCCAGCCTCAAAACACCGTCACCCTCAATGGGCAAGAGACGGTTTTGGCGGCGCGGGGACGCCACGATCCCTGTGTCTTGCCGCGGGCAGTGCCGATGGTGGAGGCGATGGTGGCCCTGGTCCTCTGCGACCATCTGCTGCGCCACCACGCCCAGTGCGGATCCCTGGTCTTGTCGGAGGTGCCCCTCCCTGTCGCCGCTGCTCCCCAGGCCTAGGAGTCCCCGGCTATGGCCAAGGCCAAAACCGTCTGGGAGTGCAGCCAGTGCGGCGAGCGCTATGCCAAGTTTTTGGGCCGCTGCGACCATTGCGGCGCCTGGAACACCCTGACGGAAGTGGTCGTCGCCCCAGCGGCCAAGTCCCCACGGGCCCAAGCCCTCGCTCCTAGGTCCAACCGCGCCAATGGGATCCCCCGGTCGGCCCTCCCCCTCTCCCAGGTCTCCTCAGATCGCCACCCTCGCCTCTCCTCCGGCTATGGCGAGTTTGACCGGGTGTTGGGAGGTGGCATTGTGCCGGGATCCCTGGTGTTGATTGGCGGGGATCCGGGCATTGGCAAGAGCACCCTGCTGCTGCAGAGCGCTGCCCACCTGGCCAAGAGCGGGCCCATCTTATACGTGTCGGGGGAAGAATCAGCCCAGCAGATCAAGCTACGCGCCGAGCGGCTGGGGGTGGAAAGCGAGCAGCTCTACCTCTTGGCCGAGACCGACCTGGAGGCCATCGTGGCGGAGATCCAGGCTCTGCAACCGCAGGTGGCGGTGATCGACAGCATTCAAGCCATCTTCTGGGGGCAACTCACCTCGGCGCCGGGATCCGTTTCCCAGGTGCGGGAATGCACCGGCCTGTTAATGCGGCTGGCCAAAAAACTGGGGGTGGCTCTGCTGATTGTAGGCCATGTTACCAAAGACGGATCCCTGGCCGGGCCGAAGGTGCTGGAGCATTTGGTGGACACGGTCTTGTACTTTGAGGGGGATCGCTTCCAAAGCCACCGCCTATTGCGCGCCGTCAAAAACCGCTTTGGGGCAGCCCAGGAAATGGGTGTTTTTGAGATGACCGCCTCTGGCTTGGTGGAGGTGGAGAACCCCTCGCAGCTTTTTTTGAGTAGCCGGGATCAGGCCATGCCCGGAACAGCCACCATCGTTGCCTGCGAGGGCACCCGCCCCTTGGTGGTGGAAGTGCAGGCCCTAGTCAGCCCCACCAGCTACAGTTCCCCCCGCCGCACCTCAACCGGCATTGAAATCAACCGCTTTTTGCAGATCTTGGCCGTGCTGGAAAAACGGGTGGGGATCCCGCTTTCCAAATACGATGCTTACATCGCCTCTGCCGGCGGCATTCAGGTAGCCGAGCCAGCTGCCGACTTGGGGGTAGCAGTGGCCGTGGCCGCCAGCTTCCGGGATCGCCAAGTGGATCCTTTTACAGTCCTGATTGGCGAGGTGGGACTGGGGGGGCAGGTGCGCCCGGTGGCCCAGTTGGAGCAGCGCTTGAAAGAAGCCAGCAAACTGGGGTTTCGCCACGCCATCATCCCCAACAGCCCTGTGTTGTCGGATCACGGCCTGCGCCTGAGTCGGGTGCAGCGGGTGTTGGAAGCCCTGCTGGTGGCTGTGCCCGGTTCCCAGAGCGCAGAGTGAACATCCCCTTGCCTTCCACCCGTCGCCGGCTGCTGGGCTCTGCTGCGCCTATCTCCAAAGGCCAAGCAAGGACTCCGTCCCGCTAACGCGATTGGACTCCGTCCCGCTAACGCGATCGGCATCCGCTGCTTCGGTGGCATGTCCATCATGTTCCCGAAAACTTTTGTTACCCTCGAAAAAGGCTACGCCTGCTGGGCAAACAGCTCAGCAGCCTTAGCTGAGCCCTAGTCCGTAGTTAGCAACACCAGCAAGGGATCCCGGTGAGCATGGTTTCCGCACCCTCCAGCCCAGTCCAGCCCTCGATGCCAGAGACGGCATTTCCTCCGCCACCGGATAAAGGCTACACCCGCTGCGCGAACAGCGACCTGGTCATCGAGGATGATGAGCCCGCGGACAGCATTCTCTCCAAAAAGCTGCAGCGCCTGCTCACCAGCGCTCTCTACGCCTCCTTCCAGCCCAAGGCCGAAGACACGGGGGAGCTGATCCCCTTTTTGGCCACAGCCAATATTGGCCTGTTCTCTGCCCTCAAACTGCCCCCCCTGATGCCCGATGTGACGCTCAGCCTGGAGGTGGCTCCCCCCGCCAGCTTTGAGCGCAAGGAAGATCGCACCTACCTGGTCTGGGAGATGGGTAAGCCGCCGGATGTGGTCATTGAGATTGTCTCCAAGCGCAAAGGGGAAGAGCTGGGCCGCAAACGCAAAGACTATGCCCGCGCCGGCGTCAGCTACTACGCGGTCTACGATCGCACAGCGGGCGTAGCCTCTCCCTTGCGGCAACTAAGGGAACTGCAGGGATCCCCTCTGGCCCTTTTTCAGCGGCGGGGGGGTGAGTTTGTCCCCTTCGCGTCCACCTGGCTGGAGGACAAAGGACTCCGTCCCGCTAACGCGAAAAGACTCCGTCCCGCTAACGCGATCGGGCTGGGCTTAACCCTCTGGCAGCGATCCTTTGAGGTCGTGAATACCGAATGGCTACGCTGGTGTGATCGGGAGGGGCAGGTTTTGCCCACCGGCGAAGAAAAGGCTGCTCTGGAACAACAGCGCGCTGAGGCAGAACGCCAACGGGCCGAAGCCCTTTTGGAGCTGCTGCGTTCCCACGGCAAAGGACTCCGTCCCGCTAACGCGAAAGGACTCCGTCCCGCTAACGCGATCGCACCGCCGGCAGCCTGAAAAATCCCGTCCCTAACGGGGCTTCCATTGTCCATTGCCTATCCACCGCCATGTCCACTCTCCCCAGCAGCAGCGAAGCCGCCCAACGGGCCGCCCGCCTGGAAAAAGCCCAACACCTGCGGGAACAAGGGATCCCGCCCTATGCCTATTCTTTTCCTGTTACCCATCTGGCTGCCGAGCTGCAGGAGCAATTTGCCGACCTAGAGCCCGGCGGCGAGCGGGAGGATGTGCAGGTGGCGGTGGCCGGGCGGATCCGGGCGCGGCGGGTCATGGGCAAGCTGGCTTTCTTTACCCTTCAGGATCGCTCCGGCACCATTCAGCTTTATCTAGACAAGAAACGGCTGACGGAGCAGATGGGGGAGCTGGCCTTCAAGAACCTGGACAAGCTCATCGACGTTGGCGATTGGCTGGGGGCCAAGGGCTGCCTGAAGCGTACCGAAAAAGGGGAATTGTCGGTGCGGGTGGATGAATACCAAGTGCTGACCAAGGCCCTGCTGCCGCTGCCGGACAAGTGGCACGGCCTGCGGGATGTGGAGAAACGCTACCGCCAGCGCTACGTCGATCTCATCGTCAACCCTGAGGTCAAGCAGACCTTGCTCGACCGCGCCCAGATCATCCGCTCCCTGCGGCAGACTCTGGAAGAGCGAGGTTTTGTGGAAATTGAGACGCCAGTGTTGCAGGTGATCCCCGGCGGGGCGGAGGCGCGGCCTTTTGTTACCCACCACAACGCCCTGGATCTGGATCTCTACTTGCGCATTGCCACCGAGCTGCACCTGAAGCGGCTGGTGGTGGGCGGGATCGAGCGAGTCTATGAAATTGGGCGGGTCTTTCGCAACGAAGGCATCTCCACCCGCCACAACCCGGAGTTCACCTCTCTAGAGGCCTATCAAGCCTTCGCCGACTACCACACCATGATGGAGCTGACGGAAACCCTGGTCTGCAACGCCGCCCTGGCGGTGCGGGGATCCCTGCAGCTCACCTACCAAGGGGAAGCCATCGACCTCACCCCTCCCTGGCGACGGGTGACGATGCAGGAGCTGGTGGAGGAGGCCACTGGCATTTTCATCGATGTGGAAAAGGGATGCCCTGAAGAGCTCTTGCCGGCCTTGGCCGCCCAAGGGATCCCCGATCTCTCCCCCCAGGACTCCCCCGGCCAGTTGCTGGTCAAAGCCTTTGAGCACTGCTGCGAGAGCCGCCTGCGCCAGCCCACCTTTGTTCTGGACTATCCCCTGGAGGTGTGTCCCCTCACCAAGCCCCACCGCAGCAAACCGGGGTTGGCCGAGCGCTTCGAGCTGTTCATCGTTGGGCGGGAGACGGCCAACGCCTACTCCGAGCTCACCGATCCGGTGGATCAGCGGCAGCGGCTGGAGGCCCAGGCAGCCCTGAAGGCAGCCGGCGATGAAGAGGCCCATTTTCTGGATGAAGACTTTCTCACCGCCTTGGAATATGGCCTGCCCCCCACAGGTGGCCTGGGCGTGGGGATCGACCGCTTGGTGATGCTGCTGTGCGACGCTCCCAGCATTCGCGATGTCATTGCCTTTCCGCTGCTGCGGCCCGAGACGGGAGAAGTGGCGGAGGAGGCTTGAGCCGATCCCTCTAACTGTCCATTCAAATCCCATCGATTTCTAAGAGAGGTTGGAGGTGGCCGCGGCGACGGCGCGGAGCCTTTGGGAAGTGTCTCAACCTATTTTGAAATAACTAGCGATAACGTCTTCCAAAAGCCGACCTTCGTACCCTTGCATCTGGAGGGCAGCCTGGAAATCCTGGCAGGCTCTCTGCCAATCCCCAAGGGCAGTCCGGGCCAGGGCGCGGTTGAAGTGGGCTTTGAGGTGGCAGGGATCCCTATCGCTCGCGTCAGCAGTGCAGAGTGTTATGGCTTGGTCGTAGTCGCGGATGGCCGCCGAAAAATCCCCCTGTTGGGCGTAGGCCCAGCCGCGGTTGTTCAAAACCCAGACCCGCTCCTGGGGATCCAGCTCCAGTTGCAGCAGTCGGGTGTAGTCTTCTATCGCTTTGTCCGTCTGTCCCTCGCCATCCCACAGGAGAGCTCGGTGGAGCAAAGCAGAGTGCTCCTGGGGGTTCAAGGCCAGGGCCTGCGTGTAGTCGGCAATGGCCAGCTCAGGGCAATTGGCCTGCCGGTGTAGATCCCCCCGTTGACGGTAGGCCAGGGCAGCATTGGCCACCCCCCAGTCTCGGTCAAGACTCAGGGCTTGGTCGAGATCCGCCAGTGCCATCTCTTGATCCCCCAAAGCCAGATGCACCGTTGCCCGCAAAGCAAAAGCCTGAGAAGCCTGCGGTTGCTGCTGGATCAGCGCCGTGAAATCGGCCAACGCCCCAGCCAGATCCCCCCTCTCTTGGCGACACAAGCCCCGATACAACAGGGCTTCGGTGACCAGCACTTCTGGATCCCCTGGGCTGGCCAGCTCCAAGACCCGATCCCAATCGGCTATTGCCCCCTCCAGGTTGTGGCGCAGGCGGCGGACTTGGGCCCGCTTCAGGTGGGCCTCCAGATAGAGCTGCCGGGACTGTTCCCCGTCTTGGGCCTCTTCCTGGATGACTTGGTCGAAGTCGGATTCAGCCTGCGCGTAGTACCCCAGCTCCAAGGACTCCGTCCCGCTGACGCGATCCTGCTCCGCACGGTTGGTAGGGCCATCGGTGCCGCGCACTGCCAACGTCAACAACAGAGAGCCGCGGGCCAAGCGGGCCATCCTGTGTTGGGGATCCCGCTGCAGCAAGCGGTTGAGATCTTGCAAGGCCGCTTCGGTCTGACCCAACTGCTGCAGGGCTTGTCCTCGGTGCCACAGCGCTTCCCTGTGGTCAGGATCCTGCTGCAAAACCCGGCTGAGATCCTGAATGGCGGAATCCCAGTTGCCCACCTGTCCATGGGCCATGCCCCGTCCCAGCCAAGCCGTCCAGTCCTGAGGATCCTGCCGCAACACCTCGTCGTAGTCGGCAATGGCCTCTGGCCACCGGCCCAGCTGTCGGCACAACTCAGCTCGCTCTTGGCGCAGATCCCGCCGTTCCGGCTGCAAGCGCACCGCCTCGTTCAACTGCTCCAAGGCCGCCTGCAGATCTCCCGTCTGGATTTGGGCCCGCGCCAGATCTCGGCGGATATCCGCCTCGGCCACTGCCACCCCCAGCGCCAAAGCCTGGTGGTAATCCTGGATGGCCCCCAGCCCATCTCCCAGAGCAGCCCGCACTTGGCCGCGATGGAAATAAGCCAAGCCCGACTGAGGATCCCCTTGCAGAGCTTGGTCGAAATCGGCCAGCGCTCCCTGCCAATCCCCCAACCGTTGCCGTGCCATACCGCGGCGCAGATGGGCATTCAACAGCAGCTCCGGCCCGCGTGGGATCCCAGGCCTCGCCGCCCACTGCAACACCTGCGAGAAGTCCTCACAGGCTGCCGGCCAATCTTCCCGCTCAGCATGGAGTTGGCCGCGGTTGAAGTAGAGCTGAGGGTTCTGCGGATCCCGCTCCAGGGCAGCTGTATAATCCCGCAGAGCCGCCAGGGGATCCCCCAACAGCCAATGGATTCGCCCGCGGCTGCTGTAGGCACTGGCATCTTGGGGATCCAAAGCAATGGCCTGGTTCAAGTCGGACAAAGCCGCTTCGATGTTGCCCAAGTCCAGGTGGGCAATGCCTCGGTTGAGGTAGGCTTTGGCCATTTGGGGATCCAGCTCCAGGGCGCGGTTGAAGTCTGCCAGAGCGCCGCCGGGATCCCCCAGCCCCTGGCGAGCCAAGCCCCGGCAGAGATAGGCCCGCGACAGGTTGGGATCCAGACGGAGAGCCTGTTCACAATCGGCCAGCGCCGGCTCCAGGGTGTTGCTGCTCAGGTAGGCCATGGCCCGCTGCAAGTAGAGATCCGCCTGGGCTGCCGCCTCTGCCTCAGGTAGCTCAGTGGCCTCAGCAGACCGTAGGGATAGGGCCTGAGAAAAGTCTTCAACAGCCCCCTGGGGATCCCCCAACGCTTGCCGGGCCAGGCCCCGGTGGTAATAGGCTTTGCCGTGGCGAGGATCCAACTGCAGCGCTTGGGTGTAGTCCTCGACAGCCCCTTGCAAATCTGACAACTGGACCCGCGCCACTCCCCGGTTGAAGTAGGCTTCCCCGTCCTGAGGGTCCCGCTTGATCACCTCGGAAAAATCGGCTGCTGCCCCCTGCGCATCTCCCAGATGGCCGCGCACCACGCCGCGGTTGAAATAGGCCCGCACATCTTCCGGGTTGAGCTCAATGGCCCGCGAATAGTCTTCGATGGCCTGCTGCTGCTGATTGAGTTGCCGGTAAGCATTGCCACGGTTGTAGTAGGCCACCGCCCATTGTGGGTTGAGGCCGAGAGCCTGGGTGTAGTCGGCAACAGCTCCCTCGTAGTCCTCCAGCCGGTAGCGGGCAATGCCGCGGTTGAAATAGGCGCGGGCGTCCCCTGCCAGTTGAATGACTTGGGTGTAATCTGCGATGGCCCCTGCCAAGTCCCCACTTTTGTAGCGGGCGCTGCCCCGCTGGCTGTAGGCGCGGCTATTTTGGGGATCCAATTGAATGGCCAACGTACAGTCGGCAATCGCCCCCTGGAAATCCCCTTGGCGGGCTTTCTCCTGTGCGCGGGCCAACAGGCGCGTCACCAAAACCTGATCCACCGAAACATCGCCGAGCGTCGCCTCTTGGGGAAAAGGCAACAGGGGCCGCAGCGCCTCCAACACTTCAGCAGCGGACTGGAAGCGCTCTTGCCAGTGGGGGCAGATCAGGCGATCCAAAATCTCGGCCAGCTCCTCGCTGACCTGAACCAAATCCCGCCAGAGCAGTTGGCCGGTGCGGGGATCATCCCGGATCTTATGGGGAGGACGACCGGTGAGGGCTTGGATGGCCAGCACCCCTACGGAGTACAGGTCGCTGCAGGGCTGGGGCTTGCCGTTGAGCTGTTCGGGCGCCATGTAGCCAACCGAGCCAATCACCGTCGCCAACTGAGTTTGGCCGGGGGCATGGCTGACCAACCGCCCCACTTCCTTGACTGCCCCAAAGTCGATCAACACCAACTTGCCATCGGCATCGCGGCGCATCAGGTTGGCCGGCTTGATATCCCGATGGACGATCTGGTGGGCGTGTACATGGCGCAGGATCTCCAAAATATCCCACAACAGTTTCAAAACCTCGGCCTCGCTCAGCGGCTTGCCCGGGATCAGCTCCTGGCTGAGATCATGCCCGGCAACAAACTCTTGCACCAAGTAAAAATCCTGATCCTGCTCGAAGTGGGCCAAAAGGCGGGGCACTTGGTCGAAGTGGTTGAGCCGGTTGAGAACCTTGGCTTCCCGTTCAAAGAGCTTGCGAGCCGTGGCCAACGTATAGGGATCCGTGGAGAGGGGGCGAAGGCGCTTGACGACGCAAGGGCTATCGAAGGTGTCTTGATCCACCGCCTTGTAGGTTACGCCAAACCCTCCTTCCCCGAGGGGATGGAGAATGCGATAGCGTCCCCTGAGCACACTTCCCGCTCTGATCTTGTCTTCCATAGCCAAGCCAGTCGCCTGAGCGGAGCAGCCTTTTGCCACTACGAGCTGGCTCGATTCTGCCACAGGCCGACGCCCTTGGGCGGAGCAACCCACAGCTCCTATCCAGGGTCTTTTTCTGCTTTTTCTTTTCGCGATCTTCAATGTCTGTAACAATTCAGTCAGAGAGAAACCGCGATCTGACCTCGCCGCTCTTCAAAATCGCTGATCAGCAGTCTCACCTCGATCTGCCATTCCCCCGCCAGGGCCAGAGGCACATTTTCCACCACAAATTGGCCAGGCCTATCCGGCGCTACAGTACGGCGTAGAGGGGGGATCCCGTGTTCCGGCAGGGAAAACCCAAGGGTCAATTCCTGGGCCGGGACTCCCTTCACCTCAGCCCGAATTTGATTTTCCCCAGGACGACAGGGCAGAATCCTCAGGTGCAGGCTGCCTTCCGGCCAGTTCAAGCGCTCTTCACAACTGGTCTGCAAGCCCGACTCCAGTGGGGCTCCCATGCCCTGCCTCCCATGACTGGGGGGAGCCTGGGCCACCAGGAAGCTGGTCAAGCCCAGCACCAGAATCAGCCCCACCAACTCCAGGCGGACGATCCGGCGCAGCGACCGGCCCGCGGCCTGTCCACCTTGCTGTAATCCCGGCACCAGCCGAAACTTGTTGTGGGCGCCCAGCCCCACCATCATCAGCACCAGCAGCAGCTTGGCCCAGAGATACTGGCCGTAGGGATGATCCCAGTGCCAGCCGCGGTGGATCCCACCCATCCCCACCCCCGCCAGGATAAGCCCCGGTACCGCCCAGGTGGCCACGTCAGAAAACCGTTGGATGATGCCTACAGATGGGTAGGGAGCAGATTCCTTGCCCAGCAGGCGCTCCAGCCCCCACAACCCTCCCAACCAGAAAGCTGAACCGGCCAGATGCAGCCCCAGCAGCGCCATTGTCCCCATCGGATGCTCACTGGTGAGAGCATGGCCAATGGGCAAAAAGGAGCCGAGCACCAACACCGACCCCATACCGCTGGCCCAGACGGCACCTCCCTCACAGGCCCAGATCAGGATCCCTAGCCCCACCAGCCGCAGCCCTGTACCCCAACCGTAGGGAGAAAGCATCACACGCAGCAGCTCTCGCCCATTGAAGTGGGGGTAAAGCTGGGCCAAATGCAGACTGAAGGCCACCGCGGTCAAACTGAGGGTGATCCAAGCTGTCGCAAAAGCCCAAGATAAGGGCTCCGCCCCGCTGACGCGATCAGAATCGGCGAAACTGCTCCGCTGCCCCCGCAACAGTCGCCACCAGCCCAGCACCCCCACCACAAAGAGGCTGCCCAAGTAGATCCCCCAGCGTACCCCCACCAGCGGCCAGTACAAGGGATCCCTTCCTTGGGCGTGAGCTGTCCTCGCCGCCTGCAATTGCCCAGGATCGGCTGCCCCCACCTGGAAGGCAAACGATCCACTCACCGGATGGGAATCGGCAGAAATGGCCCGCCAACTGACGATGTAAACTCCCTCGGGGATCCCCTGCGGCAAATCCCCCTGCGGTGCCTCACCCCTGGTCACCCGATTTTCTAAGGGCAGAGCTCGTCCGTTGCTGTCTAAAACCTGGAGCTGTGTGATCTGCACCGGCTCATTGAAAACAAGCCGCACCTGGGCCGGAGCTTCCTGCAGCACCGCCCCATCCTCTGGGAAGGTGGAGAGCAAGCTGGCATGGGCAAAAGCGGGCGGGATCCCGGCCACCCACAGCAAGGCGCAGAGGATCCCAGACCAAATCCAAGCAAAACCCCTTTTGGGATGAAACATGCTCCTAAGCAGACCGCTTAGCGGGTACCGTGACCATGCCCATGTCCATGCCCGTGGCCTTGCCCATGTCCACTGTCTCCACCTGTCAGCTTCAGCAGCGGGGCCGGCTCCGGCAAGCTCTTAGGATCCTCGCCCGGCTGCGCCACCTGGATCCAGCGGTGCATGCCTTTTTCGCACTCCTGGATCACCGGGATGGGGATGACCTCGCCGGGCCGATCCGGCAGCTTGGCGCGGATGCTGAACTCATCCATGAACTCATCGGGCAGCGAGCCGCCGCTCCAGATCACCTCGGCAACCGTTTCGGTAATCATCTTCCCATGCGACTCATAGGGGGTCTCCAGCGGCTTTTTGACCGTCTCGATTTTCCACAGGGGATGCACCATCGGCTTCACAGAGACGAATCCCTCCGGGATCTGCACCCGCAGGCGCACGGTCGGGGATCCATCGCAGCCATGGGGCACCCGAAAGGTGAGCTTGGCAAAGCTGCCCGCCGGGGCCTCTTTGGGATGGACGGTAACATGGGCCCAGGCAGAGGAAAGGGGTAAAAAACTCATTCCCAGGGCCAGCAGAGATTTCTTGGCCAGGGTCAAGTAACTTTGCAGACTGAACATTCGCAGATGCTCCTTATAAACCTGTAGGGAAAGAGAAAAATGCAGTGTTTGTTGGTCAAAACCTAGGGATGGTGATGGGATCCGTGGGATTCCATCAGGCTCATGCTGTGCTGGCCCCAACTGGAGAGACCCATGGACACCAGGCCGGCGCTGGCCAAGCCCATGGACACCAGCCCAAAGGAGAGAGCGCCCATGGCTACTAGGCCAATGGAGAGGATGCCGTGGGTGACCACGCCGATGGCTACCACCCCATGGGCAGAAATGCCCACCGCCACTAGCCCATGGGCCCCTATGCCCACTGAGAGAAGCTGGCGGCGGGATCCCTGTCCTTCACATCCCTGCTCGTGAGGCAGCCGCTCCACTGGTCTCCCCTGGAGCAGGGCTGGATCTTGAGTCCTCTCTTTGGACACTAGCCTCTACTCCAGTTGTGCTCAGCGCGATCCAAAACGTAGGCCGCCACCGCCTCGATCTCCTCCGGCTTGAGAATCTTGGCAAAAGCCGGCATGGCCCCTTTGCCGTTTCTCACTTGGGCCTGGATCAGCTCAGGGGTGTCTACGTGGTACTCATGAAGAGCCGCCAGAGAAAGGTTTTTCGCTGCCACCAAAGTGTTGCGCCCGTTCAAGTGACAACCCACACATTTGGCCTGAAAGACCTTGGCTCCCAAGGCCAAATCAGGCTCAGCAGAAGCCATTTGCGGGCCTAAAAAGAGGGCAAATACTGCCACCAAAAGCCCGATAAAAAGGTTGATCATTCGCATTTTCATCTCAGGGACTGACCGAAAACTAGCCTTTAAGGCCCGCCCATTATCCCAAGCCCGTTGGGCCAGGTCAAAAGACGGCCTGTCGAGCTTCCCCCGGCTACCATAAGGTCAGGATCCCCCGAAGCCATGAGCGGTCTGCCCCCCGATTTCATTCAGTTGGTGCGCCAAAAGGCCGACCTCGTGGAAGTGGTGGCCGAAAAAGTGGTGCTGCGCAAGCAGGGAAAGAACTTCGTTGGGCTTTGCCCTTTCCACAACGACCACAAACCCAGTTTTCAGGTCAGCCCCAGCAAGCAGATCTACAAGTGCTTCTCCTGCGGGGCAGGGGGAGATGTGCTGCGCTTTGTCATGCAGACCGAGCATCTCTCCTTTGCTGAGGCCGTGCGCCACTTGGCGCGGCGATACCACATACCTCTGCCCACCCGCAATCCCGAGGCGCAGCCCTTGGGATCCCTTGATGAGCGGGAGCTCTCCCACCGGGAAAAGCTGCTGGAGATTTTGGCCATGGCTGCCGATTTTTATCGGCATGCCCTCCGATCCCAGCTAGGATCCGCCGCCCGCCAGTACCTGCACAGCCGCCACCTGAGCGAAGAAACTTTGCAAAAATTTCAAATCGGCTTTGCTCCCCCCGGCTGGCAATCTCTCTACGAATACTTGGTCAACCACAAGCGCCAACCGGTCAAACTTTTAGAAGAGGCTGGATTGCTGGTTCCCCGCCAGCAGGGATCCGGCCACTACGACCGCTTTCGCAACCGGATCATGCTGCCCATTTTCGATGTGCAGGGGCGGGTGATCGGGTTTGCCGGCAGAGCCTTGGGGGAGTCAGGACAGCCCAAGTACCTCAACTCTCCAGAAACAGAGCTTTTCAACAAAAGCCAGGTGGTCTATGGCCTCAACTTTGCCCGCGATGCCATTGCCAAAGCCGATCAAGTCCTGGTGGTGGAAGGCTACTTCGATGTCATCGCCCTGCATCAGGCGGGAGTTGCCTATGCTGTAGCGGCCATGGGCACTGCTTTGACACCCCACCAGGTGAAGACCCTGCTGCGCTACACCCAGTCGAAGCGGCTGATCCTCAATTTTGATGCGGATCGGGCCGGTTTGAACGCCGCCAGCCGGGCCATTGAAGCCATTGAAGAACAAGCGCGGCGCGGAGAAATTGAGCTGCGCATTCTCACCCTTCCTGAGGGCAAAGATGCCGACGAGTTTTTGCGGGAGTACAAGAGCTCGGCCCCGCCGACGCGAGCGGTTGCTGAACTGCAAACCCTGATCGAGCAAGCTCCCCTGTGGCTGGATTGGCGAATTGAACAGGTGTTGGCCGGTCGGGATCTGAGCCGGGCCACCGATTTTCAGCAGGCCCGTCAAGCCCTTGTGCAACTGCTGGCCGGTTTGGGTGGACAATGGCGCTCTTTGTATTTGCACAAAGTGGCAGAATTGCTCAGCCGCGGCAACGGTCGCCTCAGTCGAGACTTGGAAGAAGACCTGCGCCGAGCCGTGCGGCAGTACCGCTGGGCCAAACCCCAGCAACCTTCCCTCAATAAGGGATCCAAACTCTTGCAATCTGAGTCCCATCTTTTGCAGATCTTTCTGCATTTTGGCGAGTATCGCCACGAAATTCGCCAAACTTTGCTGGAGCGGGAGCTGCAATTTAGTTTTCGCCCCCACCGGGAGCTGTGGCAGCGGATCTTGGAACTGATCTCGGCTCAGCCGGAGCTGGAAGAGCAAGAAGAGACGTTGCTGACGGCTTTGCGCACCCTCTGTGCCCAAGATGAGCAGCTCAACGAGCGCCTCAGCCATCTGCTCTGGTTGGACGAAAATACCCGCGTAGCCCTGATGCGTCCACGGATGGTGGTGCGGGCCGCCATTGCCAACATGGAGCTGGAAATTCGCCAGAAGCGCTACCGCTACTGGACCCAACTGTGGGATCAAGCCTTTTCCGAAGGCAACACTGCCCTGGCCGCCCAGTACCAGGCCAGCATCCAGCAGGAATACCAAGCGATTCAGGCGCTGCAGCGGCAGGTGCAACTGAGCCTGGAAGACATGTCGGAAACCCCACTGGCCGAAGATTTATAGTCATTTCGATTCAAACTAGGACACTAAACCCATAACCCCATACGCGGCCAGAAGGCTTCTCTCTATAGCCCGAGTGTCTCACCCTAAACTGAACAGCACTCTAAACTGAACGACTGTAGTGGCTGATGGACGGCCTGTTGGTGCTCAAAAGGGCTTCGCTCCCCTAGCGCGAGATCAGCTCCGCTTGCAACCGCTCCCGGGCCACCTGCAAAGCCTCTGCCAATTTCTCCGGCTGTTTGCCCCCAGCTTGGGCCAAGTTGGGCCGTCCGCCGCCGCCCCCTCCGGTGAGTTTGGCAATCTCGCCGATGAAGGATCCCGCCTTCAGGCCAAGTTGCTGCACAGCAGGGCTAAAGGCAGCCACCAGGCTGACCTTGCCGGCTTCCGGCACCGATCCCAGCACCACTGCCCCTTCCCCCAGCTTGTGGAGCAGATGCTCGGCAGCGGTTTTGAGGGCCTCAGGGGTGGTGGATCCCAGCTCGGCCACCAGCACCTTGAGATCTGCGACGGCAACCGCCTGGGCCAGCAGACCTTCGGCCTGTAGCAAGGCCAACTGGCTGCGCACCTCTTCCAGTTCCTTCTGGGCAGCTTTCAGCTCCGCCTGTAGGGCGGCAACCCGCTCCGGCAGTTCCTGGGGCTTGGCTTTAAATTGAGCGCTCAGCTCCCGCACCACCCTGTCCCGTTCGTTCAGGTATTCCAGCACAGCCGGCCCGGCCACGGCCTCGATGCGGCGGATCCCAGCAGCCACTCCCGTCTCGGCGATGATCTTGAACAGGCCGATCTCGGCGGTGTTGTTGACATGGGTGCCGCCACACAGCTCCATCGACACCCCCGGAAAGTCGATCACCCGCACCTCAGCGCCGTATTTTTCCCCGAACATGGCCACGGCACCTCTGGCTTTGGCTTCGGCCAGGGGCATGATCGCCACTTGAGCAGCATGGGCCTCGGCAATCCAGGTGTTCACCAAGTTCTCGATCTGTTCCAGCTCCTCAGGGGTGACTGGCCGGGATAGGGTGAAATCAAAGCGCAGCCGGTCAAAAGCCACCAGGGATCCCGCCTGACCAATCGAGGGATCGACAATTCTTTTCAGGGCTGCCTGCAGCAGGTGGGTGGCGGTGTGGTGGGCTTGGGCGCGCCGCCGACAGGCCAGGTCGATTTGGGCTTGGACGGGATCCCCCACCCGCAGGATCCCGCGTTCCACACGGCCAAAGTGAACGAACAGATCCCCTTGCTTTTGCACATCTTCAATCCGCACCAGCAGGCCGTCCCCAGAAAGGTAGCCCCGGTCGCCAATTTGTCCACCGGCTTCGGCGTAGAAGGGCGTGCGATCCAAAACGACCTGCACTGCCTGCCCTGCCTCCACTTGGGGCACCGATTTTCCCTCGACCAACAGGGCCTCGACCACGCCGCGGGCGGAAGATTGGCTGTATCCCAAAAACTCCGTTTGGCTGAGGAAATCCGCCAACTCGTCCAGGGATCCCTGGGCTGTGAGGTCGATGGTTTGGTGGGCGGCGCGGGCCCGCTGCCGCTGTTTCTCCATTTCTTGTTCAAAGCCCTCCAGATCCACGCTGAAGCCGTGTTCCTGGGCAATTTCTTGGGTTAGCTCCAGCGGAAAACCGTAGGTATCGAAGAGCTTGAAGGCGTCGGCGCCGGAGATCTGCTTTGGCGAGCTGCTGTCACGGCGGGAAGATTCGACAGCAGTAAACAAATCCAGCAGTAGCCGTTCCCCCCGCTCCAGGGTTTTGAGAAACTGCTCTTCCTCCCGTTGCAGCTCGGTCTTGATCAGGGTTTCTCGCTCCCGCACCTGAGGATAGGCAGCCTCGGCCAACTGAATCGCGGTCTCGATCACCGGGATGGTGAAAGGCTCGCCGATCCCCAGCAACCGACCGTGGCGCACCATCCGCCGGATCAGCCGCCGCAGCACATAGCCCCGATCCACATTGGAAGGAAGCACCCCATCGGCAATCAAGTGCATCACTGCCCGCGCGTGATCCCCGATCACCTTCAGAGAGATCTGCTGCTCCGGGTTGGCCTTGGAGTAGTTCAGCCCGGCGATCCCAGCCGCCGTTTGAATGATGGGAAAGATCAAGTCCGTCTCGTAGTTGTTGGGCACCCCCTGCAACACTTGGGCCAACCGCTCCAACCCCAGGCCGGTGTCGATGTTTTGCTTGGCCAGCGGCATCAGGTGACCTTCGCTATCCCGGTTCAGCTCCATGAACACCAGGTTGTAGATCTCCAGAAAGCGGGAGTCATCCTCCAAATCGATCCGCTCATCCCCCAGCTCCGGCTTGAAGTCGTAGTAAATCTCAGAACAAGGGCCACAGGGGCCGGTGGGGCCGGCAGCCCAGAAATTATCCGCCTCTCCCATGCGCTGGATGCGGTGGGCCGGGATCCCTATCTCATCTCGCCAGAGGGCAAAAGCCTCCTCATCTTCGCGAAAGACGCTCACCACCAGCCGTTCCGGGGGCAGGCCGAAAACCTCCGTCACCAGCTCCCAGGCCCAGGCAATGGCCTCTTTTTTGAAGTAGTCGCCAAAGCTGAAGTTGCCCAGCATCTCGAAGAAGGTGTGGTGGCGCGCCGTTCGGCCCACGTTCTCGATGTCGTTGGTGCGCACACATTTCTGGGCCGTTGTAACCCGTGGGTACTCCGGATCCCGTTGCCCCAGGAAAATGGGCTTAAAGGGCAACATGCCAGCAATGGTCAGCAGCACCGTTGGATCTTCTGGCACCAAGGAGGCGCTGGGCAACACCTGGTGGCCCCGCTGGGCGTAGAAGTCCAGAAAAGTTTGCCGAATGGCGGCACCGGAAAGAGCTGGAAACATGACAGGCGAAGATGGCTGTATTCATCAATTCTAAGTTTTCCCTCTGCAGGGCAGTCCAGCCCTTGTTGTTCTCCTCTGTTCCACCAAACCCCATCCGCCGAAAACCTAAGCGATTTGTCCGATTAACCTCAGGGCGGGCAGACGCTAAGATCAGCCTATCTGAGGCAGTTGTGCAAGATTTGTTTCTTCTTGGTCTAACCTGTATGTATCTCTCACAACTTGCCTGCCGACTTCTTGGCTCCGTCTCGGTTGTCCGGATCGCCAGCCGGTAACCCCAAACTGGTATGCCCACTTGCTACTGCCTTAACCCTGCCTGTTTGCACCCGGAAAACCCGGCGGATGCCTCTACCTGTGCCTCTTGTGGCCATCCCCTCCTGCTGCGCAATCGCTACCGGGCCTTCAAGCGCATCGGCCAGGGGGGATTTGGCTCTACCTTTTTGGCGCGGGATGAGGACATGCCCTCCAAACCTTGGCGGGTGATCAAGCAGTTGCGCCCGGTCGAGGGATCCCCGCAACTGGCCAAGCTGGCGGAGGAGCTCTTCAATCGCGAGGCCCAAGTGTTGGAGCGCCTGGGGGAACATTCGCAGATCCCCAAGCTCTACGCCCACTTTCAGGAAGGCGGCAAGTTCTACTTGGTGCAGGAATTTATCCAGGGCACCACCCTCTCCCAAGAAATGCGTCGCAATGGGCCCTTTTCCGAAGAACAAACCCGGCAGGTGATGCAGGAGGTGCTGCTGATCCTCAGCTATGTCCACAGCCACAACACGGTTCACCGAGACATTAAACCCGCCAACCTGATTCGTCGCAAAGAAGATGGCCGATTGGTGCTGATCGACTTTGGGGCCGTCAAGCAGCTCGGCCCGGGCCAGGATTCGGCAGAAGAGGCGACGGCCATTCGCTCGCTGGGCTTTTCTCCCCCGGAGCAAGTAGCCGGCCAGGCGGTCGGTCCCTCTAGCGATCTCTATGCTTTGGCGGCTACCTGCATCAACTTGATGACGTTGGAATCTCCGGCCAAGTTTTATAACCATGAAACGGGGCAGTGGGATTGGTCGGATGAACTGCAGCTTAGCCCTGAATTCGACGCCATTTTGCACCGCATGTTGCAGCCGGCCATCAATCAGCGCTTTGCCACCGCCACCGAGGTCTTGCGGGCGTTGCAAGGGATCCCGGTGGAAGAGGCAGGCGGCCCGATCTCTCAGCCGATTGTGTTGCCCAGCTCTCCCCTGTCTGCCAATCCCAGCACATCGGTGATCTCCGGCTACTGGGCCAAGCGCCGCTCAGGCGGTTTCTCGCCCACACCCCTACCTCAGTTCACCGCAGGGGGAATGACAGCCAGCAGCCCGCTATCCATCCCCTCTGAGTGGGGGAGCACCACCGGTTTTACCCAACTGGGCCGAGCCAGTAGCATCACAGGCGGCGGACGGATCAAGCCGGCCACCCCACCGCGGATCCCTTCCATGGCGGGGGCCGATCTACGGGGCAAGTCCTTTGCCAACCAAAACCTAGCCGGCTATGATTTGCGCCAGGCCGATCTGCGGGGGGCCGATTTCTCAGGGGCCAACTTGCAGGGGGCGGATCTGCGCGGGATCCTCTTCAACACCCCTCAACCCCATTGGCTACGGGTTTTGAGCCAACTGTCTGGATCGGCCAAAACATTGGGAGGGATCCTGACAGGCTTGGGGGGGCTGCTGGGCTCAGGGATCCTGGCCTTTTTGCTTGTCCGCCTGACCACGGGCAATTTGGTTTATGCGTTAGGAGCGGCTGGGATCGCCTTGGTGGTGGCCAGCTCGGTGATCTGGTCGATGGGCGGTGGGGTTCGTTTGGCTCGATACCCAGAAGAAAAGAGCAAGCGCTTTACCAACTTTTGCAAAGCGGATCTACGGGGGGCGCGGATGGACGAGAAGCTACGGAAGTTTGCCCGCCGACAGGGGGCCATCTTGAGTTGACGCAGGGCGGATTGCGGATCTGGCGGATCTGGAATTTTGCGTTGCGATCTTTAAACTTTATAGATCTTTAATAGTTTTATAGTTGTTTCAGGTTAGGATGAGACGTCTGGGCTACTGATCGCGCCGGCGGGACGGAGTCCTTAGAAAAGCCTTCTGGCCCTCCGCATTCAACGCTTTGTCCTAGTTTGAATCGAAATGACCACAAAACCATAAAATAAAAGAGAAAAGTTCAAGAGCTCAAGCCATTGAAGGGGGTGGGGAAGCCCATCTGCGAAGAGACCGGTTGACCTGTTCCGTCAGAGCTCGGCAGGCTACGGTTTTGCCCTGTTGCCGATCCCCAGCTTGGTCGTAAAAGACAATACCATCGGCCCGAGAAAGGCCCAACGCCAAGAACAACAGCTCCAAGACCCCAAAAGAAGCGGTCTCCAGCTCCGGCGCTCGATCCTTAAGCTCTGCCAGCGTGGTGTGGGCATCTTCCAGGTGGCCGAAGGCCGGGATCCACAGATGGGTCGTCGGCTGGGATCCCTCTGAGGATGAGTCGCCAGCAGCAGGATCCTCGACCACCCGCACCGTCAGCCAGCCGCCATCGGGGTAGCGCAAGGTGGTGTATTGCAGGTGATCCAGGTGTTGAGCCACCTGAGTGAGCACATCCGCCACCTGTTGCATTGCCGCCGTCGGGATCCCGTTTTGGGGAGCAGTATCCACAAGGGTTGCGGCCTGTGCTGCCAAACTAACCACCATGATTGACAACAATCCTCGTCCACATCCAGAATAGATATTCGCAGCGATTGGGGCTGTAGTTCAATTGGTTAGAGCACCGCCCTGTCACGGCGGAAGTTGCGGGTTCGAGCCCCGTCAGCCCCGTACTCTTGAGAACACTCTAGCTTAGTCGCTCTCCTGCAGCCTCATATCTCCAGACTGATCTGATTTCTGATGGAGACTGCTGCGCAACGCGGTCGGCCTGGGGTTTAAGCTTCGGCGGTGGGGCCACTCTAAAATGGGGCTTAGTCCAGGGGAAAAACCATGCAGTATCGCAGATTTGGGCGTACCGAGCTGCCTATGCCCGTGCTGAGCTGTGGTGGCATGCGCTATCAACACAGTTGGCAAGATACTCCTTGGTCAGGGATCCCAGCGGCAAGCCAGCAGAACCTGGAGGCGACGATTCGCCGGGCCTTGGAGGTGGGCATCAACCACATCGAAACTGCCCGCGGCTATGGCACTTCTGAAATGCAGTTGGGCCGCATTTTGCCGCTCTTTCCCCGGCAAGATCTGATTGTGCAGACGAAAATTGGCCCCAGCGCCGACCCGCAGCAGTTCCTGGCCAAGTTCGAGCAATCGATGAGCTACTTGAACCTCGATTATGTGGATCTGCTGGCCATCCACGGGTTGAATACCTGGGAAGACTTGGAGCACAGCCTGCGTCCAGGGGGGTGTCTGGAGGTGTGTCAGCGCCTGGTACGGCAGGGGCGGGTGCGTTTTGTCGGCTTCTCCACCCATGGGCCGACGGAGTTGATCGTGGAAGCCATACGGTCAGGGGGCTTTGATTACGTCAACCTACACTGGTACTTTGTCAACCAAACCAACTGGCCCGCCATTGAGGCTGCCGCCCAGCAGGATATGGGGGTATTCATCATCAGTCCCTCGGATAAGGGGGGCAAGCTTTACGATCCGCCCGCCAAGCTGGTGCAGTTGTGCCAACCCCTCAGCCCGATGGTCTTCAACGACCTGTTCTGTCTGTCCCATCCCCAGGTTCACACCCTCAGCATTGGGGCGGCCCGACCCAGCGATTTTGATGAGCACCTGCGGGCGGTGGAGCTGTTGGATCGGGCTGATGAGCTGTTGCCGCCGATCCTGGCCCGCCTAGAGCAAGCTTTGATCGAGCAGGTGGGGGAACACTACGCCAAAACTTGGCACCAGGGCCTGCCTCGCTACGACCAAACCCCCGGACAAGTGAATATCCCGTTCATTCTGCTGCTGCGCAATTTGGTCTTGGCCTATGACTTGGTGGACTATGCCAAGAGCCGTTACAACCTGTTGGGCAATGCCGGCAGTTGGCTCCCCGGCCAGCGGGCAGACAAAGTGGATGCCGAAGCCCTGCGACCTTATCTTATCCACAGCCCCCACCGCGACCGGATCCCGGCTTTGTTGCAAGAAGCCCATCGCCTGCTCTCTGGAGCTGAGGTGAAGCGCCTATCTCAGAGCTAGCTTGCTCAGGGATCCCCCCGTTTGACGGTCGAGATCCGGTGGAGAAGATGATATGGCAAGGTTTACTCTTTAACCGCAGGAAAAAAAGAGTTGTCAGCTCCCGCCAGCGGCTCCTTATCTCATTTGGGTAGCTCGTGTTAGAGTCTGAGCACTTTCGGCTATCTGAGCATGCGTTGAGACGGCTGCAGCAGCGACAAGAGATCGCAAGCCAGTGGATCGAGAGAGTTCTGAGCTGCCCTGACTACGTACAAGTGGATCCCAAAGATCCTCAGCTCAAGCAAGCCTATGGTCGAATTCCGGAGTACGGCAATCGCCTCCTGAAGATTGTTTACGATGAATCAACGGATCCTTGGACAGTGGTGACTATCTTTTTTGATCGAACAATGGGGAAAAAGCTGCCATGAGACCTTTCATCGAGTTTGATCCTGATGTGGATGCTGGATATATTCGTTTGACAACAGCTCAAGTCCAAAGCTCAGAGGAGATTGCCCCTGGGGTTGTTTTGGATTTCGACAAGGAAAATCAACTGGTTGGAGTTGAGGTTCTCTCTGTTCATCGACAAATGGATAGCGACATTAAAATGCTTCCGCAAGAGATTCAAGACTACATCGTTTTATTGAGAAACTCCGTGTTGCAAGAACAGTTACTGAGTTAGATGAGAGTCTGGCAACACTAGCCCCACCGCATCTGTAGACGCAAGAGGAGTACCATTGCGATGGCCAGCCTTTTACTGTGGCCTGTTTGGCATGGTTGTAGGTGATTGAGATAACAGTCGCCGACCTTTCGGATTGCCAACGGATGTGCCGTCACTTTTATCGGATAGGCCGCACTCTCTTGGATCTGGACGCTGCCAAAACCGTTCGGGATCAACCCACCTGGTTTGAGGCTCCATCTTAAGGTCAGGGGCAGGAACCTGTTTGCCAGCAGCCTCAATCCCCTTGGACAGAGTGCTCTCAGCCACCCAACCCCATCGCTTCAATTTGATGAATGTAGTCGGGGGGAAGCCCATGCTCTCGTGCCCCCTTCAAGATTCCTTGAAGATATCCCTCGCTTGGGATCAATGAATCATCAATGAATGAATCTCCCGCCACGTAAGTCATTGCTTCGATCACTTCACCCTCATCGCTTCGAACCTGAACCTGCTGGCGACGGTAATGACCTCCCGGAATTCCTTCATACCGATCCATCCTCTCCAGCCTGTCCGAGCTGCACAGATAGGCAACTCCCCACACAACCCCAGAGGGATCCCGGACAATGTTGGCCTTGCCGGTTCCATCGTTGCCGCGCTTGTTGAACGTCAGGCGGTATCCCTGCAAACGAGCACGCCTAGCTTCCTTGAAATCAACAGTACGGTGTCCCATCTGCTGGGCATCTAGGTTACTTCCGTATGCAAAATACCACTGCTCACTCATCTCTAGTTCCCTTGGTGTCGGGTGAACCCGCCTACCCAGAATTACACTGAGATATTGAGCACATTAGCATCACGGGATCCCGCCCCTCCATGAGCTACTTGGTTATCGACACCGAGGGCAACGCCAACCTGGAAGAGATCGCCCTTATCGACAGCAGCGGCAAGCTTATTTACCATGCCTACACCCAAGAATACTCGCCCCACCACCCCCAGCCCAAACCTTTGGCCCAAATCGTTGCTGACCTGCGGCGCTTGGCACAAGGCAAGACTCTTGTTTTCCACCATGCAGATCACGACCTAAAAATCCTTAAACAAGCCTTTGACCAAGTTAACCAAGATTGGCTTCCTAACCCCATCTTCTGTACTTGGTCAGCCGCCAAGCAATGTTTTCCCAACCTTGCCGGTTACAGCCTAGAGTATCTCAGCAAACATCTCGGGATCCAACTGGAGAGCGGTTACTTCAACTCCAAACTGGCCCACGACGCCAGCTACGATGCCCTCTTTACCTACCACCTCTATCGCCACCTCACCCACGCTCAGCTCAAAGCCCAGAATGTTCCCAATCCTTTCGCCAACAGCAGAGTTGACAATCCCTTTCAGCATTATCCCGACGAGACCACCATCTATCAGCCTCAGTACCAGCAGCTCACTGCCACCCTACAGGACATCCAACGGGATCCCAACCACCAGAGCCGAGGGGTTGTCTTACTGGGAGAACCTGGATCCGGCAAGACCCACCTGATCATGCGGGTGGCCCAAAACCTCCTGCGCCACAACTGTCTCCTGTTTATCCCTCAGCCCACCCATCCCGACAACATCTACCACCACATCTACAGCCACACCCTGGAATCCCTGCGCGAACGGGTAGATGCCCATCACCACACCCAGCTCGACTACTTGATTGCCAAGAGCTTTGTGGAAATCTTGAAAACCTTCCCCCAAACCTCAAAAACTGAAGAGCTTCTCTCCCTTCTCACGGCGGATCCCCTCAACCTCTTTCATCGCCTGGGAGCAGAAGGCAGCGAGCGTCGTCGTCAGCAATGGCAAGCCATTGAAAAACTGGTTCTGCGCTGGTGGGCAGAGCAAAACTTCCTTACCGGTTCCACCGAAAACATTCTCAAGGGCATCATCAAATACTGCAGCTACAGGGATCCCAACCGCCGTCACCAGATCATCCGCTGGCTCAGCGGTACCGACCTGGATCCTGAAGAAACCAACTTGATTGGGTTGCCCCCTTGGAGTGCAGATCTGGATCGCAACACCTTTGCCCTAGAAGGGATGAAAGTCATCGGCAGGCTTTCGCTGCTTGACCGACCTCTCATTATTGTCTTCGACCAATTGGAGGCTCTGGGCCGAGAGGAAAATCGAGATATCCTTCTCAACTTTGGCGATGCCCTGAAAGAGCTTTTTACCCGTATTCCCAACAGTCTGTTTATCCTCAATCTGTTCCCCGACCGTTGGCAACATTTCCAAACCCAATTTGACCGGGCTACCGTCGATCGCCTCTCCCAAACCGTCCTCTCCCTAGATCTCCCCTCTCTTCCCCAGCTTCAAGCCCTTCTCCAGAGCCGCCTGCCCTCAGGGATCCACCTCCAAGCTCTCTTTACCGCCGATGACCTGAGCGATATTCTTGGCCAACCCTCCATCCGGGCCATTCTCAACCGGGCCTCAGCCTACTATCGCCACTACATCAACGGGATCCCTCTCCCTCCCCAGGTGCAAGTTGTACCCACTGCCAGCAATCTAGCCGCCCGTGTCCAGCGGCTCGAAACTGAGCTGCAAACCCTCAAACAACTGCTCATCCCCCTTCTGCCTGCCCACGGCCCCTCCATCGTTCTATCTCCACCCCTTCGGGATCCCAGCCCATCTGCCGATCTTGTTGAGACGCTGGATCCCTATCTCCGCACCACTGAGGCTCAGCTCCGCGCCGCCTATCCCCAAGAGGCGATCATCGACAGCACAGCCGATATCGGCAAATTGCGCACCATCGGCAATGCCCTACAAGGGATCCATCCCCTCCCCATGAGCACCCTGAGACTGGGCCAATGCAAACTTCCAGATCACCTCTATTTCTCCGACCAGAAGCGGGTGATCGCCTTTATCCAAGTGGGTCCCAGCAGCATGTATGGACAGCTCAATAACTTCAACCAATTGGTGATTGCTCACCCCGAGCTTCAGTTTCTTTTGCTACGGGATGCCCGCCTTAAGCCTCCTTCCAAAAAGGCTACCGCCACCCAAGCGGCCTTGGCCGCCCTCAACAACAGCCCCAATGGCAAGTATGCTCTGCTCACCCAAGACGACCGCATCCATCTGGAGCTTATGCACAGGATGATCACCGACATCCAAAACCGCGACCTGGAAATCGACCTGACCCAAGCCGTTCGGTATTATCTTGACCACAGGGATCCCCCCCTTATTGCCTGGATCCTGGGCCGTGATTAAGCGCTCCAGATCCGTCGAAACCCCATGTTGTTCAAGGTCGGCTCCGCATCGGGATCCAGCACCGTAAAACCGGGATCCCATATTGTCCGGCCAAGCTTGTGACCTGATTCTTAAGGCTGCCGATCAACGGAGCCAAGGGCAAGGGATTGACAGCGGAGCCAAAGTACCTCAAAGTTTCCGGCATAGTGGGCTTTGTCCGGCTCAAGCCCTCCCCTGATTACTCAGTATCGGAGCGGCGGGATTTGAACCCACGACCCCCACTACCCCAAAGTGGTGCGCTACCAAGCTGCGCTACGCCCCGACGCACTTACGGGTAGAAGCCCATGAAGTGCCTAGCTAGTCTAGCATCGGATCGCGGCCAGAGTTAACCCCAAGCTGCGGGATCCCGTGGAAAACATGCTAGCTTAGTTAAACCGTTAAGAAATCGCACGCCTGAACCACCGGGTGTCCTTACAGCCCTTTCGCGGTTTGCTGCAACAGCTCCTGAGTTCCTTGCCAATGGGGGTAGAGCGCTCTGTGCAGGTAACCGGCGGGAAGGCCGTAACTGGGATCCGTTCGGGCGGAGGCTAACCCGTAGGAGAGGAAAAACTCATGAGCGTAGTCAGTTTGCCTCAACTGTTGGAGGCAGGGGTTCACTTCGGCCACAAGGCCAGCCGCTGGAACCCGAAAATGCGGCCCTACATCTTTACCGAGCGGAACGGCATCCACATTATCGATTTGGTGCAGACGGCCCGCTATCTGAACGAAGCCTACGAGTATGTGCGGGATGCTGCTGACAGGGGTTGGCGCTTCCTGTTTGTGGGCACCAAACGGCAAGCTGCCGGGATCATCGCTCAAGAGGCTCGTCGCTGTGGCAGCTACTATGTCAACCAGCGCTGGTTGGGGGGTATGCTCACCAACTGGGCCACCATCAAAACCCGCATCGACCGCCTCAAAGAAATTGAGGAGATGGAGAGCAGCGGTCTTCTGGATCGCCTGCCCAAACAAGAGGCCAGCCGTCTGCGGCGAGAGTTGGCCAGGCTGGAAAAGTACTTGGGCGGCATTAAAACCATGCGCAAGCTCCCCGATGCGGTGATCATCGTCGATCAGCGGCGGGAGGCCAACGCCGTTCAGGAATGTATCAAGCTGAACATCCCGATCATCTCACTCCTGGACACCAACTGCGACCCCGATCTCAGCGATATCTTCATTCCCTCTAACGACGATGCCATCCGAGCGATTAAGCTGATTGTAGGCAAGTTGGCGGATGCCATCTACGAAGGGCGGCATGGGCAGCTCGACACCGTTGAGGAGGATGAGTACGACTACGAAGGGGCCATGGATCTGGACGACGACATTCTGGAAGACATGGAGGACGAAGAAGAAGGAGAAGCCGAGGAAGGCTAGACCGAGGGCAGGGATCCCGTGCAATCCGGACACTTCCCTGCCTGTTCCCTATCCAGAGGCGTGTATTCTTGAAATCTAGGTTTACAATTCTACCGAAGCCCGCTCATTCTCACTCATATCCCGCCACATTCTTCCCGTTCTTTCATTCGAGGAGCCCTCATGAGCATTGATGCCAAACTGGTCAAAGAGCTGCGCGAAAAGACGGGCGCAGGCATGATGGACTGCAAAAAAGCCCTGGAAGATTCCGGTGGCGATATGGAGAAAGCCATCACCTGGCTGCGACAGAAAGGGTTGGCAGGGGCAGCCAAAAAGGCCAGTCGCGTCGCGGCAGAGGGGGCAGTTGACAGCTACATCCACTTCGGCAATCGAATTGGGGTGTTGGTGGAAGTGAACTGCGAGACGGACTTCGTGGCCCGCAACGAAGATTTCAAGAAATTGGTGCAAGACATCGCCAAGCAGATTGCCGCCTGCCAAAACGTAGAATACGTCAGCGTTGACCAGATCCCTGCTGAAGTGGTAGAGCGGGAAAAAGCCATTGAAATGGGCAAAGAAGATCTGGCCAATAAGCCGGAGAACATACGCGAGAAGATCGTGCAAGGTCGCATCGAAAAGCGACTGAAAGAATTGTCTCTGTTGGATCAACCCTTCATTAAAGATTCCTCGATCACCGTAGAGGAATTGGTGAAGCAGCACATTGCCAAACTGGGGGAAAACATTCGGGTGCGGCGGTTTGTGCGCTTTGTCCTGGGAGAGGGGATCGAGAAAGAAGAAGTGGATTTTGCTGCTGAGGTTGCCGCTCAAGCCGGTCTCAAGCCGGCAGAGGCCCCCAAAGTGGAAGAGACTCCACCCGCTCCTCCTGAAGAACCTGCCCCAGAACCGGCCCCTGCTGCCGAGAGCAAGCCGGCCAAAAAAGGCTCCGCCAAGAAAAAGAAATAGCCGGTCAAGGCTGAGCTGTAGGGCCATGTCGGCGGTGCAGAGGCGTTGAAACTGCGTTATGGAGAGTGTGGGCACCTCTATGTCGGCAGTTCTATAACCACTACGCTTGGGTATCCCTTGGGGGAAAGGCTAGGTTATGCATGCAAATGTTCTGATCCTCCCGCCTTGGCAGGGTTAACTCCAGCACGCTAAGGTAGCAGACGGCCTTTTTGGATCCCGGGCATGAGTTTTATCTTGCGCAATGCGTTAATTCCCACCGCCACCGGCTACGAAACCGCAGATGTGCGAATCGAGGGGGAACGGATTGCTGCCATAGGCAGAGGGTTACCCGCAACGGGCGCAGACAGCCTGGAACTGGATGCCAGTAACCAACTCTTGCTGCCGGGCTTTGTCAATGCCCACACCCATTCTTCCGAAATGTGGCAACGAGGGATCATACCGCCCTATCCGCTGGAGCTGTGGCTGGCACAACTGCACGAGTATGCGCCGCCGGATCCGGAAAAAATCTATCTCAGCGCGCTGGGGACGGCGGTGGAAACCCTGCTGACGGGGGGCACCTCGGTGGTGGATCATCTGGTGTTGATCCCAGGCCAAGAGTTGGCCACCATTGAGGCGGCGGTACGGGCCTACCGAGAAGTCGGGATCCGCGCCTTCGTGGGCCCCTTGATCCAGGATCAGGCTCTCTCTCGGGGGTTGCCCAGCAGCTCCTCTTGGGATCGGGAGCCGGAAACCTATCCCCTCTCCACAGCAGAGGTGCTGGCCATTGTGGAAGAGGCGGTGCAGCGCTTTCACCGGCCAGAAGAGGGCATTACCCTCATGGTGGCTCCCACAGGGATCCAACTGTGCTCAGACGAGCTGTTCAAGGGCTGTGCGGAGTTAAGCCAGAAGTATGACCTACCCCGCCACGCCCACCTGTTGGAAACCCGCGCCCAGCAGATGTTGGCCCAGGAAAAGTACGGCTGCAGCGCAGTCGAGCATCTGGAGCGCCTGGGCTACCTAGACCAGAGAACTTCCCTGGCTCACTGCGTCTGGCTCAGCGATGCCGATATCGAGATCTTGGCCCGCACCGGCTCTACCGTTGTTCACAACCCCTTGAGCAACCTGCGCCTAGGCAGCGGCATTGCCCCCATCTTGAAATACCGCCGGGCAGGGGTGAACGTGGCCTTTGGCTGCGATGGATCCGCCAGCAACGATTCGCAGGATTTGCTAGAGGCCATCAAAATCGGCACCATCCTTCACAACATCACCGATCCCGACTACCGCCACTGGATCTCGCCCCGCGAGAGTGTGGAGATGGCCTCCCGCGGTGGGGCCATTGGCCTGGGGCTAGGGGAGGAGCTGGGATCCCTGGAAGTGGGCAAGCAAGCGGATCTGGTGCTGTACGATCTCACCCAACTGTCGCTGTTGCCCCGTACCGATCCCATTGGGCTGCTGGTGTTGGGCCGGCCCACCCAGGCAGTCCACAGCGTCTGGGTGCGAGGAAAACAGGTGGTGTCCGGCGGAGCCGTGACGACGGTGGATGTGGCTAATCTGCGACAGGAGTTGTTTGCTTGTAGCTCCTGGGATCCCTCCCGCCGCTCCCAGCAGGTGGCACAGCTGGAGGCCCGCTACCGCCGCGTGATGGGTTTGCCGGCATAGCCATGGCAGGGATCCCTGCGGGTTCAGAGGTCGACTGGTCCAGAGCCACTGCGCAGGTGAAACGACAGGCCCTGGCCCTGGGTTTTGACAAAGTCGGCATTGCCAGCATAGAGGATCCCCCCGACTTGCGGGGCCTGCAAGCTTGGCTGGCTGCGGGCATGGCCGCCGACATGGCCTGGATGGCGGATCCTAGGCGAATGGATCCAAAGCAGGTGCTGCCGGGGGTGCAGTCGTTGGTCTGTGTGGCTTTGAATTACTACACCCCCATCCGCCACAGCCAGGATCCCGGCAAGGGCAAGATCTCCCGCTACGCTTGGGGTCGAGATTATCACCGCGTGTTGGGACGGCGGCTCAAACAACTCCACCTCTGGATGCAAGCCCAGTTCCCAAATCATACGGGTCGATTCTACGTGGATACCGGCCCGGTGGCGGAAAAGCCCTGGGCCATGCAGGCGGGCTTGGGTTGGATCGGCAAAAACAGCCTGTTGCTCACCCGCGAGTACGGCTCCTGGGTGTTTCTGGGAGTGATCCTGACCACCCTGCCGTTGCTCCCTGACCAGCCCCACACCGCTCACTGCGGCACCTGTACCCGCTGCCTAGAGGCTTGCCCCACGCAGGCCATCGTCAGCCCAGGGGTGGTGGATTCCCGCCGCTGCGTTGCCTATCACACCCTAGAAAGCCACGCCGAGCGGATCCCTGCCAAGATTGCCCAGAACCTGCACAACTGGGTGGCCGGCTGTGATATCTGCCAGGAGGTCTGCCCTTGGAACCAACGCTTTGCCCAACCCAGCCGGATCCCGGATTTTCAGCCTTACCCTTGGAACGTTGCCCCCGATCTCCAAGAACTGGCCCAGATGGAAGATGGGGAATTCGACCAGAAGTTTCCCGCCTCTGCCTTGCGCCGGCTCAAGGCCCGCCGACTGCGACGCAACGCCCAAGCAGCCCTAGAAGGCAATTCCAGCTCCGCAGCCCACAGCAACGATTTGGAAGCCCTCCCTACCTAATTGGGATACACTTTCCCAGCGGGATCTGGCACCGGAAAACGGTGGGGCTGTTGCCCCTGGGCCGGGGACGCAAGCTAACATACATGCCCTACCCCCTTTTTGAGACCCCAGTGCCGGGCCGCCATAGTTTCGCTCTCGTGGGAGAGGCATCCACGCCCCAGCAAGCCCACCGATTCCCCCTTTTCCTAGCCCCTAACCCTGCATGGATAACGGTTACGACGACTATTACCCCAGCTACCGGCAGACCAACAGCTACAATCTCCTGCAATCCGGGTGGAGACCTCTGCTCCGCCATTTCGATGTCGAGTATTTCTGGCAACTGGCCATGCAGGATCCCTGGGAATTGGCCGAGAAAATTCTGGATGTGTGCAGCGATATCGCCAACGCAGTGGGACGCAACGAATATAGCCCGCTGGCCAATTTGCTTAACCTGTTTTCAGAGAACACCCGTTACGAGATCGAGGAATTCTGGAACAGCATTACCCCACCCCCACCCGGCCCCGACTGCACCTTTCGAAGCTATCTTTCGACGGAAACTCCGCTGCGGCAGCAGGTGAGCCGCGACCAGATTCCCATTCATTACATCTTGAATTGTCTGCAAGAAGTTATCGTTCTCAAAATCTTGGCGCATCTGGGGCGACCGGCACAGATCGTGCAAGTGTACATGGATCGCTACTTCTACTACCCGGTTGAGCATTTCAACGGCTGGGATCAAATCAGTAGTCCGGGCACCGTCTATGCCTTTTGGCCGGAGCATCAGATTTGGCTGCAAATCCAGACCACCTATCAAACCCGCCGTCGCTACACCCTGATTGGGGTAGATCTCAAGCCCTTGATCCGCAAGGTTACCTACAACCTGGCGGTGATGGTGAGCGGCTACCAAAGCCGAATTGGGCAAATCCAGAGCCCACATCCAATCAGTTCTTTTCCCGCCGAGATTCAAGCCTTCACCGATCAGGTTCAACAGCGAATTCTGCAGCAGGAGCGATTGGCGGTCTTGGTACACGGGATCCCAGGTACCGGTAAAACTGCCTGGACGCAAGCGGTGGCCCACGAGCTGCTGGTACCACTGGGCTATGTGGTGTTCATCTTGGATCATGAAGCCGTGCAAGAGTTTATTGCGCCTTCCTATCTGGAGCGGGTGTGCCTGATCATCAATGAGGCAGATAACCTCGCCCAAGACCGCGCCAGCGAGGTGGCCCAACGGAGCACCAAAACTGAGCGCATCCTCAGCCTGCTGGATGGCACCCTCCACCAAAGCGTGCTCGACGCAGAATACGCCGACTGTGAACAAAGGCTGGTGGTGCTGATGACTTGCAACACGACTGAACGTTTGGATCCGGCAGTTTTGCGCAAAGGGCGTGTGGACTTGGTGCAGGAGTTTACCTACCGCTTTGTTTGAGCTGGATCGGCATCCACCTGCTCTCTGAACATGGGACAAGAGCCACCGAGGCTGTTCTTCAATTAGTTCCCTAGGACTAGGTAGCCCGTAGCTGCACCGGCATGACCAAATAACAGAGCCGCATCGCCCCAAGGGGCTTCCAAATAGCTGGCTGAGTGGCGCCGTTTAGCTCCAGGCTCACCTGCTGCGTATGAAACACCCTGAGGGCATCCAGCAGGTAACGCACATTGAAGGCCAGCTCCAGGTCAGGGCCGGACATTTGCACCGGCAAAGATTCCTCGCCACTGCCCACATCGGGCGCCTCGGTGCTGATGCGCAGGGTTTGGGTTGCGGCAGAAAGATTGAACTTGACGATGTCGTTTCTTTGGGCAGCAAGTACTCCCACCCGTTCCAGCGACTCAATCAAAGGCCGACGCTCCAGGGTTACCTGCCGCTCAAATTGCTTGGGAATTAGGCGGTTGTAGTCGGGATATTGGCCCTCCAAAAGGCGGCTGGTGATCCGCTGTTGGCACTGCGTTTTGCTGGCGCGAGGAGGCAGCACAAACTGCACCTGGGATCGGTCAAACCGCAATTCCACCGTAGAGGCCGCGGTCTGGGTGCCGAGGATGCGCTCCACCTCCCGCAAAGTGCGAGCGGGAATGGTGAAATCCAACCCTATTTCCCCATGGGCCGAAGCAACCGGGATCCCTTCGGCCTCCACCTGCACTATCGCCAGACGATGCCCGTCGGTGGCCGCAAACTCCAGGCAAGGGGGATCCCCCGCCAAGAGCTTGACATGCACCCCTGTGAGCACCTGCTTGGTCTCATCTCCAGAGGCCGCAAAAAGGGTTTGGCCGATCCCTTGCAACAGGCTCTCGATGGGCAGCTCCAGGGCCTGAGCTGTTGGGCTTTCCTCCCCCACAAAATCGCCATCTGCGTCGGCGGTGCGGAGCGATATTTCCGGTAGGGTGGGGTACTCTTCAGCCGACATGCTGCGCACTTGGTACTGGCCGGCTGCCGACATGAGAATCACAGGGGCACTCTCCTGGGCTTGGCTGCTCGCGTCAAGAGTCACTGGGCCGCTGGGCAGACGGCTGACGATGTCGCTGAGCAGCTTGGCCGGCAGGGTGGTGCGACCGGATCCCCTGACCTGAGCCTCGAACTCGCTGCGAATGCACAAGTTCAAGTCAAAGGCGGTCAAAGCAACCCGCTGAGTTTCCGCGTCGGCCTCCACCAACACATTGGCCAAAACGGGCAGGGCGGGGCGGCTGGCCACAGCCCGTCCAACGGAAGTGAGGTGGTGGCTGAGATCGGCTTGCTCGCAGGTGAAGCTAAAACCCTCCAGCGGCGCGTCAACAGCTTCGTTAAAGCGGCTCTCCCCACGATAGGGAGCTGCAGCCTTGCCGCTGCGCAACACCGGCGCGAACGACTCGGTTTCCGATTCTCGATCCACAGGACGCTGAGCTTGCACCATGGGGGGCACTTGAGGGCTGCACACGCAGATCCTACACCGACTGCCCCGGTTGGATCCCTCCCCTTGCGGTCGAGTTTTGGAAAATTTGCCTCGCGCGTAGGACAGATCTGAAATTTCGATCCCTGCCTAATTTAATTTTTTGATCTAGTAGTAGTAGGGGCTGTGGAAACTGTGGAAAGTGATCGTCAACACCTTGCGCCATGAGCTTTTGAGCTTATTCCCCACCTGTGGAAAAACTGTGGATAACTTGGCCACTTTTCCACAGGGTATTTATACCTGTTAATAACTTGGGGGGTTTTTCCACAGGTTTTCCACAGATTTTCCAGGTTTTTCCACAGGTTTTCCACAGGCTAATGTTGTGATTTCTTGACAAATTCATAAAAATTAACACACAGTCAGTGTAGGATCCCGTAATGTAGTGAGTCCTCCCCCTAGATATGGCCAGGAACTCCATCGGAGCTTGGGCGGGCTTCGCTGGATTTCCCCAGGTTTTCCACAGGCTGTCGAAGAAAGCCTGGGATATTGCTCTGGGCTTGTCGGCCTTGCCTGGCCACCTGTGAGCTGACACGGGATTTTTGGCAAGACCCCAGAGGAGCGGGAAAGCGCTCTGCGCACCAGAAGCGGCAAAGGAGGTCAGGATGAGGATGGGACAGCGCCTGACCCAAAATTGGGCTGCTGCAGGAGCGAGTCGCAATAGGGATGCGGTCTAGAGTCCGTACCCGCGAAGGGCCAGGCGTAGGTCAACGGGATCCGTTTTGGTGATGGCGGGAGCGCAGCACGATCACGTCAGAAAGCTGGCGCAGTTGACTTTGAACCTGGGTGAGCTGTTTCTTATCACGTACATCGATACAGAGATCGATCAGGGCGGTGCGGTTGGCAAAAGTTTGTACCTTAGCATTGCGAACATTAATGCCTTGATCCGATAGACGGGAAAGAATGTCCCGCAGCACCCCAACGCGGTCGATAACCTCCAGATGCAGTTCTACCGGATAGATCTGGGTGCTCCGCCGCAGTTGCTCTTCGTTCCAGCGTACTGGCACCAGGCGTTCCCCCGAAACCTGAGCCACCCGTGGACAGTCCTGATGGTGGATACTAATACCCTTAAAGCGGGTGACTACGCCCAAAATCGGATCCCCCGGCAGCGGGTTACAACACTTGGCCAACTGGTGTTTCAGACCCTCCACCCCCAGAATGGGAGATTGGGATTTGACGGAACTGGAAGCCACAGAAGCCCGCGGCAACAACAGCTTGGATCCCTCAAGCGATTCCTCCTCTGTAGGGGGGGATACTGCCGGCCTGCTGACCTCCTGCAGCCGATGGATCACCAGCGTGGGGGTTGTCTCACCATAACCCAGAGCGGCTAACAAATCCTCTACACTGGCGTAGTTGAGCTTTTCGGCTACCTTCTGCATCCGCTCTGATTTGAGCAGGGCATCAAAGCCCGTTTTGCCCAGCTCCCGCTCCAGCAAATGCCGGCCCCGCGCGATGTTTTGCTCGCGATTGGAGCGCTTAAACCATTGGCGAATGCGATTGCGGGCAGAGCTGGTGGCAACGAAATTGATCCAGTCCAGGCTGGGATGGGCATTCTTGTGGGTAATGATCTGCACGATGTCGCCGTTGCGCAGGCGGGTATCCAGGGGCACGATCTTGTTGTTTACCCGCGCTCCTGCACAGTGATCCCCAATTTCGGAGTGGATGCGATAGGCGAAGTCCACCGGACAGGATCCCTGGGGCAGAGCCAGCAAGTCCCCCTTGGGCGTAAAGACGTAAACCTCGCTCTCAAACAGGTTCTCGCGAAGGGTGTCCAGATACTCCTTGTCATCTTTGAGGTCGTTTTGCCACTCCAACAGCTGTCGCAGCCAGGTGAAGCGCTCCTCGTCGGGCTTGACAGTGGTGCTGCCGGCCTCCTTGTACTTCCAGTGGGCGGCGATCCCGTACTCAGCCACGCGGTGCATCTCTTCGGTACGAATCTGCACCTCCACCGGTCGTCCCTGCAGGCCGATCACTGCCGTATGCAAAGATTGGTAACGATTGGCCTTGGGCAGACCAATGTAGTCTTTGAAACGCCCAGGGATTGGGCGAAAGCAGTTGTGAACGACTGCCAGCACCCGATAGCACTCGCTGTTGGTATGCACGATTACCCGCACTGCCGAGAGATCGTAAATCTCGTGAAATTCTTTGTGCTGCTGCTGCATCTTGCGATAGATGCTGTACAAATGTTTGGGCCGCCCGCTGATCTCGAAATGTTCCAGCCCCGCTTGAAGAAGGTTCTGCCGCAGCTCTTCGATAAAAGCTTGGATCTCGGCCTCTCGCTCGGCGCGCTTGGCATTGACCAATTCCTGAATCTTCCGGTAAGCCTCGTAGTCCAGATACTTAAAAGCCAAGTCTTCCAGTTCCCATTTGAAGTGCCAGATCCCCAGCCGGTTGGCCAAAGGGGCGAAAATTTCCATGGTTTCGGCTGCAATCTGCCGTTGCTTGCTGGGGGAGAGATACTGCAGCGTGCGCATGTTGTGCAAGCGATCCGCCAGCTTGACCACGATGACTCGAATATCTTTGGCCATTGCCACAAACATGCGGCGGAAATTTTCCGCTTGCTGCTCGGTTTTGCTGGAGAAATTGAACTTAGAGAGTTTGGTAACTCCTTCTACCAGTAGGCGAACTTCAGAGCCGAATTCAGCTTCCAGGGCTTCTGGGGTAACTTCTGTATCCTCAATAACATCGTGCAAAAGGCCCGCTGCCACCGTCACCGCATCTCCCCCCAGCTCCCGCAGGAGAGTAGCCACGGCTACCGGATGGGCAATGTAGGGATCCCCCGATTTGCGTTTTTGGCCCTGATGCAAACAGTAAGAAAACTCAAAGGCACGGCGCAGCAGATCGGCTTCTTCAGCCGTGTAGGGCCGCAGCCCATCGCCGGGATCCTCGGCACCGGAAAGCAGAGCACGCAGCCACCCTGGCACCTCAAAACCGAGGCTATTCAGGTCGAGACCTCCATCTGAGGTGGCAATGACAGCCGTCTGACCCATGCGAACCCGGCGAAAAGGGATGTTTGATTACTGACTATAGTTCATCCAGCTTAACCGCCGACAGATCAAGAGGGAAAAAACGGGTGGAATAGAAAGAAGCATTGGCTGTCTGCCAACGCCGACCGCTTGCCATCCTCGGCAGATCGAGGCTTAGTCTTCGCCCCACTCCTCGCAGTCGCCGATTAAATCGCAGAGGGGATCCGAGGGGCAGTAGTCTTGCAGCTCCAGCTCTTGGGCAATCGCCTGCCACTCCCGCTGCGGGAAAAAGGGTTGCAGGTGGGCAATGGCTGCAGAGCGGCGTAAGACGCCCTGCTGAATGAGGCGACGAGCTTCCTCCTGGATGGCCTCAACCGCATAGTGGGTGGCTTGTAAAGTGGGCATAGCTTAACCTACACGTGGAATGGATGGGACGCACCGAAGGGTCAGGGAAAATCTTGCCTCGCTACCCCCATCATAGAACTTGGTCTCGTTTCGTAGCAAGAGATACAAGTTTGTATTGCAGGCAACCTTAAGGCCCGCTTAAAAGCCCAAGCCATCGGCTCCTGCGGTCACTATGCCTTTTTCTGGGTTCAGAGTGACGATAGATCCATCCCGGATTAAGCGGGTAGCATCCTTGACCCCCACCAGCACCGGCACCCCCAGCCGCAGGCCAATGACTGCTGCATGAGAGGAGGCTCCCTCTTCTTCGGTAATCACGCCGGCTGCCTGTTTGATGGCCTCCACATAGTTGGCGTCGGTGGATTGGGCAACCAAAATGTCTCCGGCGGTGATTTTGCTGGCATCGAGGCTGGATCTCAAGATGCGGGCCGGGCCGCTGACAATGCCTTTGCCAAACCCTTTGCCTTGAGCCACCACCGCTTTCACCACATCCACCTTGATCAGATCGGTGGATCCCGCAACGCCTGGCAGGGTTCCTGCACTGAGCACCACCAAGTCGCCATCCTTGAGCAAGCCATCTTCCTGAGCCAAGCTGATGGCCGCTTGAAAGGTCTGGCGGGTGGTGGCCAAATCCATAACCAACAGCGGATGTACCCCCCAAACCAACTGCAGCCGCCGTGCCACTTCCACATGGGGGGTTACGGCTAGGATGGGAGTGCGGGGGCGAAACTTAGAGACATTGCGAGCGGTAGCCCCTGTTTTGGTCAGGGTCATCACGGCTACAGCATCCAACTCTTGGGCGATCTCCCCCACGGCGCGGCTGATCGAGTCGGTGATCAGGGTTTTGGGCCGCATCCCGGCAGGACTGTTGCCGTTGTTTTGGCTCAGCTCCTGCATGGCAAGGGCGCGAAGGCGTTGTCGTCGGTCGGCGTAGGTCAGGTCAAAGTAATCGCGCTCGGTGCGCACGGCAATGCGGGCCATGGTGGCAACGGCCTCGACAGGGTATTTGCCCACAGCCGTCTCGTTGGAGAGCATGACGGCATCGGTGCCATCCAAAATGGCGTTGGCCACATCGGAGATTTCGGCACGGGTAGGCCGGGGGCTGTGCACCATGCTGTCCAGCATTTGGGTGGCCGTAATTACCGGGATCCCCAGGGAGTTGGCCAGGGCGATCACCCGCTTCTGCAGGATCGGCACCTCTTCCGCAGGCAGCTCTACCCCCAGATCTCCCCGCGCCACCATCACACCGTCGCTGAGGGCCAAAATCTGGGGCAGCTGTTCAATGGCCTCGTGTTTCTCGATCTTGACGATGATGGGTACCCGCTTGTCGGCTGAGCCCGAAGAAGGCCGTTTGGCAGAGGCGATGAGCTCCCGCAGCTCCAGCACATCAGAGGGATCCCGCACAAAGCTGAGGGCCACCCAATCCACCCCTTGGTTGAGGCCGAAGTAGAGATCTTCTTTGTCTTTTGGGGTCACGGCGCGGATGCTCAGGCGCACACCGGGGAAATTGACCCCCTTGTTGTTGGAGAGGGTACCCCCGACAATGGTGCGGCAGAAGAGTTCGCCCGCTTCCGGATCCACGGCTTCCACCCGCATCTCCACTCGACCATCGTCGATGAGGATCGTCGCTCCTTCGGGCACTTCTTGGGCCAGCTTGTCGTAGGTGACCCAACTGCGCTCTTGGGATCCCAAGACAGGTTTGCTGGTCAACACAAAGGGATCCCCTGCCTTGAGGGTGATCGAGCCTTCGGCGAACTTGCCCAGGCGGATTTTGGGCCCCTGCAGGTCTTGCAAAATGGCGACCTGGATGCCCAGATCCATCGCGGTTTGGCGGATCAGGCGAATGCTGCGGCGGTGTAGCTCGTGATCCCCATGGGAGAAGTTGAGGCGAAGGGTGGTTGCCCCTTGCAGGATCATCTCCCTGAGAATGGCTGGATTTGAGCTGGCAGGGCCGATGGTGGCAACAATTTTGGTGCGTCGAAAAGAATCCCTCAAATGCATGTCCACTGTTCCCAAGGGAGAGCAGCCCAGATCCTTCCCCCACGTAGGGATCTCTCTGATTACGATAACCCGTTATGTCTTTTTTGAGGCACCGCTTTTTTAAAATCCCCAGCGAGAGAGGATGGGAAAATAGGCAAAGCAGAGTGTAGAGATCCATCTGGAGTCGAGCGATGCCGGTTGCCCCCGAATACGCCTTCCCCTTCGAGCACCATCAGAAGTTCTCTCTCGACAACCCCACCATCTCCAGCCCAGGGGTTTCCAAGCGGGAATACATAGCCAGCAAGGTATTGCAAGGTATCGTGAGCAATCCCCAGACTCCTGTTGGCGATTTGTCTCCTGAGCAACGACAGGCTTTGGTCTACACGGCGGTGTCATTGGCGGATGATTTGTTGGCGGCCCTCGGCGCTCAGTAGAGAGGTTCTTGAGATTGCAGCGCACCCTCTTGGGGTGAGGTTTAGGCCGAGGTTGACCGTTCGCGGCGGGGGGCCGTAGGCTCTGCTACTACATACGCCGCAGCCGTTGAGTCAACTCTTCCCCCAAGTGCATCCATTCTGCCATCCCTTCGGGACTCACCTGTCGGTCATTTTGCCAAAGAATGAGGTGGGCGCCAGCTCCTTCGGCGCAATAGTTGGGATGCTGCTCCCAAAAACCAAGGACGCCAGGATGGAACCGCAGCCGAACTTGGGCTTCATTCTCTCCTCGCAAGAGATAGCTCCGGGAGAACTTAGGGTGGCTCTCGAAATTGATATCTTGCATGCCAAAAGCTTTGGCGATGCCATGGAAAAGGGCATTTTCGGGGTGCAGCCGAAAACGGGGCAGATGAAGATCCTCGTGATAGGCGTAGAAGACGGACTGGCGATAAGTGCTAGAACTCTTGCCACTGCCGCTGGTGTATTGGTAATCAAAAACGGTAATCTCAGTGCCATCGATCAGCCGCTTGGACATCGAATTATAGAAACGCCGCCCATGGCCTCGTTCAAACAGTCCAAAGCCTGCTTGCAACAAGCGAGATCGAATCTCTTCAGGCAACTGGGCAGAAAAGCGCATTCCTAGCTGTGCAGCTACCCGTTCCAGAGCTTCTCGACGTTTCTTTTCGTGGTAAAGGGCTAGAGCCAAGATCCCGGCAGCCAGAGCTAAAAACAAGATAAAAATAAGCAACCCCATACCGTCTCCCTCGGCTTACAGACTGCAGCGCCCATCCCCACAATACCTGAGCAGATTTCCAAAAGGATCCCTGCCTTCGACCATTCAGCCGAGCGGTCTCCTCTTGTCTTTTGTAGAGAAGTGACCCAATACAGCTGAGTGTGTCAAAGTTTGACGAAATTGTAGGGAGCGGTGAAGTTGTTGTAGCGAATGCGCAGCCGCCCCTGGAAGGTCTGGTCTAGCTCCTCTACTTTTTGGGCAAAAACCGGCTCATCTTCCCAATTGATCAAAAACGAGCCGTTGTAGGCCATGTTTTCGGTGAGCAGATCTCCTTCTACGCGGTCGCTGGCCAAGGGGCTGAGGGCTGCTGTAAAGGTCTGGGCAATGCGCTGACGTCGCTGCTCTAAGAGCTGCTCCAGAGCCCGTCCGATCTCGACTACCGCGTCCAGCCCCAGAGGAGCGCCGGCCATTTCGTCTCGCCGAGCTTTGAGGGCAGGGTTTTCCTCTAGCCCCAGCTTGAGCTCCTGCTCGGGATCCCAGAAGACCTTTACTCCCACCTCCCGCTTGCCCTCTAGGCGCTCCAGCAGAGCCAGCAGATCCGCCAAGCGGGGCTGCACCAAGTCCCGTTCCACCTGCTCCCAGCCGCTCACCACCAGACCAAATTGCAGGGGCAGCAGAGCCCGATGTCCCTCGTTCATCACTTTTTCCAGCACGGCCTCATGGGCGAGCAAGTTGGCCCGGCTGGCCAGGTAGCGCTCCTGTCGAGCCTGGGAGTACAAGAAGGCCAGGGATCCCAGCCCATGAACCTGCACCGGCTGCTTGTCCAGCCCCACCACACTCAGATGACGCGGGCCAGGGGCAGCGACGATCCCGTAGAGGTAGAGGGCGCTATGGGGATTTGCCGTTGGCATTGCTGCGGGCATCTCCGATCAGCCACGTGAGGTTGGACTCTTCGGTGTCGATGGCATTGCCATCCGAGGAAATGCAGTAGCGACCCATCACCATCTGGTGGCGTAGGGTCACGCCTGCCGCAATCTGGGTGTAGTTAAAAATCAAGCTGCTATCCAGCGTACACCCTTCATTCAACACACATCCGTAGCCAATTGCCGTGGGGCCGATGAGTTTGACCCCGTCCGCCAAATAGCTGCTGGCCCCGATGTAGACCGGTGGCTCGATGTGGATGCGATCCCAGTTGGCGCGGATGTTGATCCCCGTCCATACGCCGGGTTGAATCTGGATCCCGGGCACCTTGACTCCCTTGATCTCGCCGCGCAGCACTTTTTGCACCGCCAGCCAGTAGTCGTGGGTGCGGCCAATGTCCACCCACTGAAAGTCAGCCGTGATCCCATAAAAGGGGGCACCCGCTTTCACCAAGGCCGGGAAGAGATCGCTGCCGATGTCGTAGGGGCAGCCGGGGGGAATGTAGTCGAACACTTCCGGCTCGAAAACATAGATGCCGGTGTTGATGGTGTGGCCGAGGGCCTCTTCCCGCCTAGGCTTTTCTTGGAAAGCAGTGATGCGACCCGTCTCGTCGGTGACTACCACCCCATAGCTGGAGACCTGGCTGGGATCCACCTGCCGCAGGACCACAGTGGCCAGCGCTCCCTTGGATTTGTGGAAGTTGACGATCTGCGTGAGGTTCAGGTCGATCAGGGCATCCCCACAGAGCACCACAAAGGTACTGTCGAAAAATCCGGAGAAATCCTGGATCTTGCGCATACCGCCAGCGGAGCCCAGAGGTTCGGCCACCGGCTGGCCGTTCTCAAAATGGCCTTCGAAGGAAAAGCCGATGTGAACCCCCCATTGCTGCCCATCTCGAAAGTAGTCTTCGATTTGGTGGGCCAAGTGGCTGGTGTTGACCATGATCTGGTCGAAGCCGTGTTCCCGCAGCAGCTCCACCAAAAATTCCATGACAGGCTTGTGCAAAATGGGGATCATCGGCTTCGGCATCATGTAGGTGATGGGCCGTACCCGCGTGCCTTTGCCTGCTGCCAGGATCATGGCTTTCATGCCGTCGTCACTCCTCCGGGCTAACCGTGCTCTGACTTTATCATCCCAGGATCGGCATTCCAGAGAACCGGTGGGGCTTTCAAGAGGCCGGGGAATCGCTGCTGGGATTCCGATCCCCTACAATCAAGGGGGCTTGCTCTTCTGGGCATTTCGCCAAGGGTTTCCCCTGAGCCCCTCGTTTTGCCCCGTCTCTCCTGAGAGTTCCACCCGGCAGACGGGGATCCCAGCATTCTTACATTGATTGCTCCTGGCCCAAGATTCAGACGGATGTATCAGACAAATGTAGTAGATCCTGAAAAAGATGCTGGATGGCCGTCCCGACAGCCCACCCATCACGATTGCCCTGGCCAAGGGGGCCTTGCTGCCTGAGGCCATTCAATGCCTGCAGCAGGTGGGGATCGATTTCAGCCGTTTTTTGGATCCCGGCAATCGCCTGCTGCGGATTGAATCCCCCACCCGGCTGAACGGACAACGCTACGAAGCGCTGCTGGTGCGCACTCACGATGTGCCGGTGTACGTGGAGTACGGGCAGGCGCAGTTGGGCATTGTCGGCTACGACGTCTTGCGGGAGCGCTATGCCGGCACCGAAGCGCGGGTGGCCCACCTGTTGGATCTCCAATTTGGCCACTGTCGCATGTCGGTGGCCCTTCCCCAAGATAGCCCCTACCACTCGGCAGCTCAGTTGCCTGCTCATGCCCGCGTGGCTTCTAAGTTTGTCGGCTGCGCCCGGGAGTATTTTGACCGCCTGGATTTGCCGGTGGAGCTTATCTCTCTCTATGGTTCGGTGGAGTTGGCCCCCCTCACCGGCATGGCCGATGCCATCGTCGACTTGGTAGCCACAGGGCGCACCCTGAGGGAAAACGGCCTGATTGAGCGAGACTGCCTATTCGAGAGTACAGCTCGCCTGATTGCCCATCCCATCAGCTACCGTGTCAACCAACAGCCTATCCGCGAGTTGATCACCCAGATTCGGGAACGCTGGCTGGGATCCCTGTTGGTGGGTGGCTAATTTTGAGGCACTTCCTCTGAGGGGGATCACGATTGCGTACAATGGGGGCATTCGGGCTTATTTCCCCCAGCAGCGTTCAGATTCAAAAAAGGTTTTTCGAGGTTGATTATGCGGTACCGTCCACTGCTCGCCATCCTGTTGGCGCTTTGTTTGAGCGTCTTTGCTGTTCCGGCTAAGGCTGCCAAGGCGCCGCTGACCTATGACCAGATCCGCAACACCGGCAAGGCCGCCATTTGCCCTTCGGTCTCGGACAACGCCCGGGGCCGTATCGAAGTGCCTAGGGGGGGATCCCTGAAGCTGACGGATGTCTGCTTCCAGCCGGTGCAAATTGAGGTGGAAGAGGAAAAGCGGAACGGCGAGAAAGAGTTCATCAAGGCCAAAAACATCATGATCTCAGCGGCCACTCTGGGGCCGATTAAAGCCGAGGTGACTCCCAAAGACGGCGTGCTGGAGCTCAAAGTGGTGGATGGGATCACCTTTCAGCCGACCACCGGCCAAATGCCCCGCCGCGAGCTGGTGCCGTTTCTGTTTAGCGTGAAAGACTTGGTCGCCACTGCCCAGGGCTCCGCCATTGACCCTTCGACCGATTTTGAAGGGGAGTTCTTGGTGCCCGGCTATCACAGCAGCACCTTCCTCGACCCGCGCGGGCGGGGATCCAACACCGGCTACGACACTGCGGTAGGTCTACAGGCTGCCAAAGATGATTTTGCCACCAACCGCAAGGTGGACGAGGTTTCCCAGGGGAAAATGTCCCTGCGGATTGCTCGCGTGGATCCCAGCACTGGCGAAATGGCGGGATCCTTTGTTAGCATTCAGCCTTCCAGCACCGAGCAAGGGGCGATGGAACCCCACACTGTTCGCGTTCAAGGCTTGTTTTACGCTCGCCTGGCGCAGGAGTCTTGAAGAGGCTTGAGGAAAGCCGAGAAGAGATCCAATTTCGGGCTTGAGATGGGCAGAGATCCCGGCGATCCCTGCCTATTTCTGTTGATACTATGTCTGTCTGGGTTTGCCCGTTGGGGAAGTGTGCAGCGATAAAGTCTGGGCCAGATGCCGCCACAGGTTCATTTGCAGATGGCCGATGCCACTAACCTGCCTTTTATGTTGACTCTGGACCCAAGGGGACTCTCAATCTGGACTCAAGGAAGCCCTTTGTGAGTTCCGCTTCAGCCAGTACCGCCACCAGTGCGGATCCGAGTTCTGCTGCGCTCGCTACCCCAAACTGAGCCTCTTTGCCGCAAGATGAGGTTCAGGGCAAAGAGGGAAGTGATGGCCAACTACGACTGGATTCTGATCGGCGGTGGGATTACCGGGGCAGCCCTAAGCTATGAACTGGCCCGCCAGGGGGGATCCGTTCTGCTGATGGAGAAAGATGGAGTGCTGAACGGAGCAACCCGCTACAGCTACGGGGGCTTGGCCCATTGGGCGGGCAAAACGCCGCTGCTCAAAGCTCTGGGGGAAGAAGGGATCCAACGCTACCGCACCCTGTCAGAAGAGCTGGAGGCAGATATTCAATTTCGCGAGCTGGATCTGCTCATGCCCATTGCCCCCGGCTACGATGCAGAGGCCGTTGAGGCGGATCTGGCCGACTGTCGCATCCCACCCCGGCGGATTTCGGTGGCGGCAGCCTGCGAGCTGGAGCCGCTGCTGGATCCGGCCGCTCTGGAAGTAGTCCTCTGGGCTCGGCATGGCCACATCAACCCCTTGTTGACGGCGCTGGCCTTTCAAACAGCCTTGCAACGATTGGGGGGATCCCTCTTGATCGCAACAGCAACGGCCCTGCGGCGGCAGGGAGCGCGCATCACGGGCGTAGAGTCCGGAGCCGACTGCTACGGAGCAGGCCAGGTGGTGGTGTGCGCCGGCGGCTGGACACGGGCTCTGTTGCGCCAAGCGGGAATCCGGGTGCCCATCTACTACACCCATGCCGAATCCCTGGAGCTGGAGCCCTCGGATTTGCAATTGAAAGCGTTGGTGATGAGCGTGCCCGTGCAACGCTTGGAACTGGAACGACAAGCCGCCCATCCCGATCGGGATCCCCTTTGGGACGAGCCAGGGCACGAGCTTTGCCCGCCGATTCTGGATGCCGGGATCCTGCAATTTGTAGATGGCAGCATTCGCATGGGCCAGATCAGCCGGGTATTGACGGATCCCCATGCCGAGGTGGATGCAGCCGCCAGCGAAGCCCAGATCCGGGCACAAGCCGGTCGCTACCTGCCCAAGTTGGCCCACCTGCCCGGACGGTGGTATCACTGCTTGGTGGCCTTCAGCGCTGATCACCAGCCTCTGGTGGGATCCCTGCCCGGCTGGGAAGGCTTGCAACTGTTTTCCGGCTTCAGCAACCCCCTGCCCATCGTGCCCGCTTTGGCCCGTCGCTTCGCCCAACAAGCCTATGGACAGGCGGATGAATGGATCCCTGCTCTGTCGCCGGGGCGGTTTGCCCAGGTTTTGAGTTGATGCCTTGCCTATTCTCGATGACCATCGCCAACAAGTCTGGAATACGGCTATCCCGTCTGCAGCATAATGAAAGCCGGAAGTTCTCTGCGTCGGATCTATGCCCAACAGCTTGCCCAGCTCCGTCGATCTCAGCCAGAAGCGCATTTTGCTCACAGGGGGCAGCGGCTTTTTGGGCAAACATGTGCTGCAACAGTTGCAGGTGCTGGGGGTAAAGCCGGAGCAGGTGCGCATCCCGCGCTCCCGCACCCAGGATCTGCGCCGTTGGGAAGTCTGCCAAGAGGTGGTGCAAGGGCAAGATATCGTCATCCATTTGGCCGCCCACGTGGGTGGCATCGGCCTCAACCAAGCCAAGCCGGCAGAACTCTTCTACGACAACCTCATCATGGGATCCCAGCTCATCCACGCCGCCTACCTGGCCGGGGTGGAGAAGTTTGTCTGCGTGGGCACCATCTGCGCCTATCCCAAGTTCACCCCCGTTCCCTTCAAGGAAGAGGATCTCTGGAACGGCTACCCAGAGGAGACCAACGCCCCCTACGGCATCGCCAAGAAAGCCCTGCTGGTGCAGCTGCAGGCCTACCGGCAGCAGTACGGCTTCAACGGCATCTACCTGCTGCCGGTGAACCTCTACGGCCCCATGGACAACTTCGACCCCGAAAGCTCCCACGTCATCCCAGCCTTGATCCGCAAAGTGCACGAAGCGCAGCAACGGGGCCAAAACTACGTCGAAGTGTGGGGGGATGGTAGCCCCACCCGCGAGTTTTTCTACGCTGAAGATGCGGCCCGCGGCATTGTCATGGCCACCCAGCTTTACGACGGGGCGGATCCCTTGAACCTGGGCACCGGTGAAGAGATCTCCATCCGGGATCTGATTGCCCTCATCTGCGAGCTGATGGAGTTCCGGGGAGAGATCCGCTGGCAAACGGACAAGCCCAATGGCCAACCCCGCCGCTGTCTGGATGTCTCCAAGGCCCGAGAGAGGATGGGTTTTGTGGCCAAAGTCGGCCTGCGAGAAGGTCTGCAGCGCACCATCGACTGGTACCGCCGCCACGCCTGCTCTGGGCAAAGTTAGGCAACGGCTTGGCTCTCCAGCCGTCCATCTTCCATGTGCAGCACCCGATCTGCAATGTCCAGGATGCGGTTGTCGTGGGTCACCATGAGGATGGTGCAACCCTGCTCCCGCGCCAACTTCTCCATCAGGGTCACCACCTCGCGGCCCGACTTACTATCTAGGGCTGCCGTGGGCTCGTCCGCCAGCACCAGCTTGGGATGGCTAACCAAGGCGCGGGCAATGGCCACCCGCTGCTTTTGTCCGCCGGAAAGCTGTTCCGGGTAGTAGTGGACGCGATCCCCCAGGCCCACCGCCGCCAGCATTGCTTCCGCTCGCTGCTGGGCTTCCTGAGGAGAGAGGCCGTTGTGCAGCTCCAGGGCCATGCGCACGTTTTGGGCTGCCGTCAGGGATCGCAGCAGGTTATGGGCCTGGAAAATGTACCCGACCTGGCGGCGGATTTGAATGAGAGTACTGGGCTGAGCTCCCCGCAGCTCCTGTCCCAACACCCGCAAGCTGCCCTCCTGCACCGAGCGCAAGGCCCCCAGCAGCGTCAGCAGGGTGGTTTTGCCGGAGCCGGAAGGGCCAGTCAGCAGCACGATCTCCCCTGGCTGCAGGGCAAAGCTAATGTCGAAGAGAATCTGCTTGCGCAGGGATCCCTCGCCGAAATAGTGGTTCACCCCTTCGGCTTTCACCACCGGCTCAACGGCATTCTGGGCAGAAGCAAGGGCAGCTTGATCGAGAAGAGGAGTCAGCATAGGAAACTCAAAATCTCAAAACTTTGCGTTGACAACTCATTGACCACTTAGGCCGTCATTTGGAGCGTTGAGATGAGACCATTTAGAAACCTTTGGCCGGAGAGCGTTGATGAGGATCCCAGAAGTTTTTAGACAGCCTAGCTCAAACCCTTCACCATCCATCCGATCCCCTTTGGCAGACTATTGACTTACCAACGCCCCGGCGCCCTGCCCACAGCCAAAACTCTAGAAAATGTCGGCAGGATCGGCTGCCCGCAGCCGTCGCACGGCAATCGCTCCTGAGATGAAACACATGCTCACCGCCAGCCCCAGCACCAGCACTGCCCGGTTGAAGGTCATGGCAATAGGCAGCAACGTGGCATTGGCCGTCAAATCGTAGAGCAAAACCGACAGGGCAAAGGCAGGAATGTACCCCAAGCCGGCCAGCAGGAGCGCCTCCTGAAATACCACCCCCAGCAGGTAGGTATCGGTATAGCCCATGGCTTTGAGAGTGGCATATTCTGCCAGGTGATCCGACACATCGGTGTAGAGAATTTGATAGACAATCACAATGCCGACAATAAAGCCCATGCCCACCCCCAGGCCGAAAATAAAGCCGATGGCTGTGCCCTCTTCCCAGTAGGTTTGCTCCATATCGATAAACTCCGCCCGTGAGAGCACCCGCACATCTTCCGGCAGCAAAGCCCGCATCTGCCGCACCAAGGGATCCGGATCCACACCCGGCTGAAGCTGCACCACGCCGATATCCACTAGGCCGCGCCCCCGCTGCGGAAAAATGCGCAGGAAATTGAGGTCGCTGGTGAGGATGGTGCCGTCGGCTCCAAAGGTGGCCCCCATCTCAAACAGGCCCCCCACCTGGACGCGGCGGTTTCCCACCTCAGTAACCACCTCTCGCCCGGACTCAAACCACTCTGGGATGGGGCCAAACTCGCTGCGGGAGCGGCGGTCAAACAGCACCACGTCCGCCTTTTTGATCTCTTCCAGCTTGTCCGGCGTCAGTTCCGGCAAGTCCAACAGATCAGCCGAGGGATCCACTCCTACCACAAAAATGCTGCGGGTACGGCGGGTCTCTGGGTTTTTCCAGAGGGCAAAGCCCACATAGACAGGCGAGATGGCCCGCACCCCCTCAAAGCCCAAAGCCTGATAGAGTCGCCGCTGGGAGAAGGTGTTCATGGCAATCAGGGCGTTGGACTGGGGGCTGACCAGGAAGATCTCTCCCTTCAGGGCCACGTGGAAGCGGATGGCACTTTCCAGCAGACTGTCTTGGAAGCCCAACTGCATGAACATCAAGATGCAAGCAAAGGCAATGCCCGCCAGGGCCACCAGCAGGCGGATCTTCTCCCGCGTCAACTGCAGCCAGGCCAACGGGATCCGATGGGCGATAAAAGCCACACTGAACAGGCTGTACATGGGCTGAGCCTACCCCTCGACATCGATGGCCACATTCACCTGCAGGTTGGTCAGGCCAGCCACGCGGGCGCTGCTCTCCGGATCCAGGCGGATATACACTTCCACCACGCGGGCATCCACATCGGCAGCTGGGTCGGTGTTGAGCACATCTTTCTTGCCAATCTGCAGGCCTACCCGCTCCACTCGGCCCTGCAGGGTTTCTGGCAGAGCGCGGTTGCTAATGGTGGCCTGCTGGCCTGGCCGAACCCGCAAGATGTCTGTTTCGTAGACCTCGGCCACCACCATCATTTGGTCAGTGTTGCCCAGCTCGAGAATGCCCTCGCCGGCGGGGATGACCTCTCCAGGGCGGGTGTGGATCTTGAGCACCTGTCCAGCACGGGGAGCGCGGATGAGGGTGCGCTCTAGGCGAGCTTCTGCCAGTTCCAGATTGCGGGCCAGGGATCCCAGTTGGACTTGGGCTTGGGCCAGACTCAGTCCCGCCTCGGCAGCTTGGACTTGGGCTTGGGCATTGAGCAGATCGCGCTCACGGGCCAGGCGCAGTTGGCTCAGGGTGGCTTCGGCAGCCCGCAAGTCCTCCTGTCGTTGCCGCACCAGCAGCCGGCGTTGATCCAGCTCTTGTTGCGAGATTGCTCCTTCCTGCCAGAGCTCCTGAAAGCGGGCCAGATTGGCCTCGGCATCGGCCAGTTCTGCCCGGATACGTTCCACCACCGCTTCCTGGGAGCGGATTTGCATCTGTTGCGGCTCGTCCAGACGGCTGAGGCGGGTGCGTGCCTCTTGGATTTGGGCCTGACTGAAACGGGTCTCGGCCTGCAACCGGGCGCGGGCCTCTTGAAGTTGGGCGGCAGCGTACTCTCGCTCCGCCAACCGCTCGGCGTAGCTTTCCAAGCGGGCTAGCACTTGGCCTGCCACCACGCGATCCCCCTCGGCCACCAGCAGCTCTCCCAGCCGTTCTCCGGGGGAACCGGCAATGCGCAGCACTTCCCCCTCCGGCTCCAGGCGACCCAAAGCACCAACTTGCGGAGGCAGCCGCATTTCCACCGTTGCCTCTGCACTTCCCGATACCGACTGTGTGGCTCCCTGTTTGCTCAATCCCAGCCATGCCAGACCGGCACAACCAAGCAGCCCGACTCCTGCCAGCGACCAGAGCGCTCGTGGGTTCATGGCCTTTTACCCGCTGTGGCTTTGCAGACGACAAACGCCGCCTCTTTTTCTTAAATAAGTGTAAAGTTTTTGGGATGAAAATGTCCAGCTGTATTCTGTGTTGCTTGTGCTCACCGTATTTTCACCCCCTGTGGGTTCCCCAAGGTGCCGGCAGATCACAGCAACCGGTGGGGCGCAGCCTACCTAGCTCTGGGGATTCCTGATATGATGTGGCCTGTTCGAACCTGTTTGTAGTCAGCAGAACGCAGTCCTTTTTTTGGAGTGTGGCGGTTTTAGGAGTGGGGTGGAGTTGCGATGGTGGAGACACTTGGAGGAAGGGATCCCATCCCGCCGTTGCCGGTTCCGTCTCAGCCTCTGCCCCTGCATTTGGATCCCCTAGATCCCTTGCTTTCGACCTATCACTTTGTGGGCATTGGTGGAGTAGGGATGTCGGCCCTGGCCTATATCCTGGCTAAACAAGGGTTTCGCGTTTCCGGATCCGACATTGTCGCCAATGGCCGTACCCGCCGCCTGGAAGCTTTGGGGGTGCGCTTCTTTCAGGGCCACAGCTCGGAGGGATTGGTCGGGGATCCCCAGGTGGTCTATTCCAGCGCCATTCGCCCCACCAATCCAGAATTGGCTGCTGCCCTGGGCAAGGGATTGACGGTTTGGCACCGGGCAGACTTGTTGGCGGCTCTGTTTAACCGTCGCTCTGGCATTGGGGTGGCCGGCACTCACGGCAAAACCACCACCAGCAGCATGATCGGCTATGTGTTGCTCTCGGCGGGCTGGGATCCCACCTTGATTATCGGCGGGGAAGTGGATGCCTGGGATGGCAATGCCCGTCTGGGCAAGGGGGAGTATTGGGTGGCCGAGGTGGATGAGTCGGATGGATCTCTGGTGCGGCTCTATCCCAAGATTGGGGTGATCACCAACATTGAGCTGGATCACCCCGATCACTACGCCGATTTGGGGCAGGTGATCCGGGCTTTTCAACAGTATGGGCAGCAGAGCCAAACCCTGGTGGCCTGCCTGGACTGTCCCAACGTGGCGGCTCACCTGAGGGTGGATGTGGGCTACAGCCTGACCGGTCATCCCCAAGCCCAGTACCAAGCTCGCCAAATCCTCTACACTGCCAGTTTCACCTGCGCTGAGATCTGGGAAAAGGGATCCCTGCTCGGACAGCTTCGCCTACAGGTGTTGGGATCCCACAACCTCAGCAATGCCCTGGCGGCGGTTGCCGTTGGGCGACAGTTGGGCTTGGAGTTTGCGGTGATTGCCTCAGCTTTGGCGCAATTTCGGGGGGCGCATCGCCGCTTTGAGCACAAGGGGGAAGTGGGTGGAGTCACCTTTATCGACGACTATGCCCACCATCCCAGCGAGATTCGAGCCACCCTGCAGGCAGCACGGCTACAGCAGCGGCGGGTGGTGGCGGTATTTCAGCCCCATCGCCACAGCCGCTTGGCTGCCCTGTTCCAAGATTTTGCCCGCTGCTTTGGGGAGGCGGACGTAGTGGTGATCGTGCCCACGTATGGGGCAGGAGAGCCGGCGCCTGAGGGTTCCGACAGCTTGCGCTTGGCCGTGGCGGTGGCGGAGCACCATCCCCATGTGCGCTATGTGTCGTCTTTGCCGCAATTGCCGGAGGTGTTGCCGTCCGTCCTGCAGCCTGGAGATCTCGCCGTTTTTTTGGGCGCAGGGGACCTAAATCAGCAGATAATCGCTACGATGCGGGCATATGCGGCTCAGGTGAGGGAACAGCCTGGGCAAGCCAAAAATCCAAACTTCAGCTGAAAAGGAAAGCCAAAAATCCAAACTTCAGCTGAAAAGATAGCTGCTTCTGAGGTATTGAATCATGACGACGGCTCCGGTGGTGCCTCAGCGGGACGGTTCCTGTGAGTCTGAGGCGGCAAGTCTTACCGCTGAAGACAGGCTTCTCCCCCGCGGGCCGGCGGCTCTGCTATCTGGACGAATTCAATCGGGGATCCCGTTGGCTCCTCTGACCACCTTTCGTGTGGGCGGCAAGGCCGAGTGGTATTGTGAGCCCCGTAGCCACCTGGAGCTGCAGCAGTGTTTGGCTTGGGCGCGAGCAGAAGGGATCCCCACGACGCTGTTAGGGGCAGGCAGCAATCTGCTCATCAGCGATGCGGGGTTGAAGGGGCTGGTGATCGGCACTCGCCGTTTGCGGGGGATCCAACTGCTGGAAGGGGGGAGAATTTGGGCCGCTGCCGGAGAGCCTTTGGTCAATCTGTCGCGGGCCGCCGCCAGGCAAGGCTGGAGTGGGTTGGAGTGGGCGATTGGGATCCCGGGCACCCTGGGGGGAGCCGTGGTGATGAATGCGGGTGCCCACGGACGCGCCATGGCGGATGTGCTGGTGGAAGTGCAGATTTTGGACGAGGAACAAGAGCCCTGCCGCCTAGAACCTGCCGATCTGCAATTTGGCTATCGCCGCTCTCGCCTGCAAGACTCACCCTGGACGGTGACAGGAGCGACGCTGCAGTTGATCCCAAGCAGGGATCCGTCCCAGGTGCAGTGGGAAACCCAGCGCTACCTCAACCAACGCCTAAGCTCTCAGCCCTATCATTTGCCCAGTTGTGGCAGCGTCTTTCGCAACCCAGAGTCTCACCCTGCCGGCTGGCTAATCGAGCAGGTCGGCTTGAAGGGGTACCGCATCGGTGGGGCCCAAATTTCAGAGCGCCATGCCAACTTCATCCTCAATTGCCATCAGGCGAGTGCCAAGGACATTTACCGCTTGATTCGCTTGGCCCAGGAAAAGGTCTATCAACAATGGTCGGTGCTTTTGGAGCCGGAAGTGCGCATTCTGGGATCCTTTGAGGATTAGAAGAGCATCGGCTGGGCAATTTGGCCTGCTTTCTTTTGATGACTTTGATAATTTCGATGATTCTGCTCTTAAACTGTTCTTACCAGCTTAGATGCTCGTCGATTCTTTCCTATCGGCTTATGAGTCAAGATGTAGCCACTTTACGTCGTTTAATTCGACGGCTCAATCAGTCCCACACCACTGCGGAAGAACGCCGCTATTTGGTGGAGATCGGCAGCTTGGCTGCTTTGCTCACCCCGGAAGAGGCTGCCGCTTTGGCCCAGGATCCCAAGCAACTCACCGCCGAGCAGCACTATCGCATTTGGGACTGGGTGCATCGCTGGGAACGGGAGCACCGCCACGAAGATCTGGACTGGGATCCCTCCCTAGACCGACACAACGACTAGAACTCGAAAGAATCCCGTCCCGCTATCACGAACAAATCCCGGCCAGAGTCTAAGACAAAAGCCATCTCCAAGTCTCATTTTTGAACAGGATCCACACCCCCAAACCCACCAGAATCCAGGGCACCCAGCGCTCTCCCCGCTCGGCCAAAACCTTGGCTACTTCAGGTTGCATTGTCATTTTTTGAGCCGCGGTAAACCACAACCCTTTCATCAGAAAGCTGATGTTATCCCCAAAAGGTAAAATACCACCCCGGAGCTTCTTCCCCATCGGCTCTGTCTTCAACGTTGCACTTCAGGCTTCTTCATGAAAACCCCGATACAATGCCTAGCCCTACACTTGGGAGAATGGCACGGCCTCTTTTCTGACTATCGACCTACTGCCCACGGTGGTTGGGAGCTAGTAGGCCAAAAGCGCAGCCTCATTACCTTTGAGGCTTTGGAGTTGGGCGCGATCCGCCAAACCAATGCCTACTACCCCCTGGAGGGATCCCCCACTCCCGAAAGCTCCCAGAGCTGGGTCTACCAGGATTTCTCGCCGGGATTGCGCTTTTTCCCCGATGGATCTTTTTCCAATGGGCGGCTGCAGCTGGCGCCGTTTAGTGATTTTGCCGTCGAGCAGGGCTTTCTCTGGGGGGATCGCAAGGCGCGGCTGGTGCAACAGTGGGATGCCCAAGGTCGTCTGGTAGAGGTAACCGCGATCCTGGAGCGGCGCGGCCAAGCTTTGGATCCCGTTGCAGACTGTGCACCCCTGAGCAGAGAGCAGCTGAGAGCCTGCCTCCAGGGGAGATGGCGGGGGATCGCCCAGAGCTTTGCGGTTGCCGAGGGCCGGTTTGCCGAAACCGAGGTGGACTCCTCGGGGGCAGAGTGGTTGAGCAACTGGGATCCCTTGCCGGGAGGGCTGTGGATTGGCGGGCCGGATCCCTTGCCCATCCCCACTGCCCAGCGGGATCGCAGCTTTTCGGTAAGCCTGAGCTGGTTTCCGCAGCCGGAAGACTGCCACTGTCTCTTGCGTTTGAGCCGAGACTACGATGCCCGCGGTGCTTGGCAGCGGGTTACGCTGATCCGGGCGCAGAAGGATCCTGGTTGAGGAAGGCGCAAACCTGGTCAAACACCGTTTCCCGCTCGCAGTCCAAAGTGAGGATGTGGTCGGAGTGCTCCAGCCAAGACAAGATCTTCTCCTCGGATCCCAGCTCTTGATAGAGCCACATTGCCTGGTCGGGGTCCACCACCATATCTTGGCGGGATTGCAGGATCAGGGTGGGAACCCGGATGCTGGCCACTTCCCCCTTGACCCGCTCGATCAGCTCCAGAGCGCTGCGCACCGCCGACAGATTAAAGCTGCGGAAATAGGCCGTTCTTTCTGCCAAGGCTCGAGCGTCCCCATCCCGAATCGGCAAGCTGAGGCGGGGCACCTCCTTCAATAGCCAACCCAGGCTGTTCAGGTACTGCTCAGGGCGAAAAAGATAGTACCAGCGGTGGCGAATGGCGAAAAATGGCGCCAGCAGCACCAATTTATGGATGGGATGGGCAAAAGCCAGGTGCAAAGCCAGCAGACAGCCGGTGGAAAAGCCCACCAAGGAAACGCGCGGGTACTCCTGCTGCAAAGCCAGATAATGCTCCAAAGCCCGCCCGTACCACTCCGTCCAGCGGGAAGGGGGCATGTGGGCAGACCGGCGGTCGTGTAAGCGATGCGGAGCACTGTCATGGCCGGGATAGTTAAATCCCTGCACCGTCAGGCCAGCCGCCAACAGCCGCTCTGCCAGCCATTGCAACTCGTAAACACCGCCCCCCAATCCATGTAGCAGCAGACAGGCGTGTTCCCCTGCTCCTCGCCACAAAAAGGGTTCGTTACTCAACATAAAAAATAAAACTCCGTTCCACTTCGCGACGGGATCCCTTGCTAGCCCAAGGTGATATCCAGCAACATCATCACCACAAACCCACTGATGACCCCAAAGGTGCCCTCCCGCTCCAACCCCTGCCGGTGCGACTCAGGGATGATCTCATCGGAAATGACAAACAACATCGCCCCCGCCGCAAAAGCCATGCCCCAGGGTAGTAGGGGCTGCGCCAGAGAGACCACCGTTGCTCCCAGGATCCCGCCGATGGGCTCCACCAGTCCGGTCAGCAGGGCGATGCCAAAAGCGAACAGCCGCGAGTACCCCTGGCCCACCAGTGACAAAGCCACCACCAGCCCTTCTGGCATGTTCTGCAAGCCGATCCCCAACGCCAACGCCAACCCATCGCCGACTTGGCCGGTAGCGAAACCCACTCCCACCGCCAGTCCTTCCGGGAAATTGTGCAGGGCAATGGCAATGATGAACAGCCAAATCCGCTTCAAATGGGCGCGGTTCTCCCCTTCAACCCCTTTGAAAAAGTGCTCGTGGGGAAAAAAGCGGTGGGCACTCTCCAGGAAGATCGCCCCCAACAACAGGCCTGCCACCATCACCACAGCCGCCCCAAATGGGGAATACCCCAGCGCCATGGCTGCCTCGGTGCCCGGCACCAGCAGGGAAAAAGAGGTGGCCGCCAACATCACCCCACCCCCAAACCCCAGCAGGATCCCTTGTACCCTTTCGGAGAGCGAGGGAAGAAAAAGGGCCGGCAAAGCCCCCAGCCCCGTCGCCAAGCCGGCGATAAAGCTAGCCAGGGATCCCATCGCGATTGGATGCACAAGCCAATCTCCACAAAGGCCGAATGCTTTTCAATTCTCCTCCCTTTCCAACGTTGTGTGAACATTGCTGGCTCGAGCGGCATAGGCGAGGTTCTGAAAGTTGGCTTGGAGCGCCAGATTTTGTGCTTACAAGCAAGGTACCTAGGTTGTGTTGATCTTTCATTTGAGCCAAAAGAGAGCACTGACGAGATAGAGAAAACTCAAGAAGTTCCTGGCCAATTTGTCAAAACGAGAAAATAGATGCCGGTACTGCTTTAACTTATGAAAAAAGCATTCGATTAAATGCCTCTCTTGATACAGATGCTTGTCATAATGCCGCTGCGTCTTTCTATTCCTTTTAGGCGGAATAACCGCTTGAGCTTCCCCTATCTTCTCAATCAACTTATCCGCATCATATCCTTTATCCCCAATTACTTTGGTATCCTTTCTCTGCCAGCCCTCTATCAATTCTTCCCCTTGAGTAATATCGCTCTTTTCTCCGCCAGTTATTCTCAATTCCAGCGGATTTCCCAACCCATCTACACTCACATGAATCTTGGTGCTGTATCCGCCTCGGCTTCTCCCCAAAGCTTGCTCCCCTTTTTTCCGGCAGCACAGGAGTGCGCTCGAACCATGGTTGAATCAATAATGAGATGCTCTAAATCAGGGTCGTCAATAAAATACTTGAACATCCGTTCCCACACTCCAAAACGACTCCACCGGTGGAATCTTTGATAGATGGTGTACCATTTGCCATATCCTTCTGGGAGGTAGCGCCAAGGAGCACCGGAACGGGCTATCCAAAGAACTGCTTCAATAAACTGTTTACAGTTTGCTTCTTTCCCAATGTTAACTCTCTCTTCTGTCTGTAAAAAAGCCAATATCTTCTGCCATTTGTTTTCATCTAAAAAAACCAACTTCATCCTCTTTCCTCTATAAATTATTCTCTCTATCCTAACATAAGATCAACACGACCTAAGAGCAAGTCTGAAGGAGCTATTCCCTAGGTGGCGGCGGAAGCGGTGGGACGATAGTGCCTACACCGACACCTACACCGACCCCAACTCCAACACCCACCCCAACCCCGACGCCCACCCCCACCCCAACCCCGACACCTACGCCCACAACGGGTGCCCCGACTTTTAGCAAGGCATTTAGCCCCACCTCGGTAGCTGCCGGCCCTACTGCCAAAACAACCCTGACCTACACGATCACCAACACAGCCGCTCTGCCGCTGACTGGTCTATCTTTTTCCGACACCTTGCCTGCCGGCTTGATCGTTGCCACTCCCAACAACCTCAACAACGGCTGTGGCGGGACGCTGGCAGCTGCACCAGGAGCAACTTCCATCTTGCTGGTCAACGGCTCATTGGCAGCCAACGCTAGCTGCACCATCAGCCTGGATCTTCAGGTTACAGCCACGACAGCGGGATCCCTGACCAGCCCCGCGGTAACCCTGAGCAGCAACCAAGCGCCCAATGCTACCGCTGCGGCTATCAACCTAACGGTAACGGTGCCAGCTCCCACCTTTACCATGGCCTTTGCTCCCAACCCGCTTGGCCCAATTGGCCCAGCTCCCGTTACCGGGAATGGAACTCTGACGTTTACAATAACCAACAACGCAGCCATTCCATTGACGGGCTTGGCCTTTAACCACACCTTGCCGGGAGCGCCGTCTTCTGGTTTGCAAGTTGCCGCTGCGGGGATTTTTACACCTTCGTGCGGCTCCCCCACTCTCACAGCTCCGGTGAACGGGAACACCATTCAATTCACCGGAGGACAAGTAGCCGTAGGAGGAACTTGCACAGTGACCATCCCTGTAAAAACAGCGGTAGCTTTGACACCAGCCGGTACCTATACTTACCCCAACTCCCCGGTGACGTTGAACAGCACTCAGGCTGCCCCTGTTACAGCGGGGCCAGTAACCTGGACAGTTGTAGTGAATTAGTCCTTCAAAAGCAGCTCGGCAATTTGAAGGGCGTTGAGGGCCGCACCTTTGCGGATTTGATCCCCGCACAGCCACAGCTCCAGGGCCTTGGGCTCGGAGATGTCTTGGCGGATGCGGCCCACCGCCACTTCATCCCTGCCGGCCACGTCGATGGGCATGGGAAAGCGGTTTTGCTGCCAATCTTCGATGAGCACCACCCCAGGGGCCTGGGCCAGGATTTGCCGGGCTTTTTCCACAGGGAAGGGCTGTTCAAACTCCAGGTTGAGGGCCTCGGCGTGGGTACGCAGCACCGGCACCCGCACACAGGTAGCTGTCAGCCGCAGGTTGGGGGATCCCATAATCTTGCGGGATTCGTTGACCATTTTCATCTCTTCCTGGCAGTAGCCGTTCTCTTGCAGGGGGCTGTTGTGGAGGAAGAGGTTGAAGGCAATGGGGTAAGGGAACACCTGGGGCTGCAACGGCTGCCCCTGGAGGTAGGCGCGGGTTTGCTCTTGCAGCTCCACCATGGCGCGGGCCCCGGCCCCACTGGCCGATTGATAGGTGGCGGCCACCACGCGGCGCAGGGGGATGTGGCGATGCAGGGGGTAGATGGCCACGCACATTAGGATGGTGGTGCAGTTGGGATTGGCAATGATCCCTTGGTGACGGAAGGCTTCCTGGGGGTTGACCTCCGGCACCACCAGCGGAACATTGGGATCCAGGCGAAAGGCGCTGGAGTTGTCAATCAGCACCGCCCCCGCCTCGACGATGGGCTTGGCCCAGGCTTTGGAAACACTTGCTCCGGCAGAGGCCAGCACCAGATCCAGGCCCCGGAAGGCCGCTTCTGAAACTGGTTCCACCGGGATCCGCTCCCCCTTGAAGGTTAGATAAGTGCCTGCAGAGCGGGGAGAGGCCAAAAGCTTGAGGTCGGCTACAGGAAAGTTGCGCTCTTCCAGCAGCATCAGCAGCTCTGCCCCTACTGCCCCTGTTGCTCCCAAAATGGCTACCCGTTGTTGCCGTCCCATGCTTTGCCATCCTCAAGTCCCCTTATTTTAAGGCTCAAGACGCCCCTAAAGCTGGGAGGGTAACGGATTCTACAGCCGCCTGAATGTCTGCCAATTCCACCTGGTCGGTCAGCTCGGCCTGGCCGATGCGGCGGGGCAGAACGAAGCGAATCCGCCCCTGTTTGACTTTCTTGTCGGCCTGCATTGCCTGCAGCACTGCCTCCCAAGGGATCCCGGCAGGCCACCGGCTGGGCAATCCTGCTTTCTCGATCAGGCGTCGTTGCCGCTCCGCCTCGGCGGCGCTCCACCAACCCAGGCGGCGGGCGATCTCCCCGGCAGCTACCATGCCGATGGCGACAGCTTCTCCGTGCAGATAGCGGCGGTAGCCGGTGGCAGCTTCTAGGGCATGGCCGAGGGTATGGCCGTAGTTGAGGATGGCCCGCAGGCCCGCTTCTTTCTCGTCCTGCTGCACCACCCAGGCTTTGCACTCGGCACAGCGGCGCAGCAGGTAGTGCAAGTCTGCGGGAGTAAAGTCGGTATAGCGGCTCAGTTGGGGTCGATCTTCCAAAAACTCAAATAGGTCGGCAGCCTGAATCACGCCGTATTTGATCACCTCTGCCAAAGCCGAAGTAAACTCCCGTGGGGGCAGAGTTTTCAGCACCGTCGGGTCAATCCACACCAGGCGCGGCTGATAAAACGCCCCAATGAGGTTTTTCCCGCCAGGATGGTTGACACCGGTCTTGCCGCCGATGGCCGCATCCACCATGGCCAAAAGTGAGGTGGGCACCTGCACAAAAGGGATCCCGCGCAGCCAGGTGGCGGCAGCAAACCCCACCATGTCGCCAATGACCCCCCCTCCTAGAGCCACCAAGGTGGAGGAGCGCTCCAGGCCAAAGGCTAGGGCGGCGTCGTAGATCTTGGCCACCGAGCGCAGGGTTTTGTAGCGTTCGCCGGCAGGCAATAGGCAGAGGTGGGCGGCAAACCCCGCTTGTTGCAGCCCCTGCAGCAACTTCTCGGCAAAGTGTTTGGCAATGCCGGGATGGCTCACCACCAGAGCCTTGCCGGAAAGCCCTCTAGCTCGCATTTGGGATCCCAGCTGGATGAGGCTGTGGCCAGGGGGGCCTTCGGCAGACTGGAGGAGAATATCGTAGGAGCTGTGGGGAAGCTTGACAGGGATCAGATAGAGATCCATGCGTGTCGGTCCTGGGGGGCGGGATCCAGTGTGGCATGTTCTGCTCCCGTCTGCCTGCTGCAGGCATTGTCCTTGGGGTCTGAAAGCCCAGGGGATCCTGCTAGGGGTTGGGGTCAACTGGCTGCGGTTGGGGAGTGAGGGTTTCCAATTCCGGCAGAGCCATTCCCGCCGGGGAGGCCGAGTCTTCTTGGGCCAAATCCTGCAAAGCAGCTTGGGCCGGCTGAAATTGGGGATCCAGCTCCAGACAGCGCCGCAAGCTGGCCTGGGCGGCTGCTCGCTGGCCGGCCCGCAGTTGAATCAGCCCCAGGGTGTGCCAAAAGGCGGGCCGCTGCGGATCCAGGTGCGTGGCCTGTTGGGCGTCTGCCAGAGCAGGTTCCAGCTTCCCCAGTTTCAAGGCTTCCCAGGCGCGGTTGTTGAGGGCCACAGCATCTTCTGGGGTGAGCTGCAAAACCCGCGAGTAGGCTTGCACAGCTTGTTCGGGATCCCTCAGCTCGCTGTAGATCAACCCCAGGGCAAACCAGCCCCAGGGATCCCGTTCGTTGAGGTGGATCATCTGCTGGCAGGCGGCACGGGCTTCTTCCAGCCGGCCCAGGCGCCGCAGGCCGGTGATCTGGCCAAACCAGCAGGCAGAACTGCCGGGACGCTGCTGCACCAAGCGCTGGAAATGCCGTAGGCTGGCCTCATATTGCCCCAGCTCCTGCTGAGCTACCGCCAAGGCATAGCGGGCTGGAAAGTGCTCCGGCTTGATCTTGAGGGCTTCCTCGAAGTGGATACAGGCTTCTTTCAGGTAGCCCAATTTCTGGAAGGCCACACCGCGGGCGTACCAGCTTTTGTAGTTGTCGGCATCGTAGCGCAGAGCGCGTTCTAGGGCCTTGCTGGCCAGCCGATACTGCCCCAAGCGCAGCAGGGCCACCCCCAAGTTGTGCAGGGTTATGGGATCCCGGCGACGCAGCCGCAGCGAGCGCTTGTAACACTCGACAGCCGAGCGCAGCCGGTGGCAGTGGAAGAGGGCATTGCCTTGGTAGCGCCAAACCCGCGCACTTCTGGGGTTGAGCTTCAAAACCCGCGCAAAACTAGCCGCTGCCGAGCTGGGCCGACGCAGCCGCCGCAGCACGATCCCACGGGCCAGCCAGGTGCGGGGCTGCTTGGGGTTGTGGCGCAGCGCTTTGTTCAGGCTGTTCAGGGCCAGCTTCGACCGCTTCAGTTGCAGCAGGCGGATGCCGCGGTTATGCCAGGCCAGAGCATCTTCCGGGTTGCTCTCCAGCACCTTGTCGTAGTTAACCACCGCCGACTTGTACTGCCCCAGGCGCCCCAGAATCAGGGCCAGGCGCAGCCGGGTTTCTTCGTCGTAGGGGTTGATGCTCAGGGATCCGTTGTAGCTGTCCACCGCCTCGCGGTAGCGGGCCAGCTGCACCAGCACATCCCCACGGCGGCTCCAAGCCAGGGCGAAGTTGGGATCCATGTTCAGAGCCCGGTCGTAGGCGGCCAGGGCTTCCGTCAGGTTGCCGCGGCGACGCCAGTCTTCCCCCCGCTCGAATTGGATGTCGGCACTGTTCCACTGAAACAGCCGCTGAATGAACTGCAAAATGGCGATCTGACGCGCTCCTTCTTCTGGCGTGGCGGAGGGGGTTTCGCCTGTGGCAATGCGCAGGATGGCCATCTGGATGGCCCGCAAAAAGGCCTGAAATCCCCGCACCTCTTCATCTTCCAGGGACTCTTTCCCCTCACGGCGGCGGTATTGCAGCCGGAACCGCTGCAGATCCCCGGGGGCAGGGAAGCTGGGATCCAAAAAGTGCATTAGCTCCAAGGCGCGGTACTCAAACAGCACCGGATCCTCTTCTGAGCCAGTAAAATCCAGCAGGGGCGCCTCTTCCAGGGGGCGGGGTAGCTCAGTGGGGGTGTGCAGCAGCGTCAGCAGGCGCTGGTTTTGTCGTGCCGGGGCATGGGGAAACCCGCTGTACAGCTCATCCCTTGGCCAGGGATCGGCAACAAACTCTGGAGAGGCCACCACTCCCACCCAGCGGCATTGTTCGATGGCCAGTTGCAGCTCCAGCTTGCGGTTATCCCCCGGCTGCAGCATCCAGCGGTCAAACCAGACTTTGAAACCCTCGCGATCCAGCCGCTCCGCCAGTTGACGCGCCCACCGGGCTTGCTCTCGGTGGTAGTGCAAGAAAAGGTCGAACTTGTAATGCTCTGAAGACATGAACGCCCGCTCGCTGCTCTTCTCCAGCTTATCTTTGCGTTATCGCTGCGCGATGCTTTCACAAACGCAAACGCATTTGCTCCCCATCGGGTCTGGGGCAAGGAGCAAACCTGATGCTAGGCAACGCTTCCGCTCGATTGGTTCTGAATGGCGATGATGACCGGACAGCGATAGGCGATAGTTGGTGCAGGGCTTGAAAGGAGGGAGCACGTGCTGGGTGGAGTTTTGGCGATTGCGGCCGCGATTGGCTTGGTGGTCTTGCTGTTGGAAGCGATTCGATATCGCCGCTGGGGATCCGTTCGCCGCTGGCAACCGGCAGTGGGGCTGGGCTTGGTGGCCTTGGCGGCGCTGGGGTGCTGGCTGGGTCAGTTGCCGGATCTGATCCCCCTGGCTTTGTTGTTGGGGGGCCTGGTGGGGGTGGGTTTACTGGGGTTGAGTGGCTGCGGTCGGGCCGGGCAAGGGCTGGTGGTGCTGTTGCTCAGTTTGGCGGCCTGGCAAAGTCTGGCTATCGGCTCCCCCAGTCGCATCGGCATTGCGGAGCAGCATGGAATGCTGTTTCTGTGGGGCTGCGGCCTGGGGATGGGCTTGGTGGGGATCCCTTTGCTGGGGGTCTTGGCCGCAGCGGAAGCCCTGTCGTTGCTGATGGCGCTGGGCCAGGGGTGGAGCGGCATTGCCGCCATAACCTGGGGATCTCGCCTGCTGGAGATGGGATCCCAGCCGGATCTCCCTTGGCAGGTGCTGTTGCCGGTGGGGCTGGCCGCCCTCAGCTTGGTGGCAGGCACTGTGCCGCTCTTGACCGCCTCAGAAGACTCCCCCGGGCTGCTGTCGGCAGTGGGGCATGGGGTGGGGTGGCTGGTGGCGTTGGCGCTGGCCTTGGCCTTGACCCGCAACGGCCTATACCAGGATCCCTTTTGGGCCTTGCTCTACGGGGCAGGGGTGCTGCTCTCGTGGGCCTTGCTTGCCTTGGAAAACCAGACGGGACAGGGGATCCCTGCGCCAGGGGAACCTGCTGGCGTCAGCGGGCCGGAGGCTTCAGCCGGTCGCGTCAGCGTTGCCGAGCAACAAGGACGGCTGCTCTGGCGGGCCTGTGTGGGCCTAACGCTGGTGGGCGGAGGAGCGCTGCTGGCGTTGCGGCTGGGGGGATCCTACGGGGCGGCCCTCTTGGGGCTGGGATGTCTGGCTTTTCCCAGCCGTTGGGGGGCCATGGCCGCTTTGTTTTTGTCGGCCCGCCCTCTGCTGCAAAACCTGTTGCACCAGTTCAACCTGCAGGTTGCCGGGATCGACCTCACCCAACCCTATGTGTCGGCGGCGCTGTACCTGGGAATGGCGGCCATGGCGCTGGCGGCGCTCATTCACTGGCTATACGGGCCAGACAAACCCCTGCAGACGGGGATCGCCCTGACGCTGGCTAGCCTGGCTTTGCCGGTGGGGGTGGGCTACTTCATTCACGCTCAGCCGCAAGCGGCCTTCCTGTTGGGAGCCTTGACCACCGCCTTGATCCTGGCGGCGCTGCAGCCCATCCTCCTGCAGCAGGAGGGAAGAGGGGCGGAATCTCTGGGGATCCGAGGTTTGGGCCTGGCTGTGCTTGCCATTCTGGGATCCAACCTCAGCCGCGATTGGACGGTAACCGGCTTCCATGCCACCCGCTGGGAACGGGCGCTGGTGCTGGCCGGGGTGGTCGGGATCCTGGCGTTGATTCTCCTGCTCTGGCAAGGCTGGAGCCTGTGGCACTCTGGGAGAATGCGCGCCCCCGCCCGCTGATGAAACCTGTTCCCCTGGGCACCCTCGGCACCTGGCAGGGGATCCTCGGCCCGGAACAAACCGCTGAGGCTCTGGGCAACCCCGGTGTGAAGGTGATCGGATCCCCGGCTTTGTTGACGTTGATCGAGCGGTGCAGCCACACCACCTTGCAGCCCTTCTACGAGCCGGAGGAAGCGGCGGTCGGGATCCGCTTTGCCTTGGAACATCGGTCGGCAGCGGTGGCGGGGGATCCCTTGCAGATGCGGGTCGAAGTCGTGGCCGTGGAGGGGAGACGCATTCAGTTTCAGGTGGAGATCACCCAGCAGGAGCGGCTGGTGATGCAGGGATCCTACACCTGCCTGGTGGTCGATTTGCCCCGTTTTCTGGCCCGCTATGGATTGACCGCGGAGGATCCCAGTCGGTGCTCAAGCTGTTCGCGTTAGCGGGACGGAGTCCTTTGGGATTGCTGCTGGCCGTCTTTGTGGGAACTCTCTTGTTCTGGCCTCAACAGCTCATTCTGCGCTACCGCAAACCCTGGCAGGGCCCCCTTGCCTGGATCTGGAAATGGCACGGCTGGGGAGGCTGGGCCGTGCGGGGCAGCCGCCGTGGCTGGGAATGGCGTTGGGGATCCCTGCGCCTTCGCGGCCGTTGGCCGGCGCAGCGGGGAGAACGTTGCTCCCCCAGAGATTGGCCCTACCTGTGGAAGCTGGGCAAGCAGCTCCACATCCAATCTTGGCAAGGAGGGGTGGAAATTGGCTTTGCCGATCCGGCTTTGACGGGGCAATGCTTGGGACTAATCGCCGCTCTACCCCCTCAGTTGGCCCAACACCTGCGCTTGACCTTCGCTCGCATCGGTTGGCACGGATGGGGATCCCTGGTGATCCGGTTGCGCGGCTGGCAGGTGCTGGGGCTGGCCTTGAAACTGGGGTGGCTCGCCCTATCGCGCCATCGGAAGGGATCCCCAGCAAAAATAGCCCATGGGACAGCTGGCGTCAGGAGCAAAGCGCTGGGGGGGGAACTGCAGCGCTGACGCGGTCAGGCCGGCTGCAGCGCCGGGCAGCAATTCAACAGAGGCATGACCTACCCGCCTCCCCCTTCGCCCTGGCCGTTGGTAGGGGTGGGGGCAGGTGCTGCAGGGATAATCGGCGGCACAATGTACTGGCGCAGGCAGCGTCGCTGCAGACAACTGCAAAACCAGATCCAAGCTTTGCAAGCTCCTGTTGTGGCGGCTCCTCGCGCTCTTCTGGCTCTTTCGGCTCCTCCTCCCGCCCTTCATCGGGGGGCAGCTCTTCTCGCCACTCTTCGGGCGGCTCCTCCCGTCGTTGCTAGACGAACTCAGAGGACGATCCCTTTCACGACAATAGAAGAGATCCCGGAGCTGTTCTGCTTAAGACCTAGGGAGTCGGTGTGGCAGAGGGGATGCGCAGCTCCACAGCCGTATCCAGGCGAGAGCGTGGGGGTGGGGCTTCTCCCTGAGCCAGTTCTAGGTACTGGGCCAGCGGGTGATGCTCCTTCCAGCGGGATCCCACCTCAGCAGCCATCTGGGTGACTTGGATTTGATAAAGCTGGGCCAGCTCGGCAGCATTGAGGTTGCTCCGCTCCACCTGATCGCGACTGGCCTCGGCCAGGATATCTACCACAAGGTTGCCTTGCTCATCAAACCGCCACAGTTCCAGGCGGCTGCGGGAACGCAGGCTCAGCTCCGTTGGCGAAGCTGGTCGAGTGAGGACATCGACGCGGGCGATGACGATGGCTTCCAGGCCCAGGTAATCGAAAAATTGGCCCACCGCCTCCGGCTTGCGGCGATCCCACTCAAACAGCTCGTAGATGGGCCAGCCCACCTTCTGCAAAATGGGCTGAATGCGACGGTTGTCCAGGGGCACCACCTTCTCGCCGTTGGGGATCAAGCCCAGACGCACCGCCTCTATGGCCAGGCGCTGGCCCAACAGTTGGGTATGCTCCAACCCTCCCACCCCCAAAATGCCAAGGCGACGGCGGGGCTGAGGCCGAATCGGCACCTGCAAAACCACATCCACAGGGGTGGTCAGGCCCGCTTGCAGGAGGATCTCCTGCTCTGCCTTTTCATAGTCGGGGTGCCACACCGTCAACATCCGGCGCCCGGCTGGGGCTTGGTCTAGCTCAAAAGCGCCCCGCTCATCGGTTTGAATCGGCTGATTGGGGTTCTCCATGCCCTCCAACTGCACCTGTGCCCCCGCCACAGGTTGCCCCACGCTGTTGCTCACCTGCCCCACCAGCCGTGCTGTTCCCTGGGGCTGCCCTCTGTTTTGGGAGGGAAACAACGGCGTCAACCGCGGAATGGGGGTGGCCGGAGCCTGAGCCAGCGCTCCTGAAGCCAGTGCCAGCCAGCCGCAGAGGGCCAGACTGCCTGTTCGCGAGAGCGTTGCGTAGCGATAGCTAATCCTGTGCCGGAGAGGATGAAAGAAGAAAAAAGGCATGGCGAAGGTTGCATCCGGTAGTAGCAGTCGGTTCTATTCTGCTCCGCACCCCTGACGCGAACAGGGCAAGATCCTGCTGCAGGGATCCTCACCCCGAAAAGGGGTTGTTGGTTTGCCATTGTTGGACAAACACCGGCACCATGTTGCGCACCTGCAGCCGAAACAGGCCCGCTGCCGCATCTTCAAACATCGGATCCCCGCCCACATCATCCCGCCCATAGGCTTCGTAGTAGCGGGCCCGATCCCCAGGCCGATCCCTCTGCAAGTCCACCACCACCACCACCCCGCGGCTGCGCAACTGGTTGGGGGTGAAATTGGGAATTTCCACCGGCACCGTCGGGGCCACAAAGCGTAAGGCCGTATTCAGCAGAGAGTTGCCCTGGCGGTTGTAGTCCCGCGAGATCTGCATCTGGGTCAAGAGGATATAGCGCAATCCCAGGGCATCCCCGATGGCCTTCAGCTTGGCCAAGTCGGCGGTGTAGCGCTCATCCCGATCCAACAACGTTAGGCCCTGGGTGAGGGGCAGAAGCGGCTCAAACCGAGGATCCGGCCCCAAAGGCCCCTTCAAGAGGATCACCGGTCGCTGGGGCTGCAACTCCTTCAGGGCCATGCTGAGGTGGCGGGCCAGCTCATCCGAGTAAACGGGTTCATCCGGCAAAAGGCCAATGCCCTCCGGCCGGCGGGTCGGTTCCCCGGGCGGCAGACGAATATCCTGAGTGGAGACAAAGCCGGCCCGGACTTCCACCTGGGTGCTGGTCAGCGGAAAACCCGGCACCTCCACATCCACCAAATACAGGCCGGCCGACAGTTCCGGCAGCACGTAAGTGCCGTCGGCAGCAATGCGGACGGTTTGCCTGGGTTGGGTTGGCGTGGCGGCCAAGTGCAAAACCCCGGTCTGAACGGGTTGGCCGGCAATATCCAGCACCCGCCCGGTTACCACACCGCGGTTGCCTGGAGAGGGGACTCCCCCGTTCAGGACCTCTGTCCCGCCGTCGCCAACTTGAGCCTGAATATCCTGCAAACGGCGCAAAGCCGGGATCCCTGCTGCCACCACCCACAGATCCCGCTCCCCCAGCATCACCAGACCCGTCGGCTGTCCCTGCAGCCGCAGCGAGGCCACCAATCGCCCCGTCTGTAAATCCACCAGCTGCAGGCGGTCGCTATCGCGGGAGGTCACGTAAGCCCAACGTCCATCAGGGGAAAGGGCCAGCCGCGTCGGTCGCCAATCCAGGCCAACCCGCTGCAGGGCCTCGCCGCTGCGGCTCAGATCCAGCACTGTTAGATCTTGGCTGCCGGAGTTGAGCACCACCAAGCGTTGCCGTTCGGCATCCAAAGCCATCGCTTCCGGAGTATTGCCGCCGCGCCAACGGGCCAACAACTCCCCATTGTCTGGGTTGACCACCAGCAAACTGAGGGGATCCTCCCCGGCTAGACCCACAAACAGGGATCCCCGCTGCGCATCATAGGCCAGCGCCAAGGGGGGGCCGGGCATCGGCAAATTGCGGGCTTGCGGCTGCTCTGAGGGATCGCTTTGCGCACCGCTGACGCGCAGGGGAGCAGCCATCACCGCCAGACTTTGGGCAGAAGGCATGGAGGCGAAAACCCGCCCTGTGACCCCATCCACGGCAATATCCAAAACCCCTGCCGGCAACCCATAAGCCTGAATCAGCTCCCCCGTCAGCAGATCGAGGGCCACCAGCCCAGGGGCATTGGGGCCAGAGGCATAGACCACCTGCCGCGCCTCATCCACCCGCACCACACTGGGGGCAAACCCCACCGCCGCCTGCCACAAGGGATCCCCGCTGGCCCCATCCAGCAGAGTCACGGCCTGCTCCTCCAACAGCCCAACCGCAACCCAGCCCCGATCCGGTACCCCATCGATGCGATCGGCAGAGCTGCGCAACGGCAAAAGCCAATCCCCCTCTGTCCTCAGGCCGTTCCCATCCGCAGAAAAGTTCCTCCCAGCAGAGGAAGAGCCTGCCTCCGGCGAAGGGATCCCTTGCCCCAACACAGGGGATCCCAGCCCCAGCACACCACTCAGCACAACCAGCCATTGCCACCGCATGGCCTTCTCCACCCCACAGTCGCGCCTACTTTGACTCAGGAGATCCTCGCCCAACCAGCATAGCCAACCCGACTGTCCGCTCGCTGTCAGCAAACCCAAACACATTTTGACAGGCTGCCCAGACGAACATAGAATGGATATTCGCTGGTTTTGTCAGGATCAACCATGAAGGTGCGGCCTTCCGTCCGTCGGATCTGCGAAAAATGCCGGGTCATCCGCCGCCACGGTCGGGTGATGGTCATTTGTTCTTCCAACCCCAAGCACAAGCAGCGGCAGGGCTAGAGGGTCGATGGTGGGTGGGTTCAGCCTGCAATGGGAGACAGAGGCAAAGGCTTCCGACACAACCGAGCAAAACGTTGGCTAGACCTCTCGGTGAGCATGGATCCCAAGACCAGCATCTCCACGGCCACATCCCCCTGAATAAAAATCCCATCTCAGGCAGGCAACTTGGTTTGATTTGATTTCGATAAGGTACCCCTGACTATGGCACGGATTGCGGGAGTTGACATCCCCCGAGAAAAGCGAGTGGAGATTGCCCTCACCTACATTTACGGCATTGGGCTAACCCGCTCCCGCCAGATTTTGGCGAAGACCGGTATCAATCCGGATACTCGTACCCGCGACCTCACCGACGCTGAGGTGGCCGCCCTACGGACGGTGGTGGAGGGCGAATACCAGGTAGAAGGGGATCTGCGCCGCCAGGAGGCGATGAACATCAAGCGGCTGATCGACATCGGCACCTATCGAGGTCGTCGCCATCGCCTGGGTCTGCCCGTGCGTGGTCAGCGCACCCGCACCAACGCCCGCACCCGCAAGGGGGTCAGGAAGACGGTGGCCGGCAAGAAGAAAGCTCCTGCCAAGAAGTAGTCGCTGGACTTTGCGCGGAAGGCAAAACTCTTCCACCATCCCGAATCCCAACCCCAAACAGTCGATTGCAAGGACACCTGGATCATGGCTCGGCAGCAACGGCGCGGACGTAAAGTCAAAAAGAACATCCCCAATGGGGTGGCCTACATTCAGTCCACCTTCAACAACACCATCGTCACCATCACGGATCCCAACGGCGATGTGGTGTCTTGGGCCTCGGCAGGTTCTACGGGCTTCAAAGGGGCCAAAAAGGGCACTCCCTTCGCCGCCCAAATGGCAGCAGAAAGTGCGGCGCGTCAAGCCATGGAGAACGGCATGCGCCAGATCGAAGTGATGGTGAGCGGGCCGGGAGCCGGTCGGGAAACCGCCATTCGCGCTCTACAGGCAACGGGCCTGGAAATTACTCTGATTCGAGATATTACTCCCATTCCCCACAACGGTTGCCGTCCTCCCAAGCGGCGGCGTGTCTAAAGGATCCTGCGTTGAGGGCTGGTCGAGCGTCTGTAGGGGGTTTTCTCCAGAGCTACGCCATGCCTCAGCGAAGGTCTGCCCAAGCGTGAGATGACCTCGAAGTTTCATCAGTTCTCCAAACGGATATCGAGCCAGACGGACGGGGCCACCATGACGATTCAAACCAGCCGAACCCTCTCCCACTCTCTGGGCAGCAGAGCGAGCTCAAGCGCTGTTGCTTACCAGACCGAGTGTGTTGAATCTCATCGGGATGATAACGGCGTTCACTACGGCAAATTTGCTCTGGGGCCACTGGAGCGCGGCCAAGGGATCACGGTGGGCAACGCTTTGCGGCGGGTGTTGCTCTCCAATCTGGAGGGGACGGCGGTGACTGCTGTACGCATTGCCGGGGTGACCCACGAGTTTTCCACGGTGCCGGGGGTGCGGGAAGACGTGATGGAGATCCTTCTAAACATGAAGGAGCTGGTGCTGCGCTCCAGTTCCCCCGAGACTCAGGTGGGCCGCTTGGTGGCTCAGGGGCCAGGGGAAGTTACTGCTGAGAAGCTGCAATTGCCCAGCGATGTGGAGGTGATCAACCCCCGTCACCACATTGCCACCCTGGCGGAAGGGGCGATTTTGGAAATGGAGTTCATGATTGGCCGGGGACATGGCTACCGCGCCGTCGATTACTCCGACAGCAAAGCGATGGCGATTGATTTTCTGCAGATCGACTCTGTCTTCATGCCGGTGCGCAAGGTGAACTACGCTGTGGAAGCAGCTCGGGTGGGCCAATTCCTGGAAAAAGATCGGCTAGTATTGGAAATCTGGACCAACGGCAGCCTCACCCCGCAAGAGGCCCTCAGCCAAGCGGCCCGCATTTTGGTGGGCTTGTTCGCACCGCTGCAGGAGGTCAGCTTCGATGCTCCTGTGCCGCCCAAGCCAGACGAGGACAACCAAAAAAACCAGATCCCCATCGAGGAGCTACAGCTCTCGGTACGGGCCTACAACTGTCTGAAGCGAGCTCAGATCAACACGGTGGCCGATCTGCTGCTCTATACCGAGGAAGATCTGCTGGAGATCAAAAACTTTGGCCAGAAGTCTGCCGAAGAGGTGGTGCAGGCTTTGAAAGCCCGCTTTGGTCTGACACTGCCCCGCACCCGCGAAAAAGGCAAGGCCTAGAGTTTAGGTTCCGTCTCAAGCATCTGCACCGCTAGCACAACCGCGTCAAAACGCAAGGATCCCCGAAGAGTGTAGGACACAAGACAGAGGTTACCATGCGCCACCGCCGTCGTACCCCCCACCTCAATAAGCCCGCCGACCAGCGCAAGGCCCTGATGCGGGCGCTGACCACGGCTCTGCTGCGGGAAGGGCGGATCACCACCACCAAAGCCCGCGCCAAAGCCATTCGGGCCACCACCGAGAAGATGATCACCCTGGCCAAAGAGGGATCCCTGGCGGCGCGGCGACAGGCGCTGGCCTACATCTACGACAAGGAGCTGGTGCGCTCCCTGTTTGAGCAGGCTCCTGAGCGCTACCGGGATCGGCCCGGTGGCTATACCCGCATCTTGCGCACCGTGCATCGGCGGGGGGATGGAGCAGAAATGGCGGTCATCGAGCTGGTGTAGCGGAAAGGGATCCATGCCGTACCGTCGCATTGCCCTGAGAATTCAGTACCTCGGCAGCAGGTTCTATGGCTGGCAGCGCCAGGCAGCCCGCCGTACCGTGCAAGGGGTGCTGGAGGAGGCGATTGCGTCGCGGGCGGGGCATCCGGTAACCCTCTATGGGGCCGGTCGCACCGATACGGGGGTTCATGCTGCAGGCCAGGTGGCCCACTTCGACACCACCTCCGGCATCCCTGCGGTGGAGTGGTCGAGGGTGCTGAACGACTGTCTGCCGGAAGATGTGGTAGTGCTGGCTTCTGCTCAAGTGCCTGACTCCTGGCACGCCCGCTTTTCGGCTCGCTGGCGCCGCTACCGCTACCTGATCCTGAACCGGGAGCGACCGGATGTGTTCTGGCGCCTCTTTAGCTGGCAAGTGCGTTGGCCTCTGCAGGTGGAGCCGATGGCGGAAGCCCTGAATTCCCTGCTGGGGGAGCACAGCTTGGAAGCCTTCCGGCGGCGGGGATCGGATCGGCCCCACTCGCGGGTACAGGTGCAGGAGGTGCTCTGCCAGCGGCTGGGGGACTTGATCAGCATCGAGGTGCAGGCCAGCGGCTTCCTCTACCGGATGATGCGGCTCTTGGTGGGATCCCTAGAGGTGGTGGGCCGGGGCCAGCTCAGCCCAGCCCAATTTGTCCACCTGTGGCAACACAACGACTGGAGCCAGATGCGCACCCGCTACAGCGCTCCTCCGCAAGGGCTGTGCCTGACGGATGTGGGCTATGCTGCGGATCCCTTCGGTCAACAGTTCGCCCACTCGCCGCCCTTTTGGGCCTTGCCCACAGAGCCTCCCTCCGCCCTCCGGTCGCCGGCTACGTTGGCCCATTCCTGCGGTTGATCTGGGCGATCTCCAAGCTTGTCCTGATATGTTTCCTTGCCTGCCATGAACAAAACTCCCCTTCCCAACCCCGAAACTCTGGCGCCCCGCTGGTATCTGGTGGATGCTGCCAATCAGCGCCTGGGCCGCTTGGCCGCCGCTGTGGCCACCCTCTTGCGGGGTAAGCACAAACCGGACTTCACCCCTCACCTGGATACGGGGGACTATGTAATTGTGATCAACGCTGAGAAAGTGGTGGTCACTGGCAAAAAGCGCACCCAAAAGCTCTACCGCCGCCACTCTGGCCGTCCCGGCGGCATGAAAGTAGAAACCTTTGCCCAACTGCAGGCGCGCCTGCCGGAGCGGGTGGTGGAAAAAGCGGTCAAGGGAATGTTGCCCCACACCCGTTTGGGCCGGCGGCAATTCACCAAGTTGAAAGTTTATGTCGGGCCAAACCACCCTCATGAGGCCCAGCAGCCCCAAGTTTATCCCCTCAACACGATCCCAGGAGCCAAAGCATGACTCAAGCGAGCAGCCAACGAGCCGTTTATTGGGGAACGGGACGCCGCAAAACCGCCGTTGCCCGCGTGCGTTTGGTGCCCGGCACGGGCAAAATCATCATCAACGACAGGCCGGGAGACCAGTATCTGCAGTATCAAGAAGCCCTTCTGGCCAGTGTGAAGGGGCCGCTGGAGATCCTTGGTCTGGAAAACTCCTACGATATCCTAGTGCGAGCCCATGGCGGCGGCGTTCACGGCCAGGCGGATGCGATCAAGCTGGGGGTGGCGCGCGCCCTCTGCGAGGTGGATCCGGCCAATCGCGGCCCTTTGAAAGTCGAGGGTTATCTGAAACGGGATCCGCGCGCCGTGGAGCGGAAGAAATACGGCCTGCGCAAGGCCCGCAAGGCTCCCCAGTACTCGAAGCGCTAGGGATCCCTGCCGTTGTTTTTAGAGGAAGATGTTGATAGACAAGGGTATAGAAACAGGCCCAGAGGAGGAAAGGGTTATGCCCAAGAAAGGATTGCACCCGCAGTGGTATCCAGAAGCCAAAGTCATCTGCAATGGCGAAGTGGTGATGACGGTGGGATCCACCAAGCCGGAGCTCAAGGTGGATGTTTGGTCGGGCAACCATCCCTTTTTCACCGGCAGCCAGAAGATCATCGACAGCGAAGGCCGGGTGGAGAAGTTCATGCGCAAATACGGCATGAGCGGTGGCAAAAAGGCCAAGTAGAGGTTCCCCCATCTGGGTGTGGGCAACGCTTGGATCCCTGGGTATTGCGAATCTATGGCTTCTGCTCAACTGATCGACCAGCTTAAGAATGTCGAAGCCACTTTTCAGGAGCTGACGGTGCGCTTGGCCGATCCGGACGTGGCCACGGATCCAGCTGAGCTGCAGCGGATTGCCAAGGCCCGCTCCTCCTTGGAGGCCACCGTCCAGGCTTTTCACGACTGGCAAAAGCTGAATCGCGATCTGCAACAGACGGAAGAACTTTTGCGGGAATCGGCCTCCGACCCGGAGCTGGAGGCGATGGCAAGAGCGGAACTTGAGCAACTGCGGGCCCGCCAAGAACAACTGGAGGAAAAGCTCACCCTGCTGCTGCTGCCCCGGGATCCCAACGACGACAAGAACATCATGTTGGAGATTCGCGCCGGCACCGGTGGGGAGGAGGCGGCGCTGTGGGCGGCGGATCTGGCCCGCATGTACACCCGCTACGCCGAAAAGCTGGGCTGGTCGGTGCGTCTGGCGAGCCTCTCGGAAGGAGAGCTGGGGGGCTACAAAGAGGCGATCCTGGAGATTCAAGGGGATCAGGTGTACAGCAAGCTCAAGTTTGAAGCTGGCGTGCATCGGGTGCAGCGGGTGCCCGTCACCGAAGCGCAAGGCCGTGTCCACACCTCGACGGCCACGGTGGCGGTGATGCCAGAGGTGGACGAGGTGGAGGTGGTCATCGACCCGAAAGACATCGAAATCAAAACGGCACGCTCCGGGGGGGCAGGCGGCCAAAACGTGAACAAGGTGGAGACGGCGGTGGATCTTCTCCACAAGCCCACCGGGATCCGGGTGTTTTGTACCGAGGAGCGTTCCCAACTGCAGAACCGCCAGCGGGCCATGCAGATTTTGCGGGCCAAACTCTACGAGATGAAGCTGCAGGAGCAACAGGCCTCCATCAGCTCTGCTCGGCGCATGCAGGTGGGAACGGGATCCCGCTCGGAAAAAATTCGCACCTACAACTACAAGGACAACCGCGTTACCGACCACCGCCTTAACCAGAATTTCCCTCTGCAGCCCATCTTGGATGGGGAGCTGGACGACTTGATCCAAGCTTGTATTGGCCTTTACCAAAAAGAGCTGTTGGCGGAGCTATCCTAGGCCAAGCTGAGTTACCGCCAGCGGATGGGATCCCTTCTCGAGGACCTTTCCTCTGCCGAGCTAGCGGTAGAATAAATACCCACGTCGAGTGCCTAAACCCCCATGCTGGCCGAATACCGCCAACACGCCGCTGCCCGCGAGGCCCAAGGGATCCCGCCGCTGCCCTTAAACGCTGCCCAGACCAGCCAGGTGTGCGAGCTCCTGAAGGCCCCGCCTGCTGGCGAAGAAGCCTTTTTGTTGCACCTCTTAACAGAGCGCGTCCCGCCGGGGGTCGATGAAGCCGCCTATGTGAAAGCGGGCTTTTTGGCCGCTGTGGCCAAGGAGGAGGTTGAATCCCCGTTGATCACTCCCCTGCGGGCGGTGGAGCTCTTGGGCACGATGCTGGGGGGCTACAACGTTCAGGTTTTGCTGGATCTCTTACAGGATCCGCGCCAGGAGATTGCAGCAGCAGCAGCCCGCGCCCTCAGCCACACGCTGCTCATCTTCGATGCCTTTCACGATGTGCTGGAGCTGAGCCAAGCCGGCAATGCCTATGCCCGACAGGTGATCGAGTCTTGGGCCAAGGGCGAATGGTTTACCGCCAAAGCTCCCCTGGCCGCAGCAATCACTGTAACAGTGTTCAAGGTTGCCGGCGAGATCAACACCGACGACCTTTCCCCCGCCGCCCACGCCACCACCCGCCCGGATATCCCCCTCCACGCCCAAGCCATGCTGGAGTCCCGCGCTCCAGGATCCCTGGTTACCATTGCCGAGCTGAAGCGCCGCGGCCATCCCGTTGCCTTTGTGGGGGATGTGGTAGGCACGGGATCCTCCCGCAAATCCGCCCTCAACTCGCTGCTCTGGCACATCGGCCACGACATTCCCCATGTGCCCAACAAGCGGGCCGGCGGGGTCATCCTGGGGGGCACCATCGCGCCCATCTTCTTCAACACCGCCGAAGATGCCGGGGCCTTGCCCATCCAGTGCGATGTCTCCCGCCTGGAAACCGGCATGGTGGTTACCATTTGCCCCTACGAAGGTGTGATCCGCTCTGAGGCCGGCCAGGTTCTCTCCACCTTTTCCCTGCGGCCCGTAACCCTCCCCGACGAAGTGCGGGCGGGGGGACGTATTCCCCTGTTGATTGGCCGTGCCCTCACCGACAAAACCCGCCAAGCCTTGGGTTTACCTCCCTCCACCTTGTTTATCCGCCCCACTCCACCGGCAGACACCGGCAAAGGCTATACCCTAGCGCAAAAAATCGTGGGCAAAGCCTGTGGGCTGCCAGGCGTGCGCCCGGGCACCAGTTGTGAGCCCCTCATTACCACGGTGGGATCCCAGGACACCACCGGCCCCATGACCCGCGATGAGCTGAAGGAGCTGGCCTGTCTGGGCTTCAACGCCGACCTGGTGCTGCAGAGCTTCTGCCACACCGCCGCCTATCCCAAGCCGGTGGACATCCAGATCCACAAAGAGCTGCCCGACTTTTTCGCTTCCCGCGGGGGCGTTGTCCTGCGTCCCGGCGATGGCATTATCCACTCCTGGCTGAATCGCATGTTGCTGCCCGACACCGTGGGCACAGGGGGCGACTCCCACACCCGCTTCCCCTTGGGGATCTCCTTCCCGGCAGGATCCGGTCTGGTGGCCTTTGCCGCCGCCATGGGGGTGATGCCCTTGGACATGCCGGAATCGGTGCTGGTGCGCTTTACAGGTGAATTGCAGCCGGGGATCACCCTGCGGGACATTGTCCATGCCATCCCCTACGTGGCCATTCAGAGGGGCCTGTTGACCGTTGAGAAAAAAGGCAAGAAAAACGTCTTTGCCGGGCGCATCATGGAGATCGAGGGCCTGCCGGATCTGAAGGTGGAGCAAGCTTTTGAGTTTACCGATGCCTCGGCAGAGCGCAACTGTGCCGGCTGTACCATCAAGCTGAGCATCGAGACGGTCTCAGAATATCTGCGCTCCAACGTGGTGCTGCTGAAGAACATGATCGCCCGCGGCTATCAGGATGCGAGAACCTTGCTGCGGCGCATCGCCAAAATGGAAGCATGGCTGGCCAACCCCACCCTCCTGGAGGCGGATGCCGACGCCGAATACGCCGAAGTCATCGAAATTGACCTCAGCACCATCACCGAGCCAATTGTCTGTGCCCCCAACGATCCCGACAAGGTGATGACCCTGAGCGAAGTCCATGCCCAACACGCCGCCGGCAACCCCGATACGCCGATCAAGATTGACGAAGTTTTCATCGGCTCCTGCATGACCAACATCGGCCACTACCGCGCCGCCGCCAAAATCCTGGAAGGCCAAGGGCGGGCCAAGGTGCGCCAATTCTGGATCTGTCCGCCCACCCGCATGGATGAGGCACAACTGCGCTCGGAAGGCGTATACGGCATCTTTGCTGCCGCCGGGGCCAGAACGGAAATGCCGGGATGCAGCTTGTGTATGGGCAACCAAGCCCGCGTGGAAGACGGGGCCACCGTCATGTCCACCTCCACCCGCAACTTCAACAACCGCATGGGCAAAGACGCGCGGGTTTATCTGGGATCCGCCGAGCTGGCCGCCGCCTGCGCCCTTTTGGGCCGGATCCCCACCCCTGAGGAATACCAAGAGATCGTCTCCACCAAGATCCAGCCCTTTGCCGGCGAGCTGTACCGCTACCTCAACTTCCACGAGATCCCTGGCTTTGAGGACGAAGGACGGGTCATCCCGCGGCAGCACGTGGAGGAGCTGTCCAGGAGCCGTTCTTGAGCGAGAATAGGGGCTAGCTGCCCTGATAGCATGGCAGGGATCGCCCCATTGCCCTGGAGAAAGCTCAATGGCCCTGAATCCAAAGAGGATCCGCCGCATCCACCGCACCCTTGCCCCCATCCTGGCCTTGCCTTTGGTGGTAACGGTGCTAACGGGATCCCTGTATCAAATTGCCCGCCTCAACCAAAACTTCGACTACTACTGGCTGATCCAAATCCACAAAGGGCAGTGGGGCCCCCTCGATCTGCAAGCGGTTTACCCCTTCTTAAACGGACTGGGGCTGCTGGTGATGGTGGCCACCGGTCTCAGTATGTGGTTACCCACAAAACTCCATCGCCGCCCCAAACATACGGAGTCCCAGAGGGTTTTGGATGGATAAACCTGTAGGGTAAACACCTAAGAAACATTCCAGAAAACCCTACACTTCTCGGAATAGATTTGAATACACTAGAAGCATAGAGGTTTTGCTTATACCTCTAAAGTTGAGCCCCGAAAGCTAAGCTAAAAACTCGAACTGGAAGTCAAAAAAGCAAAGTAATAGAGGAGGAGGATGCTCTATGGCTCTTGTCCGCTGGGATCCGTTTCGTGAAATTGACGAAATTCAACGGGAAATGAACCGGATGTTCGACCGGCTGATCCCTCGCACCACCGAGGCCGACGGCTTTGCCTTCATGCCGGCAGTGGAGATGCACGATGATCCCGAAACCATTACCCTGAAGCTGGAGCTGCCCGGCTTGAACCCCAACGACTTGGATATCCAAGCGACAGCCGAAGCGGTCTCCATCACCGGGGAACGGCGATTTGAGAAGCGCTCTGAAGACAAAGGGGTAACCCGGACTGAATTCCGTTATGGGCGCTTCCAACGGGTGATCCCGCTGCCGAACCGGATCAAACACGATCAAGTGAAAGCCGAATACAAAGATGGGATCCTCACCCTCACCTTGCCCAAGGCAGACTCTGAAAAAGCCCAAGTGGTCAAAGTGAGCGTTGTCTCCTGATGGCCTAGAGGTTAGGCAACTTCCTAATAGGGAAAAAGGATCCCATAGAGGTAGGCGATGAGCCTACCTTTTTTTACATTTCGGTTCAAGATTCCATGGCTTCCCAGCTCCCCTCTCCTTCTGGGAAAGGGGCCGGGGCAAGGGCAGGGGCAACGACCATAAACTGGCTTCGCTGCAGGGATCCCCAGCTCTCCCTACCGAACTCAACTCAACTCGATTTGACTTTTGCCCGCCGCTTTGGATAGGGTTTGAGTGCGCAACGGAGCCAAGGTTGAGAGCATGGCCAGCGTTACCTACGAACACGTTACCAAGCGCTACAGAGACACCACCGCCGTCCACGACCTGAACATCGCCATCGAAGACGGGGAATTTCTCGTCTTCGTCGGTCCCTCCGGCTGCGGCAAAACCACCTCTTTGCGCATGCTGGCCGGACTGGAAGAGGTGAGCGCCGGCTCCATCTACATCGGCGACCGAGTGGTCAACGATATCCCCCCCAAGGATCGGGATATCGCCATGGTCTTCCAGTCCTACGCCCTCTACCCCCACATGACCGTGGCCGAGAACATGGCCTTTGGCCTCAAGCTGCGCGGCCTGCCACGGGCGGAGATCGAAAGCCGGGTTAGGGGGGTGGCCAAGCGCCTTGGGATCGAGCACCTGCTTAACCGCAAGCCCAAGGAACTTTCGGGTGGGCAACGGCAGCGGGTTGCCGTCGGGCGGGCCATCGTGCGCAATCCGGCGGTGTTTTTGATGGATGAGCCCCTCTCCAACTTGGATGCCAAGCTGCGGGTACAGGCGCGGGCCGAGATTAGCAAGTTGCACATGCAACTGGGCACCACCTTTATCTACGTTACCCACGACCAGGTGGAGGCCATGACCATGGGCAACCGCATCGCCGTCATGAAGGATGGCCGCCTGCAGCAGGTGGATACCCCCCACACCCTCTACACCCGCCCGGCCAACCTGTTTGTGGCCGGGTTCATCGGCAGCCCCGCCATGAATTTCTTCCAGGCCAAGCTGCGGGAGCAGGAGGGCACCCTCTGGATCGATACCGGCGCCTTCCGCGTGGCCATCCCGCCCCACCAGGCAGAGCCCTATTGGCAATACGTCGGCAAGTCGGTCATCTTCGGCATCCGCCCGGAAAACATCCACGATCCCCAGTACCAACCCCCAGGGATCCAACCTGCCCCGGTGCGGGCTAAGGTCTCCGTCACCGAGCTGATCGGCCATGAAGTGATCCTCCATCTCAGCACCACCGACCGAGAAGGGATCCTGGCCGAGCAGGAGTTTGTGGCCCGCGTGGATCCCCGTACCCAGCTTCGGGTTAACCAGTGGGCAGAAGTGGTCTTCGACATGGATCGCTTCCACCTGTTTGACCCGCAAACCGAGCAGCGGCTGGGATAAAAACGATGACCAAAAAAACTGGGTTACAAGCCCCGCCCTTCTAGGGCGGCTTTTGTAAGATGCTATTCGACAGAAAAGGCAACTTTGCATGTACCTTGTCCGCAAGCTCAAGCTAGGCGTCTCAGAGCAACTGCAGCTGTTGAGCAGGGCAGCAGGCGAGCTGTACTCAAAGGTGCTCGTTCACTTTTGGCGGGTTGTCCGCAAGAAGGGACTGTGGTTGAAACCTTCCACGCTAATGCGGTGGTTTCCCAACGACCCTGAGAATACACTTCATGCTCACAGTGCAGACGCGGTAGTGCAAAGCTTCTTTGCCTCTTTGAAGTCCTGGCGAGAACGCCGCCAAACCGACCCCAACGCCCGTCCACCTCGACGGCGTCGGTACTATTCCAAAGTTCAATGGAAGTCTTCAGCCATCCAAGTCGTCAATGGAAAGCTGCGATTGTCGAACGGGAAAGGCAATGAGCCCCTGATGATTAACTGGGCTTGGGACACACCTGTTTGGGTAGAGATGGGCTGGGATGGCCAGCAGTATGAGTTGAGAGCTTGCTACAAGGTGGGGGATACGCTGCCGGAAGAAGAGGGGGAAGAGAGCAACGTTGCCGCTGTGGATTTGGGTGAGATTCACCCCGCAGTCGCTCATGAGGGGGGACAAACCTACCTTGCCAATGGCAGGCTGCTGCGCTCCAAAAGGCGCTACCAGAACAAGCTGCAGGGCAAGCTAGCTCGACTCCTGGCGCGCAAAAAGCGGGGTTCTCGGCGGTGGAAGCGGCTAATCCGTTCCAATCGCGTGAGCGGGACGGAGTCCTTACGCCTGCAGCTCAAGAAGCTACACCACCAAATCCAAGACATTCTGCACAAGCAGACGACCAGACTGGTCTCCACGCTCCACGAGCGAGGCGTGCAGACAGTTGTGATTGGCGACATTCGGGATATCCGGATGTCTGCCAACTACAACAAGAAAGCGAATCAGAAGATCCACCAGATGTTGCATGGTCAAGCTCGGCACCAAATCACTTACAAGGCCGAACGGCTGGGGATGAAGGTTGTGCTGCAGGATGAGCAGTACAGCTCTCAGGAGTGTCCTGTTTGTGGGCAGAGAAACAAGCCCAAAGGTCGTGTGTACAGGTGTGGGTGTGGGTTTGAGTTCCATCGGGACGGGGTGGGTGCAATTAACATTGTTGCTACGCAACGCTAACGCGAACGCAGGAAGTATCTGGGCTCCGGCCCAGTAGTTGGGGTTATGGCATCCCCCATAGGGTTGAGGTTGAGGACTCCGTCCCGCTAACGCGAACAGCCTCATGCCCTGTGTAGCTCAGTTGGTAGGAGCAATTCTGCTGGCTGAGAAAGAATCCCCGTCCTTTAGGGCGGGGGGTATGTCAACCAAAAAGGCCCCCATGTATGAATCAGGGGGGCTTTCGTAAGTCCTGGCTTTGCACTTGCCTAGCGAAGTGGGGAATCCAGCAGAATGACCAGGCGTTCTTCCAAAAACTTCAGGTTGGCCAACACTTGACTAAACGCTTCTTCCTGCGTCCAGTCCATAATCTCCATGGTCTTGTGGACTAGAGATTGCACCGGCACCGGCAAGGGGCCGAAGACATCCACCAGCCAGCGCACCGAGAAAGGATCGATGGTAATGTTCCCCTCAGCTCCCGGCCAGCCGTTGATGTTGACAGGCCCGTTGTCCCGAATGGCGTTGAGAAAAGCCTGCTTGGCATCCAACTTCACCAGAAGGGGGTGGGCTTGCACCGTGCCGTTCCACCATTCGTCGTTCGTAAACGGCTCAGCCTTGGGAATGCCGGGGTGCCCACACCAAAAGTCGATCAAGCGGGTCATGTTGGGGAAAATCAGCTCGATGAAGTGAAGCTTTTGCTCCTCGCTTAACTTATTGAGTTGCCGCATCGAGTAGGGCACCGGCTTGGTCAAGACCCTCTCCAACTTCCACTGCTGCCAATTCACCATGCTAATAAACTCGAGGCCGGCCTGCCTCAACATCTCAAACACCTGCGGCACCGTAAAGCCCTTGTCGCTGCGCAGCAGGAAGTTGGCCAGGATCCCCGCTGTGGTTTTGATGGCATCGCCGTTCCAGTGGCTCTTCACAAAGCTGGCGTCGGTGAGCGCTTCCATCACCTCTCGTAGCAGGGGCACCGCTTTGGCTGCCGGCTCGTCCATCACCCCCAGCAGCTCCATCGCATCCTGCATGTTGAAGATAAACTGCCGCTGATAAAGGCTATGAACATTGGTGCGGATGATCCCATCGGGCTTGAGCACCTGCCGCATGCCTTTCAAACCGGCAACCGGGTCGTCCAGTAGGTAGAGAACGTCGTTGCAGGCAATAAAATCAAACTCCTCCCCCAGCGCCGTCATGTCGGTAATGTCCATAACATGAAAGCGGGCGTTTTCAATCTTATGGAACTTAAAGCGCTGCTCTGCCATCTTGATGGACTCCGGCGAAATATCCACACCCACATAGCGAGCGCCGGGGTTGGCCGTTGCCAAAACCAAAGTTTCCCAACCGGAGCCACAGCCGGCATTGAGCATCACCTTGCCTTCCGGCAATACCACCTTGCGATCCCGCAGGTACCTGGCCGTCGTAAGGCTGTTGGCAAACAAGGCAAGGTTGTCGGTAACCGTCTGCTCAATCGGCACATTCGGGTAGGGAAACTCGTCAAACTGCGCCTGTACGGGGTTGGACACAACTTTCTCTGCCATGGCAGTCTTCCTGTTTTTGGGTATCCCAACACTCTTAGCACGCACCCTATCGTACTGCACAGCAAGCAAAAGACTGAGGCAAATCCAGAAAAGCCTGAGGATGGTATAGTGGTGGGGTGTTTTGTAACTACCTAACCTAGAATTCAGGGGAGTCGGGAAGAGGGATCCTTCGATGAGCCCCCGCAAGCGGCTGTTTTGGTTAATGGCAACTTTTCTCCTTGGAATTCTGGCTGCTTGTGGGCTAGCTAGCGGGCCCAGCCTCCTCAGTCGCCCAGAGACTTCATCGCCCGCCCCAGAAGGAGGCGTTGCTGCCTACTACGACGGCAACCCGCAATCGGTAACCATCCGCGATGCCGCCATTGCCTTTGCCATTGCCAGCGGGATCACCCAGCCCAGCCAGATTGTCAGCTTTGTCAACACCGTTTTGCGGGTGCAGCCTCCTCTCACCTTGGCTGAGGTGACCACGGCCGACCCCAATCCGGTGGCCATCTCCGATTTTGATGGGGATGGCACGCCAGGCACCATTCGGGATGCGGCTATTTTGTTTGCCATTGCCACTTTGCAGACCCGCGATGCCAACCGCATCAACACCTTCGTCAACACCGTTTTGCGGCTGCAACCTCCCCTCAACCTTACGCCTGAACAAGCGGCCAGATTGCCAGGGCCGGGATTTGTTCCGCCCACAGGGCTTCCAACCGCCTCGCCTTCGCCGTCACCACCTGGGATCCCCACCCTGGGGGTGCCGCAGGCGGTTACAGGGCGCTTGACCACCAGTAGCCCTCGGGATCCCCGTCGTCCTACTCACTTCATTCAGGATTTCCTGCTCAGCGCGCCTGCGGGGCAAACGGTGCGGATCCAGCTTTCCAGTATCGACTTCGATACTTACCTTTTCATCGTTAACCAGGCTACCGGCGAGGTGATTGCCGAAAACGACGACTTTGGGGGGAGTACGAATTCCCAGCTCGACTTGGTTGTGCAAGCTGGAATCAACTACTTGGTGCGGGTTAGCAGTTATGACCCTGGTGCTACGGGTGCTTTCCAGCTTAGGACTGCTCTGGTTGCCCCGGCACCCACTCCTTCTCCCACGGCTTCGCCCACTCCCTCTGCTGGCGGCTTCAACATCGAGATTGAATTCATCGACAACAGCCTCAGCCCTTCCCAGCGCAACATCGTTCTGCAAGCGGCCCGGCGCTGGGAGCAGATCATCACCGGGGATCTGCCTGATGTAACCGTAACTCTGGAGGCTGGCTTCTGCGGAGCTGGTTTCCCCCCGACTCCCCTGGTCAACCGGCCTGTGGATGATCTCTTGGTTCAAGTAACCGGCGCCCGGCTCCTCTCCAGCCCCCCTGAGAGTGATGGTCCGGGTAAGGCTGTGGGTCAAGCGGGCCCCTGTGGCCCCCTTCGGCCCGGGATCGGCATCATCCCCTATGCCAGGATAGGGATCGACCCGGCATATCTGGGTCGCTTAGAGGATCAGGGATCCCTGTTTGACGTTGTCCTGCACGAGCTGGGCCATGCTCTGGGGTTTGGCACCGTCCCCAACTGGCGTCCTCTTCTCCTCAACAGCGGCACCTCCAACCCGCGCTTTGCCGGCCGGCAGGCCACTGCTGAGTACAACAGCCTGGGCGGATCGGGGAATGTGCCGGTGGAGGTTGAGCCACCTCCCGAAGGTCACTGGCGGCGAACCCTAGGGTTGGAGCTGATGACGCCGGTGCTGCCACCGCCACCTGCACGCCCTGCTCTTAGTCGTATTACGGCTGCAGCCATGCAGGACCTGGGGTACCCAGGCGTTAACCTGGCTGCTGCGGATCCCTATACCCTGCCTCCAGAAGGGCGCCGCCTGCCCCCAGGGGAGGGGCTCTTCCTTGGCAACGACGCTGTTTTTGGCCCAATTGGGGGTGAGATAGAGCTTTTGCCCTAGCCGAGTACCTTCCAAAAAAGGCCCCCTAGCGGGGCCAGCAGGGGGAGGAGTCAAGCTTAAAGAGGAGGGAGAACTTTATGCTTCAGGCAAGGGTTCATAGGGCTGCAGGAAGAAGGATCCCCAGAAGGAGGAGGGAAAGTGTTGGTACCTAAGCTTAGGGTTCCCGTTCCCGTTGCTGCATTTTTGATGCCAATACCAACCTCATTGGTTCCAGTGCTGAAGGTGGTGCCATCCACGATCACAGAACCGCTGGAGTGGCTAGCTTTAATCCCAATTGCCCCTAACTGATTGGCTGTGTTACCGTTCAGCTTGATCTTAGAGCTTGGGCCCAACACCTTGGAGCCTCCGACGTTTAGCCAAACGGCTATGCTTGGTTTAAGGTCGGTTCCACTGGTAATGCTTTCGAGATTCACCGTGCTCGATTGAACAATCACCGGCCCTGCTGAAGCTCCACCTAAAACACCCACAACACCTAGACCATTGCTGCCGGTAGATTCAATGGTACTGCCGACTACCTCCAGAGTTGTGTTGTTACCTGCATGCACGATGGCGGCGGTGTAGTCTTTGTCGCCTTTGATCTGAACCTCCAGCCCTTGCAGCAAGATGGTACCGCCCAGCGTTAGAGCAGTTACTGCAATACACCTGTCACCCAAACTTGTAAAGGGCGTGCCGCCAGTGCCAAGATCCTTACAGTCAATCTTCATGTTTTCTAAAGATGTGCCCACACCGGCAAGGTTGATGGCTGCTGTAGGAGTAGGCCCACCCGGATCCCCGCTGGTAATCTTGAAGCCCTTGAGGCGATAGCCTTTGTTGAGAGTTAGGAGCTTGCCGCTCAAATTGAGGTTAAAGCCACTGGGGCCGACCACCGTCACAGATCCTTTAGTCAGGTTAGGGGTGCTGATGTTGCTAGAAACGCCCTGAGTTGCTGCCCTGACAATCGTTACCGTTACATCTGTTCCTCCGCCGGTGCCTGAGCCGGTAGTGTTGGCAGCAGAGCTGACGATGGGTGTAGTTAGCGCATACTCCACTGTTTGAAATGGCTGAGTAGCCGTACCAGGGTTCGTATTGTCTCCATACACTGGATCTACGAAGAACTGGATGGTCGAAGGTGTGGGCGTCGGAGTCGGGGTCGGAGTCGGTGTCGGAGTCGGGGTGGGCTCGCTGAAGAGGGTATCTAAGTTCGGCTGCGTGACGCTGACACCGCTGAGCTTCAGGGTGGTGGCAAGGAAGGGATTGATCTTACTGGCCGTCGGCGGAAGACCTGTTGAAATTGCCGCAAACAAAACCGCCGCATCCTTGCAGTCCACCACCCCATCGGCAGTAAAGTCCGAAATGGACGGCTTGAGCGGGTTGCCCAACCCCGTCACGTCGGCAGCCGTAATCGGCCCCACCTTGAGGGTGTTATTGACAAAGTTAACAATCTTCCCGGAGTCGTTGGTGTTGAGGGTGCAGGCGGCAAAAAGGACTGCCGCATCCTTGATGGTGACTGAGGTCTTTACCCCGTCGTAGTAGAAAGCAATGCTCTCGGAACCCCGAACTGCCGTTTCCGGCGCCTGAGCGGAAATGGTCGGCGGAACTTGAGTAACCGTAGGCGGATCCGAAGAGAACGAACAAGCGACCATGCCTCCTGCCAGGGAGGAAGCCAGAAGCAGGGGAGCTAACGAAGACCGGAAGCCGGGCCTTGAGCCGCGGGAAGCCATGGTAAACCTCCTACTGAAGAATCCTTGCCAGGGTAGAAGTCCTTGACAAGACTTGCCCAGCTCACTCCAGGGAAACCACAAGACAAACCTTACGCTGATCCTAAGGATACCCAAAGAGCTCTCAAAAAAAGAAGTACAGAGACGGTGCCTTTCCCAAAGTTGAAGAACAAGAAAGACAACCGGCTGCCACCCAGCTCCTCCTGAATGAGAACCGATTGCCCTCCTGGAGCCAGCCCTGAGTTAGTTCACCAAAATGCCAGGCCCGAAGTTGAAGTAGGTGGTGCTGCCAGGGTTGGTGGTGTTGTCAAAGGTGCTAAGGGTAGTACCGCCGACCGTAATCGGCCCAGGTGAAGGAATGGCGGGAGTCACCCGGATCTGGCCGCCAAAGGGAATGGTAAAGGAAGTGGGGAAGGTGGCCACATTCCCAGACACCGAGGTGGAGGTGGCGATCACCGTGCCATCTGCTTGTCGAATGGTTACCGTGGCCCCTGCCGGCAAGCCCGGGATCGTAATCTGCGGGCCGGCAGGAGTCGGTGTTGGCGTGGGTGTTGGAGTTGGAGTGGGCGTGGGTGTCGGTGTTGGCGTGGGCGTGGCAACCGTGAGAGGATCCCTTGAGGAAGAGCCACAGGCCACCACTAGCCCGGCCAGAGCAGCAGACAATACCAACGAGGCCAGGGAAAAATGCCGCCTATGTGGGAAGTTGCGCTTAGACATTCTCAGACCTTCAGCAAAGTGAGTAGGAATTAGGACAGCGGTTGCAGTCTTGGTTCGGCGCCGGCCAGCTCAGGGGAACTAACGGGTATTATTCCCCAACCCTGGCCGAGAAGGAAGACTCTGGGCCTAGTCTTGGCTCATAAGGTAGGTAATGGCGCGGTTTTGCTGCTCAACCACCTGGCGCAGCTCGGCAATGCTGGCCCGCAGCTCAGCGATGGACTCCCTAGTTTGGGCAATGGCTGCAAAAACTTGCCCAATCGCCTCTGTGTTTTGGGCAATGACTGCAAAAAGACGCTCAATGGCCTCTGTGTTCTGGACAGTAACTGTGGAAACACGCCCAATGGCCTCTGCGTTCTGGACAGTAACTGTGGAAACACGCCCAATGGCCTCTGCGTTCTGACCAATGGCTGCAAAGGCTTGCCCAATCGCCTCTGTGTTTTGGGCAATGACTGCGAAAAGACGCTCAATGGCCTCTGTGTTCTGGACAGTAACTGTGGAAACACGCCCAATGGCCTCTGCGTTCTGACCAATGGCTGCAAAGGCTTGCCCAATGGCCTCTGTGTTCTGGGCGGTGGCTGCAAAAAGACGCTCGATGGCTTCTGTATTCCGGGCAGTGGCCTGGGCATTGGCCAGCGTCTGCTGGGCCAGGACTTCCAAGATGGCCTCTACCCGCTCCAACCGCTCCGACATGGGGTTCCCTACACCGGCTTAGGATCCCATTCTAGCCGGATCCCTGGCCTACCAGCGGCAGGGGCCGCGCTCCCCATCGGGGCAGATGGTCTCCCCGTCCGTCAGCGCCCCCTCCAGCTTGGCCCCTTTCAGAATCGCCCCCCTGAGGTTGGCCCGCCGCAACTGGGCCCCGTTGAAAGCGGTGTTTTCCACATAGGCCCCCGCCAAATTGGCCCCCGACAGATCCGCTTCTAGAAAGACTCCCCCTGCACCAGCGCCTCGCCCAGATCAACGCCGGCCAGCTTGGCGTTGGGAAGCACCACCCCAAGCAACTGGCAGCCGGAGTGTGTCGCGTAAATGTATCAGCCGCCCGCCCTTGCCGACACAGTCCAGCAGCCCCAGGGCAAGCAGCTAGGCAAACCTTTTGGCCATCCCCTCTGCCCCAAGGGAGAGCAACGCAGCGACCTTCAGCCAACAAAAAACCCCCCACACAAGGGGGGGGAGCAACAAACTAGCCTTCTGGCCGGTTATTGAACATTCTGGGCAAGGTTCGGCGGTTGAGGGAAGCTGTTGCCGTTCGAGATATCGTTGACAAAGTTGGCAATGGGAACTCCTAATTTTATTCCGACGCCTACATTATTGACAGAAGCCTTGAACTCATTGTCTTGAACTAGGTGTCCGGTGCCAGCGGCAGCCAAAACACCAAATGAATTGGGGGCATCACCAGCCACAAGGATCTTGTTGCCCTTGACAACAGCGCTACTGGAACCAGCATTAAGCACAATTGCTGTAGTGTCCGGACCACCACCAGCGTTAACAGAAGACAAGTCAAACTTAGAGTTAAGTACAGTGGTACCAGCAGCAGCAGTGTCTATAGCTCGAGTGGAATTACCAGCAGTATTTGAACCATCTGACTTGAACTCACTGTCTTTGATGATAACGCCCGGCTTTTGTATGGCTACTGCTGTTGTTTGCACATCGAACGTGATCTTATTACCCGAGAGCTTCACATTGGCTGCGTTAACGTTGATACACGTATTTCCCGCTGGTGGTTTACACCTAATCGTCGCATTGTTGATGGATGCAGAGGACTTGTTGATGGTAATATCATTATTGCCTTTGACCTCGATAGAGAAGCCCTCCAACTTCACATTCTCGTTCAGCGTCAACGTGTTCCCGGCGGGAATAGACAGCTTGTAATTCGTCGGACCCACGATGGTGATAGAACCACCGGGCACAGTAGTACCCAGGGCGGCAGTCAGACTTTGCGTAACCGGCGCCGGCGCTACCACCTGAATCGTTACGTTCTCGCCCTGCTGCAGGAGCGGCACCAGCTTGCTCTGATACGGGTCAGCCCCCACCTTCAGCACCCCTTCAAAGGTCTTCCACGGCGCTGCCGCCGTCCCTGGGTTGCTGTCGCTGCCGTTCACCGGATCCAGGAAGAAGGTGTTCGGCACCGGAGTCACCGTCACCGGCACATCCACACTCCCCAGCCCCGTCCCGCTGAAGGTGATGTTTTGCGTCTGACCCACCGCCGTCAGCGGCGCCGTGAACTGCACCGGCTGGTTCACGTTGAAGTTGCTGCTGTCAAAGGTCAAGCTCGCGGGGGAAATGCTCCAACCTGTTGGCCCCGTCACCGTCACCGTCTTGATCCCGCTCGGATCCTGGGCTAGCTTGACGTTGATAGTTTTGACGGAGCTGGCAGTCGCATTGGGAATCGAGGTAGGCGAAACCACAATCAAAGACGCAGGCGTCGGAGTTGGGGTAGGAGCTGGAGTCGGAGTTGGAGCTGGAGTCGGAGTTGGAGCCGGCGGCGGAGGTGGAGGAGGTGGAGGAGGCACAGGCACCACAGAGCTGGCACTGTCTCCGCCACAGCCTGTCAAGATCAGGGGCAGAAGCACCACGGCAGACGCCAAGGTTAGAGAACCAAGTGACTTCAACAGCCACTTATGCGTTTTTCCGTTCATTTTTCTCCTCTTAACCAAAAAAGTAGGGTTCGGCTGAACACTTCCCTTAACTTACCCGATCAACCAACCCGAAGCAACTGAGAAGGCTAAGGGCTTGATACTCGGATGGGAGACGCACACACGCCTGTGTCAGCGGTTGCTCTGGTTACTCCGTAAATTATACAGTCAGATCCGCCCAACTTGGCAAGTCTTGCCATTTTTTTTCCAGGTGCAACCCAGGAGCTACAGGGATCCCTGCCAAGTCCAAGTTGAACAGAGAGGATTGCGGAAGAATGACCGGTGGGATCTGCGGCAGTTCTGCCATCGGAGCCGAGGTTCACCCTTCATGCAGACGCTGCGGGCTAACAGCCCTCTTGAGCAGCCAGAACCCTTACCCGGCAAGCTTTCCCGGATCCACCTGCAAAAAACCGGAAGATTTGCCTATTTCCTCACAAAAGGGTGCTTGATCTGGGGCAGAAGGGTGGCAGGATGAGGAGTGGATGTTTTTTCTGGAGACCCAACCAGGATGGCTACCTATAAGGTCACTCTGATCAACGAGGAGCAAGGCTTGAACGTCACCATCGATGTGCCGGACGATGAGTACATTTTGGACGTGGCGGAAGAGCAAGGGATCGAGCTGCCCTATTCCTGCCGCGCCGGTGCCTGTTCGACCTGTGCCGGCAAGCTGGTGAGCGGCACAGTGGATCAAAGCGATCAGTCCTTCCTGGACGATGATCAGATCGAGCAGGGCTATGTGCTGACCTGTGTGGCTTACCCTACTTCCGACTGCACCATCATCACCCACCAAGAAGAAGCCCTTTACTGATCGAGCTTGAATTTCCGTCCTCAACCCCAGCCCCTCTTCCAAAGAGAGAGGGGTTTTTGTTTTGGGTGGCCCAAGGGGGTGTTCGAGCGCTCCGCGCTGCTGAGGCCCTCACCCAGAGGGAGAGGAGCATGCCTCTAACCCCCAAAACCCTGAACTTTGCTGAATTTACTGAGCTTTAGGCGGTTTGGCAAAAGTCATTGAGAGGGATATAGTAGACCAAGTTTCCCCCTGATCCTTGAGTCCACCGCAACGGTTGCCGGGAAGTGAAGGGGGAAAGCGCTCGGGGGGTATTCCTCAGGGCTTTGCGGGATACCGCCTTCCTGCTTGGACTCCGTCCCGCTAACGCGAACAGAGATAGGCAGGATGCGATCGCTTCTTTCCTGAACCATGTTCAGGAGAGTTCAGCGTGAATGTATCAGAATTGGCAGTGGTAGGATTTCCTTATTCTGTAGTGCTTCAGCAACCATGACCCCTGAGCAAGAGCAGTGGCTGATTCAAGCCATCCAGGAGCTAAAAGCCTCCCAGAGAGAATTGCAAGCCTCCCAAAGAGAATTGCAGGCCGCTCAGCAGGAGCTGCGCCTTGTCCAACAAAACCAGCAGGTTTTGATTCAAGAGCTGCGGGAAGGGCAGGCGATGTTGGCGCAGTTCTTTCGCGAGTCAATGGATCGGTTTGATGAGCGCACCCGGGCTATTGAACGGCGCACGGAAGCTGTGGAACGGCGCACAGAAGCACTGGAACGGCGCACCGACCAGATGGCGGAAGAGATGAGGGAGATCCGGCAGGAGATTCGGGATCTGCGCCGCGATTTTTTGGAACGGCGTTAGCTTCCATCCAACCCTGGCCCAAGCGCTCACAGCCCCTTTCCCAGGGAGAAATGCAGGGTGATAGGATTTTTTTATTCTTCTGTAACCCTCGCCGACCATGACCCCTGAGCAAGAGCAGTGGCTGATTCGCGCCATCCAAGAGTTGCAAGCTGCCCAGCAGGAGCTGCGTCTTGTCCAACAAAACCAGCAGGTTTTGATTCAAGAGCTGCGGGAAGGACAGGCGATGCTGGCCCAGTTTTTTCGCGAGTCAATGGATCGGTTTGATGAGCGCACCCGGGCTATTGAACGGCGCACGGAAGCTGTGGAACGGCGCACAGAAGCACTGGAACGGCGCACCGACCAGATGGCGGAAGAGATGAGGGAGATCCGGCAAGAGATTCGGGATCTGCGCCGCGATTTTTTGGAACGGCGTTGACTGCCAACAGACCGAGCGCTCACAGCCCTGCTCCCAGAGGAAGAGAGGGGTTGTGCGAGATGACAAGGCTAGTATGGCAGCAAAGAGACTTTTGGCCGAGACGGTTTATGGCTTTGGCAATGGGATCCGTTTCTGCACCATCAAGAGCTCGCCTGAGTTTGGCGGAATACCTTGCTTATTCGGATGGCAGTGATACCCGCTATGAGCTGGTGGCAGGGGAGTTGGTGCCCATGGCTCTTCCAACCGGGCGGCATGTGCAGATTCAAAACTTTCTCAGCCGAGTTTTCGAGGCAGAGATTGCACGGCAGAAGTTGCCCTGGACAGCGATACAGGGGAGCCCAGGGATCCAGTCTCCGCGGGGCAATCGGTGGGCTACGGTGCGGATCCCGGATGTGGTGGTGCTGCCTCTGGAGCAGTGGCAGGAGATGGGATCCAGAGAGGCGTTGATTCGCCTGGAGGATCCGCCGCCGCTACTGGTGGTGGAGGTAGTCAGTGAGTCCAGCCGGGCAGCAGACTACCGGGCCAAGCAAGCAGAGTATTGCGTTTTGGGGATCGGCGAGTATTGGGTTGTGGATCCCTTGGAGGAGAAGGTGAGCCTGCTGCTGCTTCATGAAGGCTGGTACGATGTGCTGGAGCTGAAGGGATCCGATCCGGTATCCTCAAAGGTCTTTCCCAAGCTGGAGTTGCAGGCGGGGGAGATCTTGGCTGCGGATTCGGGTTATTCTGGTAAAGCTACGGGGAGTTAGCTCAGTTGGTAGAGCGCTGCGATCGCACCGCAGAGGTCAGGGATTCGAGTTCCCTACTCTCCATTGAGGTTTTGGATTTGGATCCCTTGCCCCCGATCCCTCTCCCAGGAGGAGAGAAGAGTTAGTGGTGGTAGGATTTCCTTATTCTGTAGTGTTTCAGTAACCATGACGCCCGAGCAAGAACAGTGGCTGATTCAAGCCATCCAAGAGTTGCAAGCCTCCCAAAGAGAGTTGCAAGCCTCCCAAAGAGAGTTGCAAGCCTCCCAAAGAGAGTTGCAAGCCTCCCAAAGAGAGCTGCAAGCCTCCCAAAAAGAATTGCAAGCTGCCCAGCAGGAGCTGCGTCTTGTCCAGCAAAACCAGCAGGTTTTGATTCAAGAGCTGCGGGAGGGACAGGCGATGCTGGCGCAGTTCTTTCGCGAGTCAATGGATCGGTTTGACGAGCGTACTCGGGCCATCGAACGCCGCACAGAAGCACTGGAACGGCGCACCGACCAGATGGCGGAGGAGATGAGAGAGATCCGGCAAGAGATTCGGGATCTGCGCCGCGATTTTTTGGAACGGCGGTAGCTTGGGCCCAAGCGCTCTGCGTTGCTAGTGTAACCATCCCCGGATCCTTCTCCCAGGAGGAGATTTAGGGTGGTAGGATTTCCTTGTTCTGTAGCGCCTTGGTAACCATGACACCTGAGCAAGAGCAGTGGCTGATTCGGGCCGTCCAGGAGTTGCAAGCTGCCCAGCAAAACCAGCAGGTTTTGATCCAAGAGCTGCGGGAAGGGCAGGCGATGCTGGCGCAGTTTTTCCGCGAGGCGCTGGATCGCTTTGACGAGCGCACCCGAGCCATTGAACGGCGCACCGAGGCTTTGGAACGGCGCACTGACGAGATGGCCCAAGAGATGCGGGAGATGCGGCAGGAGATTCGGGATCTGCGCCGCGACTTTTTGGAACGGCGGTAACTTGGGCCCAAGCGCTCTGCATTGCCGACGCCCTCACCCCCAGCCCCTCTCTCTCAGGGAGAGGGGAAATTGGCGGGATTTTGGGTAGGAAGGGATCCCACCTAGATTAATCTAGAGGAACTTTGTCTGGCCTCACCGGCATTTGCCCTTCCCCACGAGTTTGCCTATGTCTGTCATCCGTGCCCTCCACAGGCAGTTGGTAACCAAAGAGCGCTCTGCCGAAGAGATCGCCCGCGAGTACCTGGAGCGCCTGGCCCAACTGGAGCCGCAGCTCAAGAGCTTTATTACTGTGACCGAGGAACTGGCTCTGCAACAGGCCAGGGCGGTGGACGCCCGCATTCGGGCCGGGGAGGCGATCGGCCCTTTGGCCGGGATCCCGCTTGCCGTGAAAGACAACCTCTGCACCCAAGGGATCCGCACCACCTGCGCTTCCCGGATGCTGGAGGGGTTCATTCCCCCCTATGAATCAACGGTGACGGCGCGGCTGGCGGCTGCGGGCATGGTGACGGTGGGCAAGACCAACCTAGACGAGTTTGCCATGGGCAGCTCCACGGAAAACTCCGCCTTTCAGCGCACCGCCAATCCCTGGGATCTGACGCGGGTGCCAGGGGGATCCTCTGGGGGATCGGCGGCGGCGGTGGCTGCCGACCAAGCGGTGGTGGCCCTGGGCTCAGATACGGGGGGATCCATCCGCCAACCGGCAGCTTTTTGCGGGGTGGTGGGCCTCAAGCCCACCTACGGGCTGGTGTCTCGCTACGGGCTGGTGGCCTTTGCTTCGTCTTTGGATCAGGTGGGGCCGTTTGGGCGCACGGTGGAGGATGTGGCCTTGCTGCTGCAGGGGATCGCCGGCCATGACCCGATGGACTCCACCAGCCTGAAGGTGGATATCCCGGACTATAGCCAGGCTCTGATCCCGGACATCAAGGGGTTCAAAATCGGGGTGATCCGCGACTTGCTGGGGGAAGGATGTGGGGAGGAGACCCGCGCTGCCGTGCAAGCGGCCATTCAACATCTGCAGGAACTGGGGGCCGAGATCCTGGAGATCGACTGCCCCAGTTTTCGCTATGGCCTAGCCACCTATTACATCATCGCCCCTTCGGAAGCCTCTGCCAATTTGGCCCGCTACGACGGGGTGAAATACGGCCTGCGGGAACCTGCCGACTCGCTGCTGTCGATGTATGGCAAGACCCGCGCCCACGGCTTTGGGCCAGAAGTCAAGCGGCGCATCATGATCGGCACCTATGCCCTCTCCTCGGGGTACTACGACGCCTACTACCTCAAGGCTCAGAAGGTGCGCACCCTCATCAAGCAGGACTTCCTCAAGGCTTTCGAGAAGGTGGATGTGCTGGTCAGCCCCACCACCCCCACCCCAGCCTTCAAGCTCGGCGAGCGGGAGGATCCCCTCAGCATGTACCTCTGCGACCTGATGACGATCCCGGTGAACCTGGCGGGCTTGCCGGGGCTGAGCCTGCCCTGCGGGTTTGCCGATGGCCTGCCCATTGGCCTGCAAATTGTGGGCAATGCCCTACAGGAGAGCAAGGTGCTGCGGGTGGCCTATGCCTATGAGCAAAGCACCGACTGGCACAAGCGACGGCCGCCGCTGGGGCAGCCCTCAGTTAAAGAGGGCCAGGGATCCGATCCCGGCCAACCTCAAGCCAAGCGCAGATCCGGCAAAAGGAGCAAAAAATCCAAAAGCTGAGGCGGGAAGGGCGGCAACTAGGCCATGCCCATCTGGTTGGCCGCTGAAAAGCGTTCCATAAAGCGCAGGAAGCGATCCCACTCTGCCTCGGTTTCCATGTCGTAGGTCACTTCCAGGGCTTTGAATTCCCCGTTCAGGAACTTGGCCCTGATGTTGCGGGTGGTCAGCTCCCCTTCCTCATCGATCATCCGCATGCCGAGGATGTTTTGCGTATCGGATTTTAGATCCTCGAAGCGGAAAATCGCGGATCCCCGGTTGCCGGTCTTGGATTTCAGCACTCGCACCTGGGTGGGCACCTCTTGGATGCCGGGGGAGAACTCGATACTGGCCATGATGTCCTACGAAACACGATGATTTAAGCCATTATAACCGGCCAATCCCCGCATCCTGCTCCAGAAAATCTCTCAGCTCCTGGGCCGTCATCTGCTCCAGGTGATGGCCGGCCTGCCGTTGGGCTTCTGCCACATCGGGGATCCGGTCGCACAGGGCGCCAACCCGAAGGGGAAGAGGCTGGGCTGCCAACCCAGCGCGCGCTGCCGGAGTCACCTGGCCACAGAGGATGAGCAGGGGTTTTTGGGCTTGGATAGCCTGCTCCAGCACGGCCCCCACCACCTTTCCCATCGTGCTTTGTTCGTCGAGGCAGCCCTCTCCGGTGACGACCAGATGGCAGCGGCGGATGCGCTCCGGCAGGGCCAATTGCCGCGCCAAGAGCTGGATCCCGGACTCCAGAGTGGCCCCCAAAAAAGCCACCAGACCTGCTCCTAAGCCACCTGCGGCTCCGGCCCCCGGGATCCCGGCCACGGCCTGGCCCAAATCTCGCTCCACCACTTGAGCCCACTGCTGCAGCGCCTGCTCCAACTGCTGCACCTGGGAAGGGGTGGCGCCCTTCTGGGGGGCAAAGACGGCGGCGGCTCCCCACGGGCCGGTGAGGGGATTCTGCACATCGCACAGGCCGCGGACCCGTTTCCCCTGCCAGACAGGCTGTTCAGGGGACTCAATGCGCTGCAAACGGGCCAGCTCTCCCCCGCCCCAGCCGATGGGATCCCCAGCTCCATCCAACAGGCGATAGCCTAAGGCCTGCGCCATGCCCGCCCCTCCATCCACGGTGGCGGATCCCCCCAGACCTATCCAGATCTCAGCGATGGGATCGCGGCAGACGGCCCGCAACAGCTCTCCCAGGCCATAAGTGGTGGTGCGGGTGGGATCCCGCCGCTCCGGTGGCACCAAGGTCAGGCCGGCCACCTGGGCCAGCTCCAACAGGGCCAGCTCTCCTGCCACCCCGTACTCCGCCCAGACGGGATCCCCCAGGGGGCCGGTGACCCATAGGCCCTTCTTCTCTCCCCCCAGCGTCGGCAGCAATACCTCTAGGGTGCCCTCTCCCCCATCGGCCAAGGGGAGCCGCTCCACCTCGACTTCCGGCAGCACCTGTTGGATCCCATGGGCTATGTGCTCTGCCGCCGCCGTGGCTGTTAGGGATCCCTTAAAACTATCCGGGCAAACCAAAATCCGCCGCGGTGGGCTGCTGAACTGGGATCCCTTTGCCTGGAAACCCGCATCCAGCATGGAACCTCCTCGGCGGCGCTAAAAGGTGGATTGCAAGCCTAGCCCTCCTCCTCTGCTGGCGAAGGCTGATCCGCGCTGGCAGGCTGGGAGGCACTGCCCAAAGATTGCTCCAGGGCTAGGCGCTGCTCCATGACCCGCAGGAAATAGCCGCCCATCATCGCGCCGGAGAGCATTTTGGCCAAGCTCTCGCGGTTGGTGATGATCTGAACCCCGAATTGATCGGAGGGCAAGCTCCCCACCAAGCTGCGGATGTTGTGGCCCAAGATCTCCAGCACTTCTGGGGAAGAATTGCGGGCAATATCCTGAAAGACGCTGGGATCCTGAGATTGCAGGTATTGCCAGAGCCGGTTGTCGGGGCTCGGAGTTTGCACTGCCTCAAAACCAGGGATGAAGTTCAACGGGCTCGCCATGGAGTAACCAAGCTCCACAAACACAGCAGATGCAATCCCAACCGGGCCGCTCGGCCTGATCCCACAGACCTTTGCCGTTCCCGGAATTTGGGCTATCCCAAAGGTAACACCCCATCCTCACCCCCTCCGGTACGGGATCCCACCCTTCTGCGGCGGCAAATGCCGTACCTAAGTAACGGCCGGGGATCAAGCGCTGGCTTCTGAGGTCTCCTCCTCGGCAACCAAGGCAGCGGGTACCACTGTAACTCCCACAATGCTGTCTTCCGGATCCAGGCGCTGCACCAGCACCCCGGTCGCCTCGCGGGACTGGGTGGGAATAGCCTTGGCCAACTGGCGCATGACAATGCCCCTGGCGGTTACCAACAGGATCTCGTCTTCGGCATTGACGATGCGCAGGGCCGCCAGCTCGTCCGACGCTTGGCGGAACTTGGTGGCGATCACCCCCTTGCCGCCGCGGTTTTGCTGGCGGAAATTGTCGATGGCCGAGCGCTTGCCCCGCCCTTCTTTGGTGATCACCAGCACCCAAGGGTTAGCCAGCTTCTCCCCCTCTCGCTCGGCAGCCATCACCGATTCGGCAGAGATAATATCCATGCTGACGATGTCATCGCCGGCGTTGAGGGTAATGGCCCGCACGCCCCGGGTGGCCCGTCCCAGAGGGCGCAGTTGCTCGTCATCCGCCGGGAAGCGAATGGACATGCCTTGGCGGGTCGCCATGACCACATCATCGCTGGAGCGGGCGCGGCGCACCCAGCGCAGTTCGTCGTTTTCTTCCAGAGAGATGGCAATCAGGCCGTTGGAGCGTACATTGGCAAAGGCGCTGAGGGCCGTTTTTTTGATGTAGCCGCCGCGGGTGAGCATCACCAGATATTCGTCGTCGCTGAACTGGCTCACCGGCACCATGGACGTAACCCGCTCTTCCCGGGTGATCGGCAGCAACTGAACGATGGCGCTGCCGCGGGCGGCGCGGCTCCCCTGGGGGATCTGGTGGGCGGGCAGGGTATAGACTACGCCCCGATTGGTGAAAAAGAGGATGGTGTCGTGGCTGCGACAGGCAAAAAACTGTTCGATGGCATCGTCTTCTTTGATGCGGGCGCCGGCTTTGCCGCGGGTGGCTCGCCCCTGCACCTGGAACTCCTCAAGGCCCATGCGCTTGATATAGCCCTGCTCGGTTAGAAAGATAACCGTCTCCCGATTTTCGATCAGATCATCCGTTCCCAGCTCCCCATCCTCCAAACAGAGGCGGGAACGGCGCGGGCTGGCAAAGCGGGCTTTGAGCTGCTGCAGCTCTTCGCTGATGATCTGCATCACCCGTTCTCGGCGGGCCAGAATATCCCGCAGGTCGGCAATTTGCCTCACCAAGTCTTCGTGCTCGGCCTGGATTTTTTCCGCTTCCAGGGCGGTGAGGCGGCGCAGCTGCATCTGCAGGATCCCGTCGGCTTGGGCTTCGCTCAGGCCCAACACCGCCTGCAATTCCTCTCGGGCTGTGGCGGTATCGGCGGCTCCCCGAATGAGGGCAATCACCCGATCCAACTGCCCCAAAGCCAAGAGATAGCCCTGCAGCAGGTGATCCCGCTCTTCGGCTTTTTGCAGCTCGTAGCGGGTGCGCCGCTCGATCACCTCTTCCCGAAAATCCAGAAAAGCCTGCAGCGCGTCCCGCAGGGTCAGGGTGCGCGGCTCGCCGTTGAGGATGGCCAGCATGTTGACCCCGAAGTTGGCCTGCAGGGGGGTTTGCTTGTAGAGGTTGTTAAGCACCACCTGCGGCTGGGCATCCCGCTTTAGCTCGATCACCACCCGCATGCCGCTGCGGTCGCTCTCGTCGCGGATGTCGGCAATGCCTTCCAGTTTTTTCTCGTTGACCAGCTCGGCGATCTTCTCAATCATGGCTGCCTTGTTGGTCTGGTAGGGCAGCTCGGTGATAATGATGGCGTCTCGAACCGGTCGGCCCCGCTGCTCGATCGTCTCCACCCTGGCCACCCCCCGCAGGGTGATGGAGCTGCGCCCGGTGGTGTAGGCTTCGCGGATGCCCTCCTGGCCCATGATCAGCGCCCCGGTGGGGAAGTCGGGGGCCGGGATCCACTGCATCAACTCCAGGCTGGTCAGGTTGGGGTTGTGGATGAGGGCGATCAGGCCGTCCACCAATTCGCTCAAGTTGTGAGGCGGGATGTTGGTGGCCATGCCCACGGCAATGCCGGAAGAGCCGTTCAGGAGCAGTTGCGGGATCCGCGCCGGCAGCACCAGGGGTTCTTGCTGGGATCCGTCGTAGTTGCCGACAAAATCGACAGTGTTGGCGTCGATATCCTGCAGCAGGGCTTCTTGGGCAAAGGCAGTCAGCCGACACTCGGTGTAGCGCATGGCCGCCGGCGGATCGTTGTCCACAGAGCCGAAGTTGCCATGCCCATCCACCAGGCGCTCCCGCATGGAGAAATCCTGGGCCATGCGCACCAGCGCATCATAGACGGCCTGATCCCCATGGGGATGGTATTTCCCGATCACATCCCCCACCACGCGGGCACACTTGCGGAAGGGGCGATCCGCCGTCAGGCCCAACTCGTGCATAGCGTAGAGAATGCGGCGGTGCACCGGCTTCAGGCCATCCCGCGCATCTGGCAAAGCCCTCCCGACGATCACGCTCATGGCGTATTCCAGGTAGGACTGCGACATCTCCCGCTGCAGGTCGGTGGAGATGATGCGCGCCGTCGATTCGTTGTCGCTCATGGGGTTGGGTTATCCGTAAGGGATCCCAGTCGGCCTTGGCGCAGTGGGTTCATGGAAGTTTATCGAGAAGCCAACCTTGGCCGTGGCAGAGTAAACTACCCGACCCTGACTGCTTCGCAGTACGGGGCGGGCTTTCGGTAGCCCTGCAGTTAGTAAACTAACCACGAGCCTCTGGGCTGGTTTACGGGCAGCCCCAATCGACCGTTACCAGTGCCCTAAACAGCCGTTTCTGGTGTCCGCAGAATTATTATAGCATTCCTCCCGACACTGACCCTACGGGTACAGTGCGGGGCTCCTGCGCTAGTAAGCTGAAGGTGATTGAATTGAGCAGAAAGCTTTTGTATTCCCAGTCTACCATTCGCCCTTTGTGAAGGCTGGCTGACTTCCAGTAGGAGAGGCTCGGTGGTTCATCGGCGGCCCTCTCTACAGCCTCATGGATCGAGATTTACAGGTGGGCCAAGCGGAGCTGATCATTACCTTGACCGGCATCGACGACACCTTTTCCCAAACCATCCATGCTCGCCACTCCTACTTGGCCGATGAGATTCTCTGGAACCACCGATTTGCCGATATTCTCCACCTGGACAGCAATGGGCATCGCTATGTGGACTACTCTCACTTTCACACAACTCTACCGGCTCAAGCCCCATGCCCTCGCTTGGAGGGGAATCCTTGAGGGAAACTATAGAAGAAAATCTATTCTCTAGCATGATCTCTATAGTAACGTTCAATGATAGGCTGCCCATAGCGTGGAGGGCTTTGGGGCATGCTAAGCCAAGCGAAAGAACAACAGTCCGGCAACAGGAGATTTCTGGATTGGCACCGACGTCTGAGCCCAGACAACTGGCGCGGGGATCTGTTCGGCGGGTTGACGACGGCGATTGTTTCCTTGCCGATGGCCTTGGCCTTTGGGGTGGCTTCGGGGGCAGGGCCGGTGGCGGGCTTGTACGGAGCAGTATGCGTGGGCTTTTTTGCGGCTCTGTTTGGGGGTACGCCCACGCTCATCTCCGAACCCACCGGGCCGATGACTGTGATGATGACGGCGGTGGTTGCTAATGTTACAGCTCGTTACCCGGAGCAGGGGCTGGGGCCGGCCTTCACCGTGGTGATGCTGGGGGGCTTATTTCAGATCCTGTTTGGATCCCTGAAACTGGGTAAATACATCACCCTCATGCCCTACAGCGTTATTTCCGGCTTTATGTCCGGGATCGGCTGGATCATGATTTTGCTGCAGATCCCGCCGCTGCTGGGCCACGCCAGCCAGGGGGGAGTGATTGGGGCGGTGCAGAACCTGCCGACCTACCTGCTCAACCTCAAGATACCAGAGCTGGGGCTGGGGTTGCTGACGCTTGCCATCCTTTTTGGCTATCCCAAGCCCTGGCGACGGGTGGTGCCGCCGCAGTTGGTGGCTTTGGTGTTGGGAACGCTGGTGGCCAGCTTGTTTATGGCCGATTGGGATTTGCGGCGCATTGGCCCCATCCCCACCGGTTTGCCGCAGTTGCAGTGGCCGCAGTTGCCCTTTGCTTCCCTGGCCAACTTGGTGCTGGATGGGGTGGTGCTGGGGATGCTGGGCTGCATCGATACCCTCTTAACGGCAGTCATTGCTGATAACCTCACCCGCACCCGCCACGACTCCGACCAAGAGCTGATCGGGCAGGGGATCGCCAATATTGTCTCTGGCTTCCTGGGGGGCTTACCGGGAGCCGGCGCCACCATGGGCACAGTGGTGAACATCCAGTCGGGCGGACGTACCCCTCTAGCCGGCATTACCCGAGCGTTAATCCTGCTGATGGTGGTGCTGTTTGCCGCTCCCCTCACGCAAGGGATCCCAATGGCGGTGCTGGCAGGGATCGCCTTTAAGGTGGGGGTGGATATCCTCGACTGGAGCTTCCTCAAGCGGGCCCACCGCCTTTCCCTCAAAGGGGCAGCCATCATGTACGGAGTGATGTTCATGACGGTGTTTGTGGATCTCATCGCTGCCGTAGGGGTGGGGGTGTTTGTGGCCAACTTGCTCACCATTCAACGCCTCAGCGAGATCCACTCCGAAGAGGTGAAAGCCATTACCGATGCCGATGATGCGGTGGATCTCACTCCCCGTGAGAGGGAATTGCTGCGCCAGGGATGCGGGCAGGTGTTGCTGTTTTACCTGAGCGGGCCGATGATCTTCGGGGTTTCCCAAGCCATTTCCCGCCAACATCAGGCGGTGGCCTCCTGCCAAGCGCTGGTGGTGGATCTATCAGATGTGCCGATGCTGGGAGTTTCGGCGACGCTATCCTTGGAAAATGCCATTCGCGAGGCCCTGGATCGGGGCAAACAGGTGTGGATTGTTGGGGCCAAGGGCCGGATCCGGCAGCGCCTGGAAAACCTACATTTGCCGCTGCCCCCAGAGCGGTTTGTGGACAGCCGTGAGGTGGCTTTGGCCGAGGCTGTTGCCCAGTTGGGCTTGCCGCTCGAGGCCAGTCCCCTGGTTTGAGTAACCCCAATTGGCCTGAGCCACAAAGCTGCGGGATCCGTTTGCCAGATCTAGGTTAAGTCTGAGTCTATGCAATGGAAGGGTCGGGTCGCCTACTTGGCAACCATGCATCGCAAAGAGCAGGTCATCGGCCCTCTCTTGGCCGAACATTTGGGGATCCAAGTCCAAGTAGCAACTTTTGACACCGACCAACTGGGCACCTTCTCGCGGGAGCGGCCCCGACCGGGGGATCCCATCCACACTCTGCGCCTGAAGATTGCAAGGGCTTTGCAGGATCATCCTGAAGCTCTGGGCTTGGCCAGCGAGGGGTCCTTTGGCCCCCACCCTCAGATCCCTTGGATCCCTTGGAATCAGGAGTGGGTCATGCTCAGGGTTTTTGAACCCGGCGCGGAGCCCTTGGAGCTGGTCGGCTATGCAGAGAGCACCCAAACCAATTTCAGCCATCGCTGGGTGCAGAGCTGGGCAGAAGCGCTGGACTTTGCCCAAAGGGCGGGTTTTCCCCAGCATGCCCTGATTGCCCTCGACCGGCCAGAAAAGCCTCAGGTCATCCACAAAGGAATCCAAGATGAAGAGACCCTGAAGCAGGTGGTGGGGGAGATGCTGACTCGGCAAGGGGGCCTTCATCTGGAAACCGACATGCGGGCCATGTGCAACCCAACCCGGCTCCAGGTTATCGCAGCCGCCACCCAAAACCTAATCGCCAAGGCCCAAAGCCTGTGCCCGGCCTGCGGCACTCCCGGCTACTGGCGGATCCGCTCGATCTCTGGACTGCCCTGCGGCCAGTGTGGCGCCCCCACCCCTGTAACCAAGGCGTGGGTATATGGCTGTGCCCGCTGTTCCCATACCCACACCGAGCCTGTGGCAGAGCCCTGGGCGGATCCCGCTCAGTGTGCTTTCTGTAATCCCTAGCCTTGTCTTGAGCCCGACCTCAGGCTCTCCAGAGCCGGCATTGTCATCCCCGCAGAGGAGTTGTAGTCGTTTCAGGTTAGGGTGAGACACCTGGGCTATAGAGAAAAAGCCCTTCGCTGTATGCACTCAACGTTTCAGACGTGGGTGCAGTGTCCTAGTCTGAATCGAAATGACCATAAAGGAAGGTTTGAACCAAAAAAGGGATCCACTGCAGTGGATCCCCTAACCAGCTATGAACCTGCAAAAGAGGTCAACTCATCAGAAGTTGAACACAGCCCGCAGAGCACCTACACCAATGGTTGGGTCGTTGTCCCCAGGTAGAGCACCATTGGGGTTGCTCACAAAGTAGGCCGCCGGGGTAAGGGTGAGGTACTCGTTCACCGGGAAGCTGTAGTAAACATCCACAATGAACGGGCGGGTATCCCAAACTCCTTCGTTTTTGGTGGTCACAATTGGCTGGCCAAAAACCACACCCCCTTGAGCACCCTCAATGAACAGATCTGGGAAGGCGAAGCCAAACAGGAATCCGTTAAAATCTTCATCACCCGGATCGATGGTGCCAGCCGGTACCACATTGGGCAAGTTGTAATCCACATTGCCAGCAGTAAACCAGCCAGATACGATGACGCGGGGGGTAATCTCCCAGTTGGCAGCCACAGAAAAGGCGTTCACCCGTGCAGAGGTGGACACATTGGTTACTCTCAGAGGGCCACGGAAAAGAGCTGTACCGTTGGCCAAGAACTCAGGGCCATCGTTTGCCGTCTGCAGATAGGTACTGGCAAACTGCAGGTAAATCTCTAGATTTTCATTCGGCAGGAAGCCCAGCTCCACCGCGTGGGCGCTATCGCTACCGGTTATACCGCTGTCGCCGAAGCCCTTGCCCAAAGCTTGAGCGTTCCTGGTGCTGTAGCTGTAGGCCAAGCGCAGTTGATCGGAGAGGCGGTAGCGGAAGCCAAACAGAGCTCCACCTGGCACATCCGCCGTGGAGTTGGGAGCATCAGCAAAGTCGGAGAGAGCTTCGAAGGGTGTGCTGTAGTTGAATACATCGAACACACCTGAGCCAACGATACCCGTGTAGATGGTAGCTGCTCGGTTGAAAGCTGGGAATTGGTAGATCAGCTTGGCCAGGGTGAAAGTGCCGCCGCCACGGCCGCCAAACTCAAGGCCGGGATCCCCATCAAAGAACTCAGTCACAGCATCGCGAGCTTGGAGACGAATGCGCAGGCGATCGCGACCCACAAAAGAAGCATCGAAGTTCAAGCGTACCCGATAGGGAAGAGTCATGTTGGCTTGGTTTTGCTCTGCTACTACCCTCCCATCAACAACTCTGTCTTCCGTGAGAGCGCTGCCTACAACAGCGGCGATGACTTGGGCATTCAACTTGGTAACCGGGTTGAAGACCTTCCCTTTCAAATCAGTAACATCGGCTTCCAGGGCATCCACCCGCCCGCGCAGGGCTGCCAGCTCAGCAGCAAATTCCTCTTGCAAGCGCTGCAGAGTGGCCAAGTCTTCCTTGGAGACTTTGTCGGCCAAACCGGCTGCAATCAACTCATTGATGCGATCCAGGCAGGCGTTCATACCAGCGGCAAACTCAAAGCGAGTCATAGCCCGGTTACCGCGGAAGGTGCGGTCGGGGTAGCCGGCAATACAACCGTAGCGCTCCACCAAGGATTGCAGGGCTTGGAAGGCCCAGTCGGTGGGCTGCACATCCGAAAGCTCAGAGATGGAGGTGACCGGCCCGGTAGCTTGGGCATAAGCCACTCCAGGGGTCAGGATCGCTGCTGCGCCCAGGGTGCCGGCCAGCAGCGTTTTCCAGTAGTTCGCGTGTTTCACGGGCATGTTTCTCTCCTTGTTCTTTTCCTCACACCTTTTTGGCTGTAGGGATGTCTTCTAGAGGTAACCAATTGCCTAACTCAAGAACAAGTCTGGCAACTGCGGACTTCGGTGAAGACATGATACAGCCGAAGTCCACATCGTCTACCACTTTACACACTTTCTGGGCAAGACTCAATGCGAGACCCAACTGCGGTAGATGATCGAGGCTCGATACCCACTACTCTACCTCAGGGATCCGGCCCTGGCTAGCGGGTGTATCCCCCAAACTGCCAGCCTGGATGGGGATGGGCGGTACCGGACTCGAACCAGTGACATCCTGCTTGTAAGGCAGGCGCTCTACCGCTGAGCTAACCGCCCCCGAGGGATCCCAGTCCACCGAGTTTAGCATTCCCAAAGGACTATTTCCCCATACCCAAGCTCTGCGCCTTCTGGTACACCTTGCCCTCGGTCAGGAGGGAAGGGGCAATGCAGATCTCCACCTGCTGCATTTCTCGAAGATTGGCAGCCCCCAAGGTGGCCATGCTGGTGCGCAGGGCGCCCAAGAGGTTGTGGGTACCGTCGTCCAGGCGGGCGGGGCCGCGCAAGATTTCTTCCAAGGTGCCGGTGGATCCCACGCGGATGCGGGTGCCGCGGGGCAAGATGGGGCTGGGGGTAGCCATGCCCCAATGAAAGCCGCGACCGGGGGCCTCATAGGCGCGGGCCAGGGGGGATCCGATCATCACTGCATCGGCTCCACAAGCGATGGCCTTGCAAATGTCGCCACCGGTCACCAATCCCCCATCGGCAATCACAGGGACATAGGCGCCGGTTTCCGCCAAAAACTGCTCCCGTGCAGCGGCACAGTCGGCAATCGCTGTAGCCTGCGGCACTCCCACCCCCAACACGCCTCGGGAAGTACAGGCAGCGCCAGGGCCGATCCCCACCAAGACACCGGCAGCTCCGGCCTGCATCAGCTCCAGAGCGACATCGTAGGTAACGCAGTTGCCCACCACAACAGGAATGGACATCGACCGGCAAAATTGGGCCAGATCCAGCAGTTCCATGCCTTCGGGAACCTTGTGGTGAACGGAAACCACCGTGGCCTGGACGAAAAACAGATCCCCCCCGGCTTCAGCCACCAGGGGGCCGTATTGGGCGGCGTGGGCGGGCACACTGCTGGCTGCTGCAATGGCGCCACCGGCCTTGATTTGGCGGATGCGCTCTTGAATCAGATCCGGCTTTACAGGTTCGCTGTAGAGGCGCTGCATCAGAGGCACAAACTCGTCTTTGCCCACCGACGCGATCTGAGCCAAAACCTCATCGGGATCGGCGTAGCGGGTTTGGATGCCATCCAGGTTCAACACCCCGAAGGCCCCCAGCTCCGAGAGCAAAATGGCCATTCGCACATCCACCACGCCGTCCATAGCGCTGGCGATGATGGGGATTTGCCGTTGGATCCCTCCCAGGGTGAAGTGGGTATCCACCAGGCTGGGATCCAGCGTTCGTCTGCCTGGGGCCAGCGCGATTTCATCCAGCCCGTAAGCGCGTCTTGCCTGCCGATTGCGGCCCAGTTGCACGTCCATTTTTCCCCTGTTCTGCGGATCCTTGTTCTTATCATGCCGCCAAGGGGGGATCCAAGGCCAGCGAGAGTCTTGTTCTCTTGGCTGCGATCCCGGAGCGGGTCTCAATCAGCCTCAGAGGTTCGAGGGGGCAAGGGCGTGAAAATGTGCCCTTCTTGCAGGTTGCCGAAACTGCGGCAGCGCTCGGATCCCCAGCGGAACCCGTAGAGGGCGATGTAAGCACACATCAAGGCATCCACTTGATCTTCGTAGTTTTTGAGCCGACGGCTCTTGAGGGATCCCACCTCCACTTGAAGCAGCTCCTCGTGGCCCTGGAGAGCCGGGTCAGCGGCAGCCAGAGAGCGCAGATGATGCTGGTAAAGTTGCCAAGCTTGTTGCCGTTCCGGCCAGGTGCGTCGAGGGCGGGCCTTGTATTTTAGAGTGCGGCTGAGGCCAAAGAGGCTTACCAAGGCGCTGTGGGGGAAGACCTCGGTCACTTGGCGGGTAAGTTTTCCTCGCTCGATGCTGGCCTGCTCCCGAAAGCCATAACTGGCTAGGGCTTGCACCAAGGCTTCCCCTCTCACCTGGCCGTTTTTTTCTAGAAGCCGGCGGTTGGCCGGGTGGGCCCCGGCTGCATAGGCGCGAAACACCCGGTTCAGTTCGGCCTCGGCCCGCCGTTGTCCTGTGAGGTTGGGAACCCGCAAGGGCGCATCCACCGCCACCAAGCAGGGATCTTCGCCCGCCTGAGCTTGAATATAGTCCAGGATCTCCTCATCCGTTTGGAGAATGCGGCTATCGACCAGATGGCCTGTCAAGTTCTGCCTGCCGGGATCCCCGAGCTGGACTCGCAGCGTGGCCAGACCGGAAGGGTTGCGGGGCGACCAAGCCAGATCCAGGCCAATGCAAATCAACTGAGCCACACCGCCTTCCCCTTCTCTTCAAGTTGGACAGAATCAGAGTCGTTATCAAAAAACCAGTTTGAGGCAGTTCCCGATTGCATGGCTCCGGCGCCCTCACCCCCAGACCCTCTCCCAAAGGTAGAGGGGGATCAACGTCACAGACAGTTGCGCTGCTGTTGCATGGGTATTGGGAATGATCCCGCCAGCTTGCCTGTCTTGATAAAAAATAAAAATCCATAAAAAAGGGATCCCACCAGGGGATCCCGAAAGATTCATCCAAGATGCCTGGCCAGGAAGCGAAGTGCCCATGGGCTCTTCGGTGAGCCTCAGGGATCCACCTCGCTGTGGCGGTCAACGGATTAGTAGTCGTAGTCACTCATGCCGCTGCCGCTGCTTGCCGGCGTGTTGGTTTTGGGCTCGGGCTTGTCCACCACGATCGCTTCAGTGGTCAGCACCATCCCCGCAATGGAAGCGGCGTTTTGCAGGGCAGAACGGGTAACCTTGGCCGGGTCTACAATGCCCGCCTCGAACATATCCACGAAGGCGTCGTTCTGGGCATCGTAGCCGGTGTTGAAGGGCTTATCTTTCACCCGCTCCAGCACAATGGAGCCGTTTTGGCCGGCGTTCTCAGCAATGCGGCGCAGCGGAGCGCCCAGAGCGCGGGCGACCAGGTTGGCCCCCACCAGTTCATCGCCGGACAGGTTGGCTTGCGCCCACTCGGTTACCACTGGGATCAGGTGTGCCAAGGTGGTACCGCCGCCGGGAACGATCCCTTCTTCTACCGCCGCTTTGGTGGCGTTGATGGCATCTTCCAGGCGCAACTTGCGGTCTTTCATCTCGGTTTCAGTGGCCGCGCCCACTTTGATCACTGCCACACCGCCGGAGAGCTTGGCCAGGCGCTCTTGCAGTTTTTCTTTGTCGTAGGTGGAGTCGGTTTCCTCAATTTGGCGACGAATTTGCTCGCAACGGGCTTTCACAGCCGCTTCGTTGCCTTCCGCCACGATGGTGGTGTTGTCCTTGGTCACCGTGACGCGACGGGCAGTGCCGAAGGAATCGAGGCGAGCGTTCTCCAGCTTCAGGCCTCGCTCTTCGCTGATCACCTCACCGCCGGTCAGGATGGCGATGTCTTCCAGCATGGCCTTGCGGCGATCCCCGAAGCCAGGGGCTTTTACCGCTACCACGCTCAGCACACCCCGCAGCTTGTTCACCACCAGGGTAGCCAGCGCTTCTTTCTCGATGTCTTCGGCGATGATCAGCAGAGGACGACCGGCGCGGGCCACCTGCTCCAGAACCGGTACCAGGTCTTGCACCAGGGTGATCTTCTTATCGGTGATGAGGATGTAGGGGTTTTCCAGAACCGCTTCCATCCGCTCGGTATCGGTGACGAAGTAAGGGGAGATGTAGCCCTTGTCGAAGCGCATCCCTTCCGTCACTTCCAGCTCGGTGGTCATGGACTTGCCTTCTTCCAGGGAGATCACCCCTTCGCGGCCCACCTTGTCCATGGCCTCGGCAATCATACGGCCCACTTCTTCATCGTTACCGGCGGAAATGGCCGCCACCTGGGCAATGGCTTTGGAATCTTCGACCGGGCGGGCATGTTCGGCGATTTTGTCTACCAAAAACTTCACCGCCTTGTCGATCCCTCGCTTTAGGGCAATCGGGTTGGCGCCGGCAGCCACGTTTTTCAGACCTTCTTTCACCATGGCGTGAGCCAAGACCGTGGCCGTGGTGGTGCCATCCCCAGCCGTGTCATTGGTCTTGGAAGCCGCCTGCCGGATCAAGGAAACGCCTGTGTTCTCAATATGGTCTTCCAGCTCGATTTCTTTGGCAATGGTTACCCCGTCGTTGATGATTTGGGGGGCGCCAAACTTCTTCTCCAGCACGACGTTGCGCCCTTTGGGACCCAGGGTAACGGCTACGGCTTCTGCCAAAATATCCATGCCGTGCTCTAGAGCGCGGCGGGCTTCTTCACTGAAGATGATTGATTTGGCCATAGTCAACCTCTCCGATGCAAATGCAGGTAAGGGTGAAACAGAGTCTCAAGGATTCAATCGTTCGTTGAACTGCTGCTGAATCACTGACCATTACTGAACAATGGCGAGAATGTCCCGCTCGGCCAACAGCACATATTCATCGCTGCCCAGCTTGACTTCGGTTCCGGCATACTTGGAGTAGAGCACTTTGTCGCCGGCTTTCAGTTCCATCGGGATCAGCTTGCCCTCGTCGTTGCGCTTGCCAGGGCCAACAGCAACCACTTCCCCCACCTGGGGCTTTTCCTTGGCAGTGTCCGGCAAGAAGATCCCACCTGCGGTTTTCTCATCTTGCTGAGCGATTTTGACCAGCACGCGGTCGCCCAGCGGCTTCAGGGTAGAGACGTTAAGAGCTACTGCAGCCATGACGAATGTCCTCCGTGATCCTAAAGCACGAAGCTGAAGTTTTCATTTCCATTAGTTCCACTTCCCCGAAGGGAAGCGACTTAGCACTCTCGACTTACGAGTGCTAGTTTATCAGCCAACTTTCTGGCCTGACAATAGCCTTTGTCAGCGGGATCCCGCTTTTGGCGGGTACGGTCGGGGTGCGGATCCCCCTACTTTTGGTGCCGGTGTGGGATCATGGCCTGAGTTGGGCTGGGTTGAGAAGGTGTGGATCCCGTTGTTTCAGGTGGATGCGTTTACGGCAGTGCCTTTTGCAGGTAACCCCGCGGCGGTGTGTTTGCTGCCTCAGGAGCTGCCGCAGGCGCTGATGCAGGCCATTGCCGCAGAGAACAATTTGTCGGAGACGGCTTTTTTACTGCCTCAGGGATCCCAGGGCGAGGTTCCCCACTATGGGCTGCGCTGGTTTACGCCGACGACGGAGGTGGATCTCTGTGGCCACGCCACCTTGGCTGGTGCCCATGTGCTGTTCACCGAGGTGCATCCTGAGGCGGAGAGGGTAGCCTTTTCCACCCGCAGTGGCCTGTTGCAGGTGCGGCGGCAGGGGGATCGCCTGGCCATGGATTTTCCTGCTCGCAGTCCGGAACCTTGGCCAGAAGCCAAAGAGCAAGTAGCAGCAGCTTTAGGAATCCCACCTGTGGAGCTATACCGGGGGGACATGGGGGTAGCGGTGCTGGCTTCGGCGGAACAAGTGCAGCAGGTGCAACCGGATCTGGCCCAGGTTCAAGCACTCCCCGTTCCGGGGTTGATCGTCACAGCCTCTGGGGCGGCTCTGGGGAATGGGCCGGATTTCGTCTGCCGCGTTTTCGCTCCTCGGCTGGGGATCCCGGAGGATCCGGTGACGGGATCCGCCCAGTGTCTTTTGATGCCCTATTGGGCCAAACGCCTGGGTCGCTCTGAGTTACAGGCCCACCAGCTATCCAGCCGCGGCGGGGAGCTCTGGTGTCGCGATCTCGGCTCTCGCGTGGAGATTGCCGGGCAGGCTGTGCAGGTGATCAGAGGAGAGCTGAGGCTACCTTGGAACCCTACCGAACAAAAAACACCCCGGATATGCTTCCGAGGTGCAGGCTAGGAAAGAGCTTGAGCTAGCCGAGGATTTCGGCGGCTTGAATGAGCTCCACCTGCTTTTTCTTCAGCACCAACAGCACCTGGGTAATGGTAATGGCTGCCAGGAAGGCCACCAGCCATTTCACCCGATCCGGGCTTTGCAGCACCAGATCCCGCTCCACCTGGCCAAAGCCGCCCACATTGGGATTGTTGGTGACGGGATCCCCTTCTTTGACGCTGTCGCCAACGGCAACCACCAGCTCCGGCCCAGGTGGCACCACCAGGTTGTGGATCCCACTTTCGCTCTCGAAGCTGAGAACCCGCGTGCCTGGCAGCTCATATTCCGGGGGCACCAGGCTGGCCAATTCAGCCGGCAGATCGCTGATATCGGAGTCGAGGGTGGCAATGTTGACCAGACGCCCCGTGGCTGGGGCGCGGAAGACGTTGTTGTTGCTGAGGCTGCCGTCGGGGTTGAGCTGACCGCGACCCCGGTTGGCCCCAATGTAAACGCGATACTTCATGAAGGCCACCGAGGGATCCTCTTTCGGGTCAGGGGCCACCACCGGGAAGACGATTTCTTGATGCTGCTCGCCCGGCAAAGGCCCGACCAAGAGGATATTGGGCTTCGCGTCGCTGTAGGGGGTGATGTAGGTCTCGGCAGTTTCTTGCCGTTGTTCCTCGGTCATCTCGGCTTCGGTGGCTAAACGGAAGCCCTCCGGCAAGACCACCACCGCGCCCACATTCAACCCACCCTTGCTGCCGTCTGCCAGCACCTGCTGCTTGCTCAGGTCATAAGGGATCCCAACTTTGATGGTGAACACCTGGCCGGGGGTGACGGCCTGGGGCACCTCGGCGCGAGTGGGCATGGCGTTCAGGTGGCAGTTGGCACAGACAATTTTTCCAGTCGCCTCGCGGGGGTTGTCGTAGGCCATCTGGGCATAGTAGGGGTAGGCTGCCGCCGGACGTGCCCCCATCCCCAGCAGCAGCAGCAGCGCGCAGAAGACCAAGCCAATTCGCTTCATAACTCTCAGCTCAGAATGAATTTCCATCACAGGTTTAGGACACAGTCTTGGAACAGCCATCTCGACAATTTGCCCCAAATCGTTCGGCAAAAGCCGGCACAGCCAGCGGGATCCCTTGCCCTTTAGGTTTCCCGGAAATCGGGGCCTTGCCAAGGGCTGAAGCGGACGTTGTCGCCATCCACAGTGGCGCTCACCAGCTCCAGCGAGCGGGGAGCCGGTCCCCGGATCACCTTGCCATTGGCCGCATACTGGGATCCGTGGCAAGGGCACTTAAACAAGTTTTCCCCCACATTCCAGGGCACCACGCAACCGAGGTGGGTACAAACCGCGTTGAGGCCATAGTTGGCCACCGCCCCGTTGTCGATCACGATGTAGGTGGGATCCCCCTTCAAACCTTGGGCCAGCACCCGATCCGTAGCGGCATGGGTGGCCAACAGTTCACTGACGCTGATGGGCTTGCCGAGGGCGTCCTGAGCGATGAGGCCTTCCCCCCCTCCACCGGCAGAGGGCGGAATAAAGTACTTCACCACCGGGTAGAGGGCGCCCACCACCACGACTCCCACAGAGCCGCTGAGCAGGGCATTGAGAAGAACCCGCCGGCTCATGGGGGGCGCTTCAAAGTTGCTAACCGCTTCCGTCATAATGGCAAATGCAGACCTGAGAAGTTTTAACGTTCGTTGACAAGCGACATCATCCTAACCGACCCCTCTGGCCAATATCGTTAAGAAATGCAACGCTGTAAGAGGCCGTGGCCTTCCTTCCCAAGGTGAGCGGCCCACCCAGCGCGATTGGAGCCAGATCCAAGCCAGCCTCAGACAAGTCTGATGAAGGGATCCGACTTTCAAGCTTTGTTGCGCGAGAAGTGGGGCTATTCCTACGACGTGCAGCTGCGGCGTATCCAGCAGAAGGTGGTGCTGCTGGTGATGTGGCGCTATCTGGAGCAGCCCTCCTTCCCCTTGAGCGAGGCCGAGTATTTGGCCCACTTGGAGAACGTGCTGGCCCATTTGCAGGCTTGGGGGGTGTGGGAAGCGGTGCGTCGGGAAATCGAAGCCACCCGTCAGAGACCCCGTATGGGCAAGGCAGTGGCCATTCCTCTGGATTTGCAGAAGGTGGGGGAGCGGGTCTCGGAGTGGTTGCTGTGAGTTCTCCGGGGGAGAAAAAAGTCCAAGCAAACCCAAGCGCCGGATTCTCCGGCTGGGCAAGAAACTCGAATGGGTCTCAGCTCAAACGGCAGACCGGGAGTTTGCCCAACGGCCATGACCTCTCTAGAGGGGACGCGGCTTGCGCACTTGTTCGGTTTCGGGGCGATCCTGCTGAGCTTTGGATTCCAAAAGTTGGCGGAATGCCGGCTCGTCCAGACGGTAGTCCCGCTGCTCGATCAAATCCCGATCGGTTGAGTAAATGGTGTCTGACTCTGGCACAACTCCCTGACGGCGGAAGCGGCGGGCAAAGTTGAGTTTGCGCAGCAGCGCCTCTGTGGGATGCTGCAGATGCTCTCGCCAAAGCTGCCGGACACGATTGCGACGCTCCACTCCCTGGTTGCGGATTTGCAAGGCTAGCCAGCGAACGGCGGGCACCGCCAAAAAGAGGCTGCCGTAGAGAAACAGAAACCCAATCAACGGGTAGATGAAGGCTAAAAAAGCATTGCTGCCGGCTGCCGCTGCCACCTCCTCCCGTGCCCCATAGAGAATGGCGGCCAGAAAGAAATTGAGAACTCCCAAGCCTCCTGCCAGGGTCAGTTGACCAGGCGTGGCCCGGCTGAACACCCAAGGTTTCTCCTGCAACACCTCAGGGATCCCCTTGGGCTTGCGCTCTGAGGCGGCCACCTGCAGCTCTGGGAAGCGGTAGACAATGTCCCCATCCTCGCTGACCTCCGGCTGGCCGTCGAACTTGAGCAAAATGGGCAGCATGTAATCTTCGTATTCCAAGGCCGGGGATCCTGGCTCCACATCCAGGTAGGGCAACACCTGTTCCGCTGCGATCACCCCCCCATTGGCACGAATCAGTTGGCCAATGAGGGCATAGCGCTCCTCCTCCAGGTTGGCATTGGGATCCCCGTCCCCAAAGAGGAAGCTGTACACCGCTTCCAGGAAGTTCAGCTCGGATTTTTGCGGCTGGCGGGGGCGCGTCCGACCGGAGTAGCTGCCATAGTAGGGATAGGGATCCCAGAAGGGGTTGCCGATCCAAAGATTGGGGAAGTAGTAAAACCCTATCCCCCGCGATCGGCTGCGATTGTCCTGCTCGCGGCTACTGGCCATCTGCAAGGCAATCAACGCCAGGACGATCAAGACAATCGACACCACCAGCAGAATGCCAAAGGAGATGCGCAACCCATAGAGGAAGCCCCCCCACAACCGGCGACGCAGGGCTGCTAGCCGATCCTGCTGCTCCTTGCGCTTGAGAATGCTGCGAAAATCCGGCGGGAAAACATAGGTAATCTCCCCCTGCCGGGAAACCTGGAGATGCCCCTCCGCCTTTTGGGCCAAATTCAGCAGCTCTTGTTTGGCCTCGTGTAGAGCCAAGCCCGTGCTGGATGCAATATCTCCCAGCGTGACCCGCAGGCCCAACTGCTCCACTGCATCCATCACCAATGTTTGTGTAGCCACTCTTAACCTCCGCTTTCCGCCCCCATTGTCGAGGAGCCTTTGGGATCCCTGGACGCAGATCCGCTCCCCTGAGCTAGACCTATCGTTTCCTCTACTCCCAGTATCTCCCCACTAACCCAGCAGCGGCGAGGGTTATACCCCCCTCTAGGGCAGCCAAGCCATCACGGCCAGCAGGGTCGAGAGGATCCCGATCAACACCCAGATGAGGGGCTTAGTGTCCAACGGGGGATCCGCTGCCCGGCGGCTGAGGGGATCCCCAGATCTTGGGGAAGGGCCTTTGCGTTGGGAGCGCCCATAGGCCAAGCGGTACTCTGGGGGATCAGCTTCCTCCAGCCGGCTGAGATCGGGAATTTCGCTCAACCACTCCGCTGGACGCCGCAGACGAGGGGCTTGCCAGATACCCAAGACATAGCGAGCCTGCTGGGCAACTTCTGGATCTGGGTTGCGCAGCAAGGTTTGGGCCAACAGGATGGCCTCCTGCGTTTCGCCAAGGGCTTCTTGGGCCAGGGCCTGCCAGAGCCGTAGCTTACCCGACTGCGGATAGCGGCTTTGGGCCTGCTTAACCTCCTCTAGCGCCTGCCGGTATTGTCCTCGCTCGAACCTCAACTGGATCAGAGCCAAGTGCTGAGACAATCTCAGGTCTTTGGGAAGCGTCATGCTCAGGATCCGCAGGCTAGGTCAGCTTCTGTTCTACCCCAAACCCCACCAGCAACAGCTCCTGCAAAGGCTGACCCTGAGGGGGACGTTGGTAGGTAAGGATCTGCCGCAGGCGCAGGCGCGGATTCAGTAGAGTGATGGTATCTACAGCAACCACACGAGTGTAGGTGGTGGTCATCACCAGTTGCAGGGATCCGGGATCAAACCGGAAAGCCGCCACCATCGGGCGATCTTCCTCGTAGGCCCGATCCCGCAGGTAGTCTCCCTGCAGCCCCAGGGGGGTTTCCTGCCGAGGGACGAACAGCATGTTCAGCTCTTGCCCGGCCTCCTCCCCCGTTTCGGAAACGGTCTCAAAAGCCAAGTGAAAGCCCAAAAAACCATCCACGTTGTGGTTGGGGTAGTTGTTGTCGGCGAGCACCTTGTGCTTGAGCTCAGGGGTGAGAGTGCGAATGGTGAACTCGGTGCGGGAGCGCTCCACCTCGCCACGGTCTAGGTAATGGTAGGTGCGCTCTGTGCGCCAAGCCCCAATGCAGCAGTTGAAAAAGTGGTGAAATTGCTGGATGGCGTTCATGCGGGCGGGAGCGGACAGAGTCAGAAGCCGGCGCTGGAGCCGAGAAGTGGCCCAGAAAACCCTGCCTCTGATCCTAAAACGAATTGAAAACAAACAGGAATCCAAATCCTAATGCCAACGATTGAGATCTGGGTCTGGAGCGGGATCTCCTCCCTCACCCGCTTTTGGCCACCGGGATCCCTTGGGTCTGCCCCAACAACTCCAAGGCTCGCTGCAGCTGGATGTCCTCCGGCCCGGCCAAGGTTTCTGCCGTCAGAGGAACGGATCCCTCCGCCACCACCACATCGGGCTGGATCCCCTGGCGATGAATGTCGTGGCCGCTGGGGGTGAGGTACTTGGCCGTGGTCACCGCCAGCCCCGATCCATCCGCCAGCTCCAGCAGGGATTGAATCAGACCCTTGCCAAAGGTGCGCGTTCCCACCAGTTGAGCTCGCCCACTATCCTGAAGTGCCCCGGCCAACACTTCACTGGCACTGGCGCTGCCCTGATTTACCAAGACCACCAGCGGCGCCTCTGTGAGCACCTCGCCGGTGGCGGGAATGCTGTCTTGAATGCCGTGGCGATCCGTCACCAGCACAATGTCACCCTTGGGGATCCAGAAGCGAGCGATCTCGATAGCCGCCTGCAAGAGTCCCCCCGGATTGTTGCGCAAATCGAGAATGTAGCCCCGCACCCCTTGAGCTTCTGCGGCCCGAATGGCTTGGCGGACTTGAGCGGCAGCATTGCCGTTGAACTGGCTGAGGCGAATGTAGGCCACCGATCCCTGAGGCAGCTCAAAAAAACGGGTGCGCACGGGGTTGATGGTGATCGATTGGCGTACCAGCTCCACCTCCCAAATGCGATCCTGCCGCTTCAGCTTCAAGGTAACCGGCGTGCCACTGCGCCCCCGCATCCGCTCGGCCACTTCGTCCAGACTCAACCCCGCCACCGGCACCCGATCCACCGCCAAAATCTCATCCTGAGGTTGGATCCCGGCCTGCTCGGCAGGAGTGCCCTCCATGGGGGCAATCACCCGCACAGCGCCTTGCTCGTCGATAGCAATCTGCAAGCCGACACCACTCAGCTCGCCGGCTGTAGAGGTCTGCAGGCTGAGGTAGTGCTCTCTGTCCAGAAAGCGGGTAAAGGGATCCCCCAGAGTGGCCAACATCTCCTCGATGGCCTGGTAAGTCTGCTTGCGCTCCTTCAGGGGCCGGGAGAGAAACCGTTGCCGCACCTGCCACCAGTTTTGCCCGTTAAACCCCGGATCCACATAGGCCCGATCCACATAGGCCCAAGCCTGCGCCAGCAGTTGCTGCTCTTCTCCCCAGCGGCTGGCCTGCCCTGGACAGGCGCCAATGCCCAAACTCGCCCAGAGCAAACACCCAAGCAAGACAATGCGGATCCCCCACCCTCTCCAGCGGATCCCTGTGTATCTCGGCTTCTGCACAACCATCGATCCCAAAAAACATTAAGAAACATGAACAAAACGCAATATCGAAAACTTGCCTGGCCTCCTGGGATCGAGATCTTCGTCCCCAAGCTGAGCCCGACGCCAGGATGGTGTTAAAAGATTGTGTTACATTGCTGAGTAGAGTGGGCTTGCCCCGCCCTCGAGATCCAATTTCAAGAATTGCAGGCATTATGAGCAAAGTTTACGACTGGTTGGACGAGCGGCTGGAGATTACGCCTTTCGTCGACGACGCAACAGGGAAATTCATTCCGCCTCACGTTAACATCTTCTACTGCCTCGGCGGGGTGACGCTGGTGTGCTTCTTAATTCAGTTTGCCACCGGCTTCGCCATGACGTTTTACTATCGTCCGACGGTGGCTGAGGCCTTTGAATCGGTGAACTACATCATGACCCAGGTGAACTTCGGCTGGCTGTTGCGCTCCATCCACCGTTGGAGCGCCTCCATGATGGTGCTGATGATGATCCTACACACCTTCCGGGTCTATCTGACAGGGGGATTCAAAAAGCCCCGTGAGCTGACCTGGGTAACCGGCGTGATCTTGGCGGTGCTGACCGTCTCCTTTGGCGTTACCGGCTACTCCCTGCCCTGGGATCAGGTGGGCTACTGGGCAGTCAAGATCGTCTCCGGTGTGCCCAGTGCCATTCCGGTGGTGGGCGACTTGTTGGTGCAACTGATCCGGGGTGGCGAAGCGGTTGGTCAAGCTACCCTGACTCGCTTCTACAGCTTGCACACTTTCGTGCTACCCTGGCTGACCGCGGTCTTTATGACCATGCACTTTTTGATGATCCGCCGCCAAGGCATTTCTGGGCCTTTGTGAGAAAGGTTTGACTCCCAGACGCCTTTGACTTTCCTGGTAACTGGGATCTTTACCTGCCACTTTTTCAGAACTTTTGTCCCTAGATAAGGAGAACTCCCATGGCCGTCTCAAAACAGGTGATAGCGACCGAGGCCATTACCCGCAAGGTTGATCTAGACAACCCCAAAGTTGTAGCCAAGCTGAAGAAAAACATGGGCCACATGACCTATGGTGAGCCCGCTTGGCCCAACGATTTGCTCTTTATGTTTCCGGTGGTGATCCTGGGCACTATTGGAGTGATCGTTGGCCTGTCAGTCATGGATCCGGCAGGTGTAGGGGAGCCGGCGGATCCCTTTGCTACGCCTCTGGAAATTCTGCCGGAATGGTATCTCTACCCCGCCTTCCACATCCTGCGGATTGCTCCCAACAAGCTGTTGGGAATTGCTCTGATGTCTGCCATTCCTGTGGGTCTCTTGTTTGTGCCCTTCATCGAAAACGTCAACAAGTTCCAAAACCCCTTGCGCCGCCCAGTGGCGACAACGGTGTTCCTGATCGGCACCTTGGTCACCCTCTACCTGGGCATAGGTGCCACCTTGCCCTTGGATAAGTGGGTCACCTTGGGCTTGTTCTAAAAGAACATCTGGGACTCCCGCTTGATGGGTTGATCGTCATCATCACCATTAGAATCACCATCAGAGTGCAGCAGGTCGGTGGCCGGGCTGCACTTTCTCTTTTGGAGAGCTTTTTGGAGAAGTTGTCTGCAAACCTGTGTGCCAAGGGATGGGCAAGTCCGCCGAAATGGTAGTATCTCTACGCCCTCATCTTCAGCTTGACCGCTCATGAGCACTTCTTCTTCAACTGCTCGAACCTATCGGATCACAGCCCTTGCCGGAGATGGCATCGGCCCCGAAATCATGCGGGTGGGACGAGCCGTTTTGGATGCAGTTGCCCGGCAGATGGGATTTGCTCTTCAGTGGCAAGAGGGCCTGATCGGCGGGGCCGCCTACGACCAGACCGGGGATCCCTTGCCGGCAGAAACCCTGAAAATGGCTCAAGAGAGCGATGCCGTTTATCTGGCTGCTGTCGGCGACTTCAAGTATGACGCTCTGCCTCCTGAGAAACGCCCGGAGCGGGCCTTGTTGGGCTTGAGGGCGGGGCTGGGGCTGTTTGCCAACTTGCGCCCGGTGAAGGTCTTCCCTCAACTGGTGGGGGCCTCCTCCCTGAAGCCGGAGGTGATCGCGGGGATCGACCTGGTGGTAGTGCGGGAGCTGACGGGGGGCATTTACTTCGGCCAGCCCAAGGGAATCTTCACGGATGCCCAGGGATCTCGGCGCGGCGTGAACACCATGGTCTATAGCGAAGCTGAGGTGGATCGGATTGCCCGAGTTGCCTTTGAGCTGGCCCGCAAACGCCGGCGCAAGCTCTGCTCGGTGGACAAAGCCAACGTTCTCGAGGTGTCGCAACTGTGGCGGGAGCGGGTCAATGCCATTGCGGCTGAGTACCCGGAGGTGGAACTTTCCCACCTGTACATCGACAATGCCGCCATGCAGTTGGTGCGCTGGCCCAAGCAGTTCGACGTCATCCTCACGGGCAATCTCTTCGGCGATATCCTCTCCGATGAAGCGGCCATGCTGACCGGCTCTATTGGTATGCTGCCCTCTGCCTCTCTGGGATCCTCTGGCCCCGGCCTATACGAGCCGGTACATGGGTCGGCTCCCGACATTGCCGGACAAGACAAAGCCAACCCCATTGCCCAGGTGCTCTCCGGCGCCCTGATGCTCCGCTACTCCCTGGATCAGCCGCAAGCTGCCGACCGCATCGAACAGGCGGTAGAAGCCGTTTTGGCGCAAGGGTACCGCACCCCAGACCTCTACTCTGAGGGAATGACTTTAGTGGGTTGCCAGGAAATGGGAGAAAAGTTGGTGGCAGCCCTGTCCCAGCAGCAGGCGCAATAGCCTTTTTCGGGGCCACAGGCTACAGCCAAGGCAGACGTGCGGCGATTTCCAAGCAATTTCCAATTGTGGGGATCCTTGGAGCTACGCCCAACCGGCTTCAGGGAGAAGGTCGACCTCCTCGGTGGTTTTAATGGCCTCTTCCGGTCGAAGTGTGGCTTCTTGGCAGCGCTCCATGGCTTGAAGAAGCAGGGCTTCCCCTTCCTGCACCGTCTCAATGCGACAGAGGAGAGCACGGAATTGAGAGGCTCCGGCAAAGTCTTTGATGTACCAAGTCATGTGCTTGCGGGCCTGACGGATGCCACGTTCTCCCTTGTACTCCCAGAGACCGCGCAGATGCTCTAAGGCCATTTGAATCCGCTCCAGGGGAGTGGGGGCCGGTCTTTCTTGACCGGTTTTCAGGAAGTGATCGATTTCCCCCACCAGAAAGGGATAGCCCATGGTGCCACGGGAGCACATCACCCCATCGGCTCCGGTTTCCTCCAGACACTTCACCGCTGCGGCTGTCGAGAAAATGTCCCCATTGGCGATGACGGGAATGCGCAGGTGCTGTTTGACGCGGCGGATCCAGTCCCAGCGGGCTTTGCCGTTGAAGCCTTGGGCGCGTGTCCGGGCATGCAGGGTGAGCAGTTGCGCCCCTGCCTCCTGCAGACGGTGGGCAAAATCCAAAATGTTGATCTCCTGATCCGACCAGCCCAGGCGCGTTTTCACGGTTACGGGCACCTCCACTGCGTTGGCCACCGCCTCCACAATTCGCGCTGCCGTGTCGGGATCGCGAAGCAGAGAAGAGCCGCCGCCGTTTTTGGTAATCTTGTTCACCGGGCAGCCCATGTTGATGTCCACCAAGGTCGCCCCTTCGTCCACAGCCATGCGGGCTGCTTCCGCCAGAAAGTCGGGCCGACAATCAAACAGTTGGATGCCAATAGGCTGCTCTCCCTCGCCGACCTCCATGATGCGGGGCAACTGGCGGGCATAGTGCAAGCCGGTCGCACTGACCATTTCCGTGTAGACCAAGCTGTGGGGGGCAAAACGGCGTACCAGCCCTCGAAAGACCTGGTCGGTTACCCCTGACAGTGGCGCCTGAAAAACGCGGCTCAAAACTTTTACCCCGCCGATATTGAGGGGCTGGGACAAGCGGGCTTGGAGTTCCGGCGAAAGCTGCAGGCCCATCGGGATCCGGAGAAAGCTATCCCTCTTTGTTGACAAAGTAAAGAAGACCCATGATGCGCGCTCTTTTGATCGCGGCAGTGAGCTCCCGCTGCTGTTTGGCGGTCAGGCCGGTGATGCGGCGGGGCAAGATCTTGCCTCGCTCGGTCACAAATTTCTTGAGCAGCTCCACATCGGTGTACCTAATGGGTTCTCCCGGCTTGATGGGAGACAGGCGGCGGCGAGCGTAAACCATAGGTCAGGAGAACGGCGAAACGGCTTGAACTACTTAATCTCTTTGTGGACGGTGTGGCGGTTGCAGTGGGGGCAGAATTTCTTCAGCTCTAAGCGGGCTGTTGTGTTGCGGCGGTTTTTGGTGGTGGTGTAGCGGTTCACGCCTGGAGAGCGCTTGTTGACGTTGGTGCGGCACTCCGTACACTCCAGAGTAATGATGATGCGGGCACCCTTTGCTTTGGCCATGACGGATCCCAAGACGAAGGTAAACGGCAATGAGGAAACTGCAATCCCAGATCCTGAGGCTGGAGATGGGGGTTTACCTCGATAAGCGCGATCACCAATTATCTAACTTTTCCTTGACGGAATCAACCCAAGTTTTCACTTGCTTGCCCGTTTGTTGCCGTAGGCTACGGGCGTTGCGATCCACATCTTTGCTCAGGCGCTGCAACTGCTTGGACAGATCCCGCACGGTGTCATTGCGCTGGGCTTGGCGCAGCAGGTCGCGAGCAGCCGATTTGACGTCGTCAGCAGCGTCCCCCTCTAGGATGTCCTGCAAAAACCGCAAGACTTTTTCATCCAGGTGGTAGCCCCGCTCCGCTTCCACCACTAGGGTACGTCCGGCGCGGTCGTGAATGGTTTGGCGTTTTTCCTTGTCGAAGACGGCAAACAGCCCATCCGCAGCCAGAGGCACCAGCAGGGCCTCCGTGAGCACAAAGAGGGAGAGCACTCCCTCTCGAGCCAGAGAGCGAACCAGGTGCGGCGAGGCTTCGGTCTCGGGATCCAGGGTTTTGATGTTCAGCAGCCATTTGCCGAGGCTTTGGCCCTCAGGGCGGGATTGGAAATAGCCGCGGTTCACCAGCCAGGTAGCGAAGAAGGCGATATAGCCGACCATGTCCACGGCGCTTGCATTGGCCCCTACCAGAGCAGCCAAGCCTTGGGCTAGGTAGGAGATCCCCAGCCCCAGCCCAAAGTCGAGGGCAAAGGCCCCTATCCGTTTACTCCAGGGAGCCAATTTCGGCAGGGGTTCTCCCTCAGCAGCCGTTTGCGGGACTGGCCGCTCGGCTTGAACCGGGGGCAGAGAGGTGGCAGGAGGCAAAGCGCTGAAGGCTCGCCATTCGTTGGCAGTTTGATCCAGTTGTTCGGTTTTGGGCCGCTCTGGAAATGGGGGACGTTCGGGGTAAGGTCTGGGATCCGTCATTGCCGGTTGAGACAGTCAGTTCTACCATTCTAGCGAGGCAAGCCCACACCCACCGGCAGAGGGGACGGGCTGCGACGGGGGATCTCGTAGGTCAGCCGATCGCGGGCCAGCAGGGTATTGGGAAAAATGGCCTGAGCTTCTGCCAGCAGGTCTTCCAAGGTAATGGGGGCCTCTGGGGTGTAGCGGGGGCTGAAGTGGGTGAGGATCAAAGCTTGGGCCTTGGCTTCGGCGGCCACTTGGGCGGCCATGGCGGCGGTGGAATGCTTAGAGCGGCGGGCCAGCTCCAAGTCAGCCTGAGCGTAGGTAGCCTCGTGGATGACCAGATCCGCAGCCCGGGAGAGATCAACAGCATTGCGGCAGAAAATCGTGTCGGTGCAGTAGGAGAATTTGCGGCCCGGAATGGGATCCCCGACATAATCCCGTCCGTGAAAGCAGCGGCCCTGCCAGATGATGGATTGGCCGGCCTTGAGCTGCCCATACAGAGGGCCAAAGGGGATCCCATCGGCCTGGGCTTTGGCCACATTAAAGCTGCCTGGCCGATCCTGTTCCACCACGCGGTAGCCGAAGGCGGGCACCCGGTGATCCAAGGGCGCGCAGAAGACGGAGTATTCCGGCTCTTGCAGGATGAGACCGGTTTCGACGGTGTGAACGCGGAAGCCGTAGGGGATCCGGGTCTCGCTGTAGCGCAACACGGCCTTCAGGTACTCTTCCAGACCTGGTGGGCCGTAGATATCGATGTGCTCAGGGGTGCTGCCCAAGCCACAGGAGGCCAACAGCCCCGGCAGGCCGTAGATGTGATCCCCGTGCATGTGGGTGATGAAAATGCGGCGCAACTGGCTGGGGCGCAGCTCGTCTAGGCGCAGCAACTGGTGCTGGGTGCCCTCGCCACAATCGAACAGCCACCATTCCGACCGCTGGGGAAACTGCACCGCCACCCCAGAGACATTGCGCTGGCGGGTGGGCATGCCGGAGCTGGTGCCCAAAAAGGTGATCCGAATGGCGTTGGGATCTGTCACAGGGGCAAAACCTCAAGGATTGGGATCCCTAGCTTACCAATTGCTCTCGCTGGCCGAGAAAAAACCCTTGATAGGATGGGGAGTAGAACGTACCCTTGAGCCTTCTCGTCATGATCACCCTGACCGATAGCGCCATCCAAGAGTTGAAGCGCCTGCGCAGCAAGTACGAAAAAGAGGGATCCCAGCCCATCCTGCGTCTAGGGGTCAAGCCAAGCGGCTGCTCTGGCCTCTCTTACGTAATGAACTTCGAGTCTCAGGCCAACCCTGACGATCATACCTTCGACTTTGGGGATATCCAGGTGGCAGTGGATCCCTTGAGTATGACCTTGATCAGCGGCACCACCGTCGACTTTTCCGAGGATCTGCTGGGGGGCGGTTTCCGCTTCAGGAACCCCAATGCAATAGCTAGCTGTGGGTGTGGCACCTCCTTTGCCACTGCTGAGACTGCTGCTGTCGTTGGTCACTAAAGTCTCAATCGCTGCCTCCCACCCGCCTTTGGGCGTCAACGGTTGGAGGGCTCTAGGCTGGGCAGCCAAAGGACAAACCAAGTCCATCCCTTCTGGCTGGTGACCCGGACTTGGCCCTGCAGATACTCCACCCACTGCTTCACCAAGGCCAGTCCAAGGCCGCTGCCCGGCTGCGCCCAGGGATCCTCAGAAGGCACCCGGTAAAAGCGCTCGAAAAGGTGGGGCAGGTGGTCAGGCTCAATTTGGGCGGTGTTGCCAATCCTTAGCTCAACCCCACCGGGAAAGGCTTGCACCTCCAAGCGGAGGGTTCCGCCCGGCTGGGTAAACTTGCAGGCATTTTCCAGCAGTTCCTTCAGGATCAGGGTTAGCCGCTGCGGGTAGCTGTAGAGCACTGCCGGGAATGAGGTCAGCTCTGCCATCTCCAGCTTCAGTTGCCGGGCTTGAGCCCGTTCTCGCACCCCGTCGAGCAGGCTTGTGCAAAGGCTGTGGAGATCGATGGCGGCAGCCGCAGAGCCCAACTCCTTGGCTTCCAGGCCCTGCAGATCCAGCAATCTGTTGATTAGCTCGATTTCAGCTTGACATTCTTCCAGGGCAATGCGGTGGTATTGGCGCTGCTTCTCGTCTAGAGGGGAGCGGCCCAATAGCTCCAGGGCCAGCTTGATCTTGGTGAGGGGAGTGCGCAGCTCGTGGGAAACGCTGGCCAGAAAGCTATCCTTAAGGCGGCTGAGCTGCTGCAAGTCCTGTACCTGGCAGGCCAACTGGGCGGTACGTTCCTGCACTTTGGCTTCTAGGGCTTGGTTGAGTTCCCGCAGGTGGCGTTGGGCTTGGCTGGCCTGGATCAGGTGACGGATACGCCGCTTCAAAACCGCCCAACGAATGGGTTTGGAAATGTAATCGCTGGCCCCGGCAGCAAAGGCTTCATCCACGCAGGACTCATCTTCCAGCGCCGTGACGATGAGAATGGGCAGATCCGAGTTTTGAGCATGGAGGCGGCGACAGCACTCAAACCCATCCAAATCTGGCATGACCGCATCCAGCAACACCATATCCACTGGGTGTTGAGCGGCTAGCTGCAAGCAAGCCTCGCCGCTGCTGGCTTCCAGGACTTGGTAGCCTTCTCGCTCAAGGGCGTAGCAAACCAAGAGCCGCTGGCTGCGCTCATCGTCCACCACCAACACCAACGGCTTCTTTTCAGGCGAGGGGGATCCCGGCTGTGCCCCGGGAAGAGGGCCTACCGGCGACGAGCCGGCTGGAGGATGGGGATTAGGCCTCAGCATAGGCATTGAGAGGGGAGGGAGAAAGGCTCTGCACTCAGGAGGAGAGACTGAGGGTAACTTGCCGATATGCCACCTCCAGCTTCTGCACGGCTTGCTCTATAGTATCCCATTTTACAGAACTGGCTGGCTCGGCATGAACCAGCTTTTCCAACTGCTGACACAGCTCGGCCAGACGTTTGGCGCCCAGGGTGCTGCTGCTGCCCTTGAGGCGGTGGGCCAACCGAGCAATGGCTTGGGGATCCCGCTGCTCTAGGGCCTGCCGCAGGGATCCCAATAGAGCTTCGCTGTCCTGCCGGTAGGTTTGGATCATCTCCTGCCAGGCTTCTGGAGAGCTGAAGACTGCTCGCATCTGGGCGAGGATAACGGGGTCGAGGGGCGGATCCTCTTCTTGGCTGGCCGGGATGGGAAGGGGAAGGGATCCCTGAAGAACCCGGACTAGGGCGGCTGGCTCCAAGGGTTTGGTTAGATAGCCATCTACCCCAGCAGCTTGGGCAGCAGCACGGCCTTCCGAAAACACATTGGCCGTGAGGACAACAATGCGAGGCTGGCGCTCAGGAGGCAGTTCAGCGCGGATGCGACGGGTGGCCGCAAGACCATCCAGCTCCGGCATTTGCATATCCATCAACACCAGATCGTAGGGTCGCAGGCGCAGAGCTTGGACGGCTTCCAGACCGTTGCCGACTATGTCGGGCCGGTAGCCCAACCGCTCCAGCATGAGGCGAATCACCTTCTGGTTAACCGGGTTATCCTCTGCCACCAGGATCTGCAGTGGGTAGCGGCTGGCCAGGGTCGCGTCCCAAATGGAGGGAGGAGCGGCGGGAGAGGAAGATAAGGAGGAAGGAGCTTTTTCTCCCACCAGCCCCAGCAGCAGCTTCCGCAGTTGGGAGGCTTTGACCGGCTTGGCCAAAGTGGGGAGAGGGTCTGCTGTGGAGATGAAGTTGCGCCCCGTCAGCACTAGCGGTAACAGGCGGGGTTGCGCTTTCCGCAGGTTAGCCGCCAAGGTTAGGCCATCCTGGCCTGGCAGAGTGGCATCCAGCAGGGCTAGGTCAAAAGAATGGGTTCTAGCTGCAGCCTGGGCTTCTGCTGCCAAGGCGCAACAGGTTACCTCCATGCCCCAAGCGCTCAGCAGTCGGGATAGCAACTGCCGTTGGCTGGCGTTATCTTCCACCAGCAAAACCCGCTTGCCGGCCAAGCACGGATCCGGTGCGGCGGTTGGCAACAGCTCCTGGTCTGGCCTCTTTAGGGGGATGCGAAAGCGAAAAGTGGATCCCTGGCCCGGCTGACTTTCCACCCCGATTGCTCCCCCCATGAGCTGGCAGAGACGCTGGCTGATGGCCAAGCCCAGGCCGGTGCCCCCAAACTGGCGGCTGATGGAGCTATCCACCTGGCTGAAGGGCTTGAAGAGGCGATCCAATTTTTCGGGGGGAATGCCAATGCCTGTATCCCGCACCTGAACGTTGACCCATTGCTTTTCAGGATCCCTCTCCCCGGCCTCGACGGTCACCACCACCTCTCCCTGGGGGGTGAACTTGATGGCGTTGCTGAGCAGATTGGCCAGGATTTGGCGCAGCCGGTTGGGATCCCCTATCAAGGTTGGCGGCAGGCTGGGATCCACCCAAGCCACCAGTTCCAGATCCTTGCTCTGGGCTTGGGCGGCCATCAAATCCAGCAGCTCTTCCACCAACTGCGGCAAGGAAAAGGGTATTTCCTCCAGTTCCAGTTTTTGGGACTCGATCTTGGAGAAATCGAGGATGTCGTTGATTAGGTTCAGCAGCACCTCGCCTCCATAGCGGATGGTCTGTACCCAATCCTGCTGCTGCGGATCCAAGGAGGTGTCCAGGAGTAGACTGGTCATCCCCAAAATGGCGTTGATGGGGGTGCGGATCTCGTGGCTGATGGTGGCCAGGAACTCGCTCTTGGCGCGGCTGGCGGCTTCGGCAGCTTCCTTGGCTGCTTTCATCTGCTCTTCTGCCAGCTTGGCTACGGTGATATCCCGTCCGGCGGCGTAGAACAGGGATCCGGCCAAAGAGGCTCGCCACTCGATGAAACGATAGCTGCCGTCCTGGGTGCGGTAGCGGTTGACAAAGTGATCCAGCCGTTTCTCTTCGATAAGCTGCTGCATGGCCGCCTGCGTGGCGGGGACATCTTCCGGGTGAACCCACTCCAAAAAGGGTCGGCTCTGCAGCTCCTGCAAAGAATAGCCCAGGGTGGTCTCCCAGGCTCGGTTGAGACGGCGAAAGTACCCTTGGGCATCGGCAATGCAAAGCAAATCCAGAGCCACCGAGAAAAACTGCTCCAGCTCCGCTTCTGCCGACTTGCGGGCAGTGATGTCCACCGCGGTAAACACCCAACACGGGATCCCGCGCAAGACAAGGGGCTGCACAAACACGTCTTCCCAGACAACTCGGCCATCCTGCCGCTGCCAGTGCCACTCAAAGCGGGCGGATCCCTGCTGGCGGGCTTGCTCCAAGTAGGACTGCAGCGAGAACTCCCCGCCCCGAAGAGCCCGGCGATAGGGAGACTGCTCGGAAGCGTCGAAGGCCCGCAGCTCCTCCAGGCTGGAGAAGCCATAGGCCGAAATGGCTTGGGAGTTGGCCTCCAGGATCTCGCCGGTCTCGGCATGGCGGATGAGGATGGCCACAGCGGCATTCTCGAACAGCGCCCGGAACTTCTGCTCGCTTTCCTGGACGGCCTGCTGGGATCGCACCCTGTCGGTTACATCGCGGACGATCACCACCACCTCTTGGGGGTTGAGGGGCACAATGCGCACCTCTTCGTGGCGGGTCTCTCCTTGAATCTCAATGCTTTGGTCGTAGCGCTGCCGCGTCTGGGTAGCTATAGCCTGCTGAACAAAGAAAAGCCGCCGCTCGGCCAACTCCGGTGGCAAAAGCTCCTGCAGGGATCGGCCCACGTAGGTGTCGGGTGAGCTATAGGGAACAACCTCGCCCCCCCAGACAAAGCTCAAGCAAATGCCCTGGCTATCCAGGCGGAAGATCAAGTCGGGAATGGCTTCTAGAATGGCTCGCTGCACTTGTTCAGCGGCTTTCAAGGCCAGCTCCGCCTGCTTGGCTTCTGTAATATCCCGCACGATTGCCAGGACTTCCTGGCTGTTGAGAGGGACAATGCGGGCCTCTTCGTAGCGTACCTCCCCTTGAACTTCAATGCTGTACTCGTAGCGCTGTTGGGTTTGGGTGGCCAGGGCTTGCTGAACATAGAAAAGCCGCTGCTCGGCCAGCGCTGGCGGCAGAATCTCCTGGAGGGATCGACCTAAGTGGCGCTCTGCTGGGCAGTCAAGATGGACATCGCCGCCGGAAATAAAACTCAGGCAGATGCCCTGGCGATTCAGGCGAACAATAAGGTCGGGGATGGCTTGGAGAATGGCCCGCTGGGTGGCTTCCATTTCTCTAAGGGCCAACTCCGCCTGTTTCCGCTCGGTGATATCTCGCACCAGGATGTAAACTTTGTCTCTCCCGTGAGCGACAACGCAGGCTCTCCGATAGCAGCGGATCCCCGGCTCAATCTCAACTTCGTACTCTAGGTACTGCGGCGTCTGGCTGACCAAGGCCCCCTCCGCCAGAGATGGATACTGCTCTTTCAGCGAGCCAGTAAACACGTCTTGGGCGCGGCAACCCACGTAAAACTCAGGCGGATGTCGGGTGGGAACGTAAGGGGAAGGCTTGCAATGAAGAATGACTCCCTCGGCGCTGAGCTCAAAAATCAAGTCGGGAATGGCCTCGTAGAGGGCGCGGTAGCGAGACTCGCTTTCCTGTAGAGCCCGCTCCATCTTGACCCGCTCGCTGATGTCGCGGCTGGTGATGAGGATCCCATCGCCCACCGGCACCACTTGGTGATGGATCCAACTGGCCTTCAAGCCCGGCTGCCCCGAAATGGGGAACTCCTCTTCCAGAGGAATGCCGGTTTCCACCACTCGCTTGTATTTCTCAAAAAAGCCCCCCCAGCGGTTGATGGGCAGCAGCTCGCACAGCCGCTGGCCGATGATCTGCCGGCGCTGGAGGGAAATGAGCTCTTCCCCCTTGGCGTTGACATCCACAAAGACAAAGTCGCGGATCTCGCGGGTAACGGGATCCCGCACCGCCTCCAGCAGGTAAATAGCATCCAAGCTGGCTTCCAAGGCTGCCCGAAAACGAGCCTCTGGGCTGGGGGTGCCTCTAGGAGGTTGGAAGGGAAATCTTCGAGAAAGGGATCCCAGGATCCCTCTGAAGACAGAAAGCGGCTGACTTTCCCCCAGGCTGACGCCAAGCAGCAGGAGAGCCAAGAAGAGGGATCCCAGCAGCCAAAAGGCAAGGCCAGAGGGATCCACCAGGCCCACCGTTTTCCCTACCGCCCATAGCTCTCTGTGCATAGAACCCAGAGATTCCTGCCCCCTTTCCACAGTATCCCAGCAAGTCTTTCCAGCTTATCTTGGAGGTCAAAAGGGGAAGCTCAGCTAACTTGCGGAAATGGCCTCTATGCAATGGGCAGGATTCCTCAAGAGTGGCTTTTTGGGGAAATGAGTCTTGGCTCAAAGCTTTGTTTCTGGGTGCAGTAGGGAGAGAGACTCTTTATTGTGAAGATGCTTTATTGTGAAAAATAATTGTGAAGATTCAGCGGGATCCCTTGCGCCAGCGGCAATAGAGTTTTTCCAACTCCACCCAGACCATAACCACGGTGCTAGAGCCCAAGCAGATCAAAAGTTCAGTGCGGGTTAGCTCCTCTGTGCCAAAGAAGCTGCGCAAGAAAGGCACATAGAGCAGAGCCAATTGCAAGAGCAGAGTGGTCAGGACCGCGCCCAGCAGGTAGGGGTTGGAAAAAGGGTTGGTCTCGATGGTGAGCTTCTCGTTGGAGCGCACGGCCAGCGCATGGCCCATCTGGGCGATACACAGGGTGGTGAGGACCATCGTGCGCCAGTGGGGGATGTAGGCTTCCACAATGGCCATCATGAGGATTGTGGAGATGGCAAAAACCACGCCGATGCGCACCATGTAGGCTCCCAGCCCCTGGGCGAAGATGCTCTCTTTGGGGTTGAAGGGGGGGCGCTGCATCACCCCTGGCTCCGCCGGTTCCAAAGCCAAGGCCAGAGCGGGCAGGCCATCGGTCACCAGGTTCATCCACAGGATCTGTAGGGGCGTCAGCGGCACATCCCCCAAGCCCAGGATGGGGGCAGCAGCCACTGTCAGCACCTCACCGATGTTGCTGCCCAAAATGTACTTCACAAAGCGGCGGATGTTGCTGTAAACCACTCGCCCTTCTTCAATGGCTGCCACGATGGTGGCGAAGTTGTCGTCCAGCAGCACCATATCGCTGGCCTCTTTGCTCACATCGGTGCCCGTGATGCCCATGGCAATGCCGATATCCGCTTGGCGCAGGGCAGGGGCGTCGTTGACCCCATCCCCGGTCATGGCCACGAACTCGTTTTGCTTTTGCAAGGCCTGGACAATGCGCAGCTTGTGCTCGGGGGCGACGCGGGCATAGACCCTGACGGTTTGTACCGTTTGCAGCAGCTCCTCGAAACTCAAGCGGGAGAGGGTACGCCCGTCAATCGCCTGATCCTCCGACTCGAGAATGCCCAGCTGGCGGGCAATGGCAACAGCTGTCAGTTGGTGGTCGCCGGTAATCATCAACGTGCGGATCCCGGCTTCTCGGCAGCGGGCCACGGCCTCTCGCGCCTCTGGTCGCGGAGCATCGTGCATCCCCACCAAGCCCAGCCAAACCAGGTTGTGCTCCACCTCTTCCCCGTTGTCCGGGATCCGCTCTAGCCTCTGGGTGGCTACCCCCAGAACCCGGATACCTTGGGCGGCCAGGCGGTTGTTGGTGCCGAGGATGGCTTGGCGATCGGTTTCCGACAGCTCCTGCCAAGTGCCCCCTTTCTGGATGCGATCACACCGCTCTAGCACCAGCTCTGGGGATCCCTTGGTGTAGACGCAGTAGCCGCCGTTTTCTTGGATCACCACGCTCATGCGTTTTCGTTCCGAGCTGAAGGGGAGCTCCTGCACCCGTGGGTAGCGCTCCTGTAAAGAGCCTTTGTGGAGGTTGGCCTTGGCGGCTGCCACCAGCAGGGCGGCCTCGGTGGGATCCCCCAGGATGGACCAGGTGGGCGTTGAAGGGGGGGAAGAAACTGCAGACCGAGGGTTACGCCCGGCAACAGGTTGGAGACTGGCCTGCAACAGGGCATCGTTGCAGAACACCACGGCCCGCAAGATGGCCTGCAGATCCGGGGCGCTCCCGGGATCTATGGGCTGGCCGCCGCAGTAGAAGGATCCCTTGGGAATGTAACCGCTGCCGCTGACGTGGTAATGGCGGTCGGGGGTAACGATGTCGGTCACCACCATTTTGTTTTCCGTGAGGGTGCCGGTTTTGTCGGAGCAGATGGTGGTCACGGATCCCAGGGTCTCCACTGCCGGCAGGCGGCGGATGAGGGCATGGCGGCGCACCATGCGTTGGGTGCCAATGGCCAGGGTGACAGTGATAACCGCGGGCAGCCCCTCTGGTACCACGGCCACGGCCATGCTCAAGGAGGTTTCCAGAAGCGAGGTGAAAGGGGCCATGCTCCCGGCTTGCAGCAGCCCTATCCCCACCACCAAGGCCACCAAAGCCAGGGATCCCGACACCAGCACATTGCCCAGTTGGCTCATGCGCCGCTGCAGGGGAGTGGGCTCGTTTTCCACCGTTTGTAGCAGCTTCGCCACCTTGCCCAGCTCCGTGTTCATGCCGGTGGCAGTAACCAAGAGGATCCCTCGCCCCTGAATCACTTCGGTGCCCATGAAGGCCATGTTGCGCCGTTCCCCCAGCTCGATGTCCGGCGGGAGTACGCAATCTGCCTGTTTGGTTACAGGGGTGGCTTCTCCGGTCAAAGCTGCTTCCCGCACCTGCAGGTTCACGGCCTCGGCCAAGCGCCCATCGGCTGGGATCTGTACCCCGGCTTCCAGCAGCACGCGATCCCCCGGCACCAGTTGGCTGGCTGGAACTTCTTGCCACAGGCCATCCCGCTCCACCCGCACAGTAGGGGAGGCCAGTTTTTTCAGGGCCGCCAGCGCTTTTTCCGCCCGACTTTCTTGCAAATAGCCCAGGCCACCGTTAAGGCCAACGATCAACAAAATGGCCAGGGCATCTTTGGGAAACTCGCCTTCTTGCAAGTCCAAAGTGGCTGAGATCGCCGCTACGGCGATCAGCATCAGCAGCATGATGTTGCGGAATTGATCCAGCAGGACTTGCCAGGAGCTACGGCCAGAAGTGGTGATCAGCTCATTGGGGCCATATTGCCGCTGCCTCTGGATCACCTGCTGAGTGGTGAGGCCACGATCGGGATCGGTCTGCAACTTCTGGATGGCAGCGGCGAGGGTGAGGCTATGCCAGGCAGGAACAGAAGCAAGGGGGGATCCATCCGGTGGGATCATCGCGACCACTCGAGGGTTCTTGCCGCATTTTGACATACTCCCCGCCCTCGAGGGGGAGGATTCTTGTCATCTCCCCAGTTGTTCGGGCCATAGCTCTTCTAGCGCCAGCGGCTGGGATCATCTTCAGAGCGCCAAGCCCACGACGAGGATCGAACTCGTGACCTCCCCCTTACCAAGGGGGTGCTCTACCACTGAGCCACGTGGGCAAAGCCGATGGTGGGCCGAGTTGGATTCGAACCAACGTAGGCGTAAGCCAGCGGATTTACAGTCCGCCCCCTTTAACCCCTCGGGCATCGACCCGTTGACACCGGTCTTTCATCATAGCAGAAGGTGTTGCGTAAGTCAGACACACTCCCACTGTGCCAATTGTCAGCCATCTCAAAACCGAGGAGTCAGAGTCGAAGCGGAACGAGGCAGCCCCAGAGCTGGGTATAAAGGGATCGGGTTAGAGCTGGGCACTTTTCAAGACAAACTGAATAAGGAACTTGATATCGTTTAAGACAGTTTTCTGACTCCTGACCATGATTTCGACCCTCGGCACTCCCACCCATCCAGAGCAGACCCTTTCCCCCAACCAGTCTTTGCGCCCCTTGACCAGCCGTATCAACAGCCGGGGGCACTTGGAAATTGGGGGGTGCGACGTGGTGGAGCTGGTGCGCCAGTTTGGATCCCCTCTCTACATCCTGGACGAATGGACGCTGCGCCGCGCCTGCCAGCTTTACCGTGACACCTGGGCCCGCTGCTACGCCGGGGGATCCCGGGTTTTGTACGCCACGAAAGCCTGGAATTGCCTGGCCATCTGTGCATTGGCGCTGCAAGAAGGGCTGGGGTTGGATGTGGCTTCTGGCGGGGAGCTGTACACGGCCCTGCAGGCGGGGGCCAAAGGTGAAGATCTCTATCTGCACGGCAACGCCAAGTCTCTCGACGAGCTGAACTTGGCCCTGGAGACGGGCTGTACTTTGGTGGTCGATAGCCTGTACGAACTGCAGCAGGTGTCGGCCCTGACCACGCCCGCACGGCCAGCGCGGCTGCTCCTGCGGGTTAACCCTGGTATTGACGTCCACACCCACGAGTACATCCGCACCGGACAAACCGACAGCAAATTCGGCATCGGCCAATGGCAACTGCCGGAAGTGTTTGACTTTTTGGCAGCCCATCCCCAACTGCAGTGCGTTGGGCTCCATGCCCACATTGGGTCACAGATTTTTGATCTACAGGGCCACCGCGACCTGGCGGGGGTGCTGGCCCAGATCTGGCGGCAAGGGCTGGGCAGAGGGTTGCCCCTACAAGAGCTGAATGTGGGTGGGGGCCTGGGGATCCGCTATATCGAATCCGATGATCCCCCCTCCATCCCGGAGTGGGTGGAAACTGTGGCAACGGCGGTGCAACAAGCCTTTGCCCAGTCCGGGATCCCTTTGCCCAAGGTGCTCTGCGAGCCCGGACGATCTGTGATTGGGCCGGCTGCCGTGACCGCCTACACCCTGGGAGGGCAAAAGCGGATCCCTCCCAGCGATGACCTGCCCCAAGGACGCACCTACATCACCATCGACGGTGGTATGTCCGACAACCCCCGCCCGATCACCTATCAAGCCCGCTATACCGCCCTTCTGGCCAACCGACCAGAGGCAGAGGCCACGCAGCGGGTAACGGTGGCCGGCAAGCACTGCGAGTCGGGGGATGTGCTGTTGAAGGATGTGCTTCTGCCCGCCCCAATGGCAGGAGAAGTGTTGGTGGTTTTGGCGACGGGGGCCTACAACTACAGCATGGCTTCCAATTACAATCGCTTCCCTCGGCCAGCCGCGGTGCTGGTCAACGAGGGAGAGGCCCAGTTGATTGTGCGGCGAGAAACTTATGCCGACTTAATCCGTCAAGATGTCTTGCCAGAGCGGTTGCTGCGTTGAAGGGGAAGTTTGCCCATACCCATCTGGTCAGTAGAGGCACAGCCTTTCCTGGCAGCGCCGACCGCAGCCAACGCACCTCATGCGAGAAAGACTGGAAGACAGCCAGGAGGTGAGTGGTAGGCTGGTCTGGGGGCCGCAGTCCAACAGGGGTTCTGAGGTGCAGAACGGCACCAGGCAGAAGGTCCGCAATGAGGGGAGCGTGAACGGGGTTTTTCGCCATGCTGGCGGCCTTATGGGCTTGGCTACAGCAGTTTAACTTTCTCAGCCTCTTGGACTGGGCTCTGGCTGTCTTTCTGTTGGCTTTGGCTCTCTACTACACCCGCGAAAGTCGTGCTGGGGTGCTGGTGAGGGGATTTATAGTGCTGCTGGTGCTGTACCTGGCCACAGCCTCTCTCCCCTTGGTTCACCTGATCTTGGATCGCCTGCTCCTGGGCGCAGCTGTAGCCATGGGCGTGCTCTTTCAACCGGAGTTTCGCCGGCTGCTGGAGCAGTTGGCAAGAGCCATCCGCATGGAGTGGCCGAGCAACGCAGGCGATGACGAGGAGGATCCTGAGGAAGATTTGGTGGAAGAACTGGTGCAAGCAGTGCGAGAACTTTCCCAAAACCGCACAGGAGCGCTGATTGTGATTGAGCCGGAGCAACCAATTGACTCGCGGGTGTTTACCGACAAAGGAGTACCTCTCCAGGCGCGGGTGTCGCGGGAGATCTTGCAGACCATTTTCCAGACTTCAACTTTGTTGCATGATGGGGCTGTGGTCATCCATCGGAATCGCATTCGCGCAGCGGGGGTCATCCTGCCGGTTTCGGAGCGGGCCGCCTCCCGACAGCTGGGCACACGGCACCGCGCTGCGATGGGGATCACAGAGCAGACCAATTGCTTGTGTATTGTGGTCTCAGAAGAAACGGGATCCATTTCCCTGGCGGAGGGTGGGCGCATCGAGCGGCCTCTGACCAGTGCCAAGTTACACGAACTGCTGGTACAGCGGTTGCGCAATCCCCGCGATGCCAAAAAACGAGATGCTCCGCTAAAGGGATTGTGGGCCCACCCCTGGTTTCGCAATGGGCCGCTGCGCTGGTGGGGATCCCTTGCCGATCTGACTAAACTCTTTCGCAAACCTGAGAAAACCCTCCCGAAAGACTGATCCCCATGACCCTTTCTCCTGCCCATCTTCTGCAGTTGCCTGCCGACCTAGATCCGCAGTTGTTGCCCCGCCATGTGGCGGTGGTGATGGATGGCAACGGGCGTTGGGCGCAAAAACGGGGCTTACCCCGCAGTGTTGGGCATCAGCGAGGGGTAGCGGCCCTGAAGGAGCTGCTGCGCTGTTGTGATGACTGGGGGATCCCAGCCCTTACCGCCTATGCCTTCTCCACCGAGAACTGGGGCCGGGCCCGCGAGGAGGTGGATTTTCTCATGACTTTGTTCGAGCAGGTGCTGTGGCAGGAATTGGGGGAAATGGTGCAGCAGGGGGTGCGCATCCAGTTTGCCGGCCAGTTGTCGGCTCTGCCCCACTCTCTGCAGGAAACCATCGTGCATGCGGTGGCCTGCACCCAGCACAACAAGGGCATTTGCCTGACGGTGGCCCTCAACTACGGGGGACGACAGGAGATCCTACAAGCCTGCCGCTCCATTGCCACCTTGGTGCAGCAGGGGCTGCTGCAGCCGGATCAGATTGACGAGGCCCTCTTTTCCCAATTTCTCTACACCACCGGCTTATCGGATCCTGATCTGCTGATCCGTACCAGCGGCGAGATGCGCATCAGCAACTTCCTGCTCTGGCAGATGGCCTACACCGAGCAGTATTTCACCCCCATCCTCTGGCCGGATTTCGACCGAGCCGCTTTTCACCAAGCCTTGCTTAGCTATCAGTCGCGGCAGCGGCGGTTTGGCAGGTGAGGATGATCCCTGGTTGGATATCCGTTGCCAACCGGCAGCTAGCGCAGAAAGCTGGTCACCAACCACATCACCGTAAACGTGATCCCCACCAACAGCGCACCAGGAGCATCGCCACCGGTGAGAGGAAGGGCAATGCCGTAGGCCAACATCAGCCCCAGGCTCAGGCCCGCCAGGGCCAAGAGAAAAGCGCGAATGAAGCGGCGCTCTTTGCGGTACAGGAAATAGATACAAGCCATCAGCCCCAAGGCCAGTTGCAGCGAGGGGTACTCATCGGGAGCCAGGATAACCCAACCCCCCAGCCCACCCAGCAGCGCCGCAGGCCAGAGGGCATCGGCGGTAGAGGGGGTATCCAACCAGCGGCTGACCCAGGGGGGATTTTGGGCAGCAGGGCGAGGCAAACTCAGCTCCGGCTCAGGATGGGCAGCCCGTTGTTCGGCGTAGCGAATGCGATCGGGAACGGCGATTTTGCCCTCTTTGCGCAGGCGCAGGCGCTGCATCAGGATGGCATCGTAGGCTTGCTCCACCCGCTCTTGCTGCTGTTCATCGGCGCCCAAGCTGGCCAGGAGCCGAGCCCGCGCCGATTGAATCTCTTCAAAAGAGGCTTCTTCGCTAATTCCCAACACCTGATACGGACTCATCTCAGCCATAGCGACCAGCCCTGTAACTCTTTATCACCTTAACCCAGCCTGCCCGACCTTCGATCCGGCTACGTGACGGGGATCGACAACGGGGATTGAGTTGCCGCATTCCCCAAGGCTACGGATTTGGAGATGGAGGCAAGCTCCGTTTGTAGACATCGGGCCACATACTCAACCGCAGCGTAGGTGGTGGCTTTGCCAAGGCTAAGGCGAATGGATCCCAGCGCCTCGGCTTCTGAGTGGCCCATGGCCAAGAGGATGCGGCTGGGGATCAGTTGGCCACTGCTACAGGCGGAGCCGGCGCTAATGGCGATCCCCTGGCGGCTTAGGGCCCTGACCAGCACATTCCCCGGGATCCCTGCGGCGCAGTAGCTGAGGTGGTGGGGCAAGCGCTGCTCCAAACGGACGGGGCCGGTCAGCCGCAAACCGGGCACCTCCGCTAGCAACTGGGCCAAATGCCGTTGCAATTGCCGCAGGCGGGCCGTTTCTTGAGATAGCTCTTGGGCCGCCAAAGCTGCCGCCACTCCCAAGCCGACAATGCCCGGGATCCCTTGGGTGCCAGCCCGCAGCCGCCGTTCTTGCCCGCCCCCCCGCAGCAGCGGTCGCAGCTCCACCCCTGGGCGCACGTACAGCGCCCCCACCCCCTGGGGCCCGTAGAGTTTATGCCCGGAAAGGGAGAGCAGATCCACCGGCAGTTGCGCCAGATCCAGCGGGATCCGCCCCACCGTCTGCACAGCGTCGGTGTGGAAGAGCACCCCCGCCTGGCGACAGATCTGACCCAGCTCTGCAATGGGCTGCAGGGATCCCACCTCATTTTGGCCGTGGACGATGGAGACCAAAACGGTATTGGGTTGCAGCGCCTGGATCAAAGTCTGGGGATCCACCTGGCCGGCGGCGTTCACCAGCAGACGGGTGACCTGCCAGCCTTGGGACTGCAACTGGCGGGCAGCATTCTCCACCGAGGCGTGCTCGACGCTGGAGATGATGAGATGTTGGGGAGTAGAGTAGCGCTGGGCCACCCCAAACAGGGCCAGGTTGTTGGACTCCGTCCCGCCTGAGGTAAACAGCAGCGCCTCCGGCTCACAGTTAAGCAGCTCGGCCACCTGCTGCCGCGCCCGCTCCATGGCCATGGCGGCCCGTTCTCCCCACCCGTGCAAGCTGGAGGGGTTGCCCCAGCTTTCCTGCATCGCCATCTGCATGGCCTCGATCACCTCAGGCCGAGGCGGAGTGGTGGCGCTGTGGTCAAAGTAGAGGGCAGGATCCAAACGCAACATGCCAGCTCGACCAGCCGGGGCTCCGTGTTCCTATCTTAAGATCCTTGGCCAGTGTTGCCCAACGCTGGCAGCAGCTTCCCCTTGTTGAGGCCAAACCCGCTGGAGGCAAATTGAGCCTGCCTACTTGAAAAGACTAGTACGCTGGCGGTGCATCACCACCGATTCCACCAAGCCAATGGCCAGAAAATTGGTCAGTAGAGCCGAGCGGCCATAACTTAGAAAAGGCAAAGGCAAGCCGGTAATCGGGGCCAGGCCGATGGTCATGCTGATGTTCACCACCGCCTGAAAGAGGATCATCGCCAGCACCCCAATGGCAATCAGGGATCCAAAATTGTCCTTGGCCCCTTGGGCAATCCAGATCAGCCGCGCACACAGGATCCAGAACAGGATCAGCACCGTCAGGGTGCCCACAAAGCCCATCTCTTCCCCAATGGCGGAGAAAATAAAATCCGTGTGCTGTTCGGGGATGAAGTCCAGCTGGGTTTGGGTGCCCTGCTGGATACCGCGGCCCCAGAGGCCGCCGGCTCCGATGGCAATGCGGGATTGAATGAGGTGATAGCCGGCTCCCCAGGGCTCTTGCATGGGATCGATAAAAATCTCCAGCCGCCGCCGCTGATAGGGCTTGAGAAGGTGCCAAGCTAGCTGACCCAACTGCCCCGAGAGCAGGTTGATTACCCCAAAAGTTACGGCCCCCGTCCACTGCCAGGGGAGACGCCAAGCAGCCAACCCCGCCATTCCCAGACACCAGAGCAGCCAAACCCAAAGCATCCAGCTCAGCTCTGGGCGAGTGTGTAAGCCATAGAGAATGGCTCCCACCCCCGGCGACAAAAGCAAGAGGATCCAACTGCCCTTGGCTCCGGCCCAGTAGAGCATGACCAGCACAATCACCACAAACACCAGGGCAGTGCCCAGGTTGGGCTGCAGGAAAATCAAGATCCAGGGAGGAGCAATGACGGCAACGGCCACCCAAATCTGGCTGAAGTACTTGATCGGCCAGTGGTGCAGGAGAGCAGCCAGGGTAACAATTACCCCCAGCTTGGCAAACTCAGAAGGCTGCACCTGAAAGCCAGCGATGGAGAGCCAGCGCTCCGCCCCTCCCCCCGCCGTGCCGAAAAAGAGCACTGCAATTAAACCTGCCAAGGTCAGGAAGTAGGTGAACCAGTGCCAGCGCAAAAGCCGCTCATACGGGATCCGGGCTACCATTCCCAAAAACACCAGGCTGATCCCGGCCATGATCAACTGCTGCAGCCAATAGTGGCTGATGGGCCGCTCCCAGACTGCGCTGCGGATGGCAAGAATGCCGATGCCTGTCAAGGCCAGCACCGTGGCCAGCAACATGCCATCGAACTCGCGCCAAGGAGCCAAGATCTGCCGCAGAAGCTTTTTCCACCTAGGCTGAGAAGACACCTTTGGGTCAACGTTGCCCAGCAATAGACCCCATCCTCCAAAGCAAGGCCAGCACCAGTTTGACATGCCCCTTGCCCCACTGGCTCACTCTCGACCCCTCTCCCACTGGGGGAGCTATTCCCAGCTCTGCAGTTGCCCTAGCCAAGCGGAGAGGCGGGATCCCACCTCTTCTCGACGCCTTTCAAGATTGGCTGCCGTCCAAATCAGAAGCAGGCCCAGCAGGATCCCAGTGGCCCAGAGCAGCAGCGCATCAGTTGTTACCAACAGCCATCCCTGCCGCAGGATCCCCAGCCCAAAGGCCAGCGTGCCCACGAAGAGATAGGCTCTTACCCGCAAGGCCAAGCCCAGCAGACCCAAGGCCAAACCCAACCCTACCGGCCAAAAGCCCGTCCACCGTTGCCCGTGAGTTTCCACCAGCACCACCAGCAGCCATGTGCCCAAGGAAACCAGCCGCAGCCAATGCCGCCCCCGCCGTCCGTTGGTTTCCTGTAATCCCGGATCCACCTGGGCCACATAGAGCAGGGATCCCACCAGGGGCAGGGCATAGAACGTCAGGGAAGCCCAATCCTGATGCCAGCCGTAATTCCACAGGATCCAGTTGCTCAAGAACAGGCTGACATAGCCCAGGCGCACTTGGGATCTCCAGATAGCCAGCAGGGCATAGTAGGTTGCCCCCAGCAGCAGATTAAGGGTGTTATTTCCTCCCGCGGTTACCAGAAAAGCGGCCAGGGGCAGCACCAGGGCTGTATTCTGCCAAGGAGCCGCCGGCCAGCCCCACCGTCGCCAGGGCAAGCCGTGGTAAACCAGCCCCAGCCCACAGAGCAGGGATCCGGCCCATCGCGCTATGGATAGCTGCGGCAGCCCCAGGAACACACCGCCCAGCAGAACCCCAGCTCCTTGCCATGCACTGAGGTAACCCCAGACCGTTGGCACCCAATTTTGCTCTGTTGGAGATTCTAGAGTTGAGGTTCTCGCCTGTCCGGCGGCATAGGCCACCAGGCCGGATCCCGTCAGCACCCAGAGGAGCTGTCCCCAACGGCTGAGGCGAGGATCGAAAAGGGCAGACCAGAGGACAAGGCTGGCCAGAGCCCAGTTGGCCAAGGCCATCCAGCGCAACCCAGCTCTTTTAAGCTGCAGGGTCGCCGCCAGCCAAGGGGGACAAAAGCCGTAGCCCCAGGCCAAGCTCAGCCCTAACAGAGCGATCAACACCAACCCATTTGCCAGGGATCCCCCAGTTCGCTGGCTGAGGAAGTAAACCCAGCTCTCGTAGGCGGCCACAGACACGCCCCAAGCGCCCAGGAGCCCTTTCCAGTTGGCAGGACGGAGGTCTTCCCGGCCTTGCTCTTGCGCCCGTTGGACCGCCTGTCGACGCCCCAGGCCCAGCAACACGATGGAGAGACCTAAGCTGCCCAAGCCCGTTACCTCACTCCACTGGGCATGGGATCCCAGCCAGCCCAAGCCGGCATAGATCAGCGGCGCTGTCCCCCAGCAACTCAGAGCCTTGACCCGCTGCAGGAGTTGTCCCCCTGAGGACTCCGTCCCACCAGCGCGATCGGGCCGCTCAAAGAGGAGTTTCTCCGGCCCAATCCAAAAGAGGATCCCCAGGCTCAGATTGATGACGGCAAGCAGAGGGGCAACAGGACGGGATCCCTGCACCACCCACAAGAGGCTGCTGGCCACCAACAGCTCCAAAGCCCAGATCAGCCCATAGGACAGCCTCTCCATTACAGACCATGAGATGGCCGACGAAGCCTCCTGACCGCTGCCGCCAGTTGAGACATCCTCCGCCCTGGAAGGAGACGGGCTTTCGCTCTCCAAGCCAGCAGGATGGACACCGCCGTCGCGATAAAAAGCGGGAGCCACTTCCACCCAAAGCCGCAAAACAATGGCCACCAGGACAGTCCCAGAGGCCAGGGTCAGAGCCACTGGGGAATCCAGGTACTTTCCACCACCGATGCGACCTGCTTCTGGCTGCAATGTCTGCAACGTTAGGGAAAGTAAAAGTACGATCCCCAGCAGAAAGCCAAAGCCATCCAGCACCGGTCGGTAAGCTGCCCGAAGGCGGGGAGAGAGGTAGTGGAACGGAGTCCCTAGGCTGTAGCGACAGCCGCTAGTGCTCCGCACCGCTGTCGCGAACAACAGCAGCACCCCCAAGGCCGTCAGCCATTCTGACTCCGTTAAAGCGGGGAACAGCCGATGGATTCCCACCAGACCGAACCCCCAGCCAAACGTCACTGTCAACAGCACCTCTGCTGGAACAACTGCGTTGGCGGTGTGGAGCTCATGGTCGGCGGAGGGGAAAGAGGCCCACACCCACACCTGAGTGGCCATCAGCAGCAACCCCAAGCCCAGACCCAGAAACTCAACCCCCGGCCTTCCAAAGGTGAGTAACTGGGCCAGCAAAAGGGAGAGAACTGCCGGGAAACGCAAAGACCCGCGCTCCGGGATCCCCTGCTGCCAGGAAAGGGATCCCAATCCCCCTTGCTCTGGGCTCTGCAGCCAGCGGGGCATGAACTCCAGGGGAGGCAGGGCCAATACCTGAGCTGCCGTCAAAACAAGAGGCACCAGCAGCCACAGCCAGCCAAAGGATTGTTCACCCGTCGCAGACAACTCGGGGAGCCGTTGCAGCAAAAACGCCAAGTAGCTGGATCCCACCAACACCGACCCTATGCCATCTGCACTTCGCTGCCACAGCCCCACGGGCAATCCCCAAAAGCGCCCTGACCCACCCAGAGCCACCCGCCCTGCCCATTCCAATAGGCCCACCAGCAGCAGAACCACTCCCCAACTGGACAGGCTAGTGCTCCGCACCGCTGGCGCGAACAAGTCGGGCAAAAGCCAGCGGATCCCGGCCAGCAGTGCCCCCACTCCGTAGGCGTGGGTCAGGAGTACCCAAAGAAAGTTGGGAGTTTCTCCTGATCTGGACTTTTGTTGTAGCCACCAGGCCAGGATCCCGGCGCTCAAAAGCAAGTGCCAAAAGCGAATGGCCGGATAGGGAAGGCTCAAGAGCAGCAGGGATCCCCCTAGCCCCAAAACCAAGCGCTCTGTTGGTTCTACCAGCCTAGAAAAGCCTGTCTCACCGGCTTCTGGACCGCTCCTCTGCCAGCGGGCCGCCAACCCCAGCCACAGCACCTCGTAGGGCAGCAGCGCCAACCCCAGCAAGCCCCAAGGGGAATCAAGGGGCTGAAACCAGTTGGTTACTGTAGCTACAACCTCTTGCCGCCAGCTTGCTGGCCACACCTGCCAAAAAGCCCAGCAAGTTTCCAGGCCCAGCAAGAACAGCAACGTCAAATGCACCCTAAGGACTTCGTCCCGCTGGGGCGACTGGGTGTGTCGGCGCAAGCGCCCGATTAAGACATGGATCCCCAGCAGGCTAATCCCCAGCAACTGCCAGCCGCTGAAAGGGCTCTCCGCCAAGCCAATGGCAGCCAGCAGCCAGCCCACCACCAACAGCACCCAGCTCCCCTCCCACCAGCGGGAGAGCGTCCCCTCCTGAGCGCCTTCTGCTACGACGTCCGGGGATCCCTGGGGCCATTCCGCTGCTAGCCAACCCAACAGGGCCACCGCCAACCCCAACTGCGGCACTTGGACATGCCCAGACAGCAGCCCCCGCAGGATCAACAGGGATCCGGCAGCCCCGATTAGCCAGAGCCTGGAGCCCCGTAATTCCCGAGACCGGCGGCTCCAGGTGTAAATCACGGTGCTGAGGATCCCCAGATACAGGATCCCCAGGACAAAAGCAGGGCGAAGCTCCTGCGGCCCCAAGCTCCAGAAAGCGTGCAAGCCAGAGAGGGCCAAAAAGTTCACCAAGGTTCCGTAAAAGGCATTGGAAAAGGCATTGGGCTCCACACCGCTGTCGCGAAAGCCGGCACCTGAACCCAGCGAGCGCACCCGACCCTCAGCCGTCAACGGGATCCCCAGCAGCAAGCCCAGCGCCAGGATGCGGATCCCCCAAAGGATCCCCAGCCCATCCAGGGCCCACACGTTCACCGGCACCAGCAGCAGGGCAATAGCCTCCAAGGTTTGACCGGTTAGACGCAGCCCTTCCTGCCGTTGGATCCATCCAGCACCTACCCCAAAAGCCGCCGTATAGGCCAAGAGCACCCCATACTGAGCAGTTGGAGAAAATTGCTCCCAGTGGCTGGCCGCCAGCACCCCCGAGGACACCACCACCAAAAACAGGCCCAGCAGCAACAGCCAAGTCACGCTTAGCTCGGACAGCAAGTTCCGCAGCAAAACAGCCAGTGCCGGGGGAGAGGGGGACAAGGACTCCGTCCGAGTAGCGCGATAGTGCTCCGCACCGCTGGCGCGAACAGGTTGAGGGGCAGCTTGGGGCTCTTCTCCCCCCTCGACCGCAGGTTCCTCAACCCCAGATCCGGCCAGGCGAGCATTTCTTTCTCGCACCATCCCTGGGATCCAAATCAAATCCAGGAGCTGTCCGATCCCCAGCAGCCCAAAAGTAAGCAGCCAGAGCAGCCCCGTGCCCCAGCGGCCCAGATAAAAACGGTGCAAGCCACAAATGCCAAGTAAACCTAAAAGCCACAGCACGTAGGCCGAGCCAAGACGGGCCGGGATCTCGTCGCCAGGGGAAACTGCCCCTGGCCTTGCTTCTCTCTCCTCCGCCTCCAGCCGATACTGCTCCACCAGCAGGCGAAAGTGCTCTGGGGTCAGTAAGCCCAGCTCCAGCCAAGCTCGCAAACCTCGCAACACCTGCTGCCGGGATCCCCGAACGGTGAGCTCCAAAAGGACTTGCTCCGAGGAGGGCGAGCGGTCAGATTGCAGCTCCTCTGCTCCTGGAGGCAAGAGGTGATCCTGGGATCCCATGGCCAGATTCCTTGAGCAAAAGGCTTGGGGCTACTGCTACTCTAAGCCTTGCTCTAGCCGGTTGCCATGCCGTTCTCAAATCCTTCTCCTGCTGCGGCAGAGTGTCAGTTCCTGCTGATGCGACCAGCCCTCTAAACCTCAGTTGGGATCCCTGGAATCTCGCTGCTGTTGGTGACGGGGAGTGTCATCATCTGCCCCAGGCGTGAAACGGTGAGCTCCGCCGCCGGAATGGGCTCCGAGACCTGTCCGCCGCTGAACACCATCACTCGGTCGCTGTACTGCAGGATCTCGTCCAAATCCGCCGAGGCAAAAAGAATAACCGTACCCGCTTGGGTGCGTTCCAGCAATTGCCCCCAGACCCACAGCGCCGACTCAATGTCCAACCCTCGCGTTGGGTGCTCCATCAGCAAAAGACTCAGGGGTGTGGGCAAGAGAGCCAACTGGCTGCGCTGCTGGTTGCCCCCCGAGAGTTGCTCCACCCGGCTGTAGGGGTGACCGCGAATGCTGAAGTGTTCAATGGCCGCTTGGGCCTGCTGACGGGCCAGAGCCCAGTTGATCCAGGGATCCTGCTGCTGGAGGGCAAAATGCTCCTGCAAGGTTAAGCCGGGGATCAGCCCTTCCCGCAGCCGATCCGCCGGAGAAAACCCCACCCCACAGCGCAGATAGTCGCCGTAAGGACGGCCTGTCATCTCCTGCCCCCCCAACAGAATCCGGCCACGCCTGGGCGGCAACAACCCTGCACAGGTGAGCAGGAAAGAGCGTTGCCCACTGCCTTCCAAACCGGCCAACCCAATCACTTCCCCCGGCTGCACCGCCAGATCTGGCAAAGCCAAGGCAAACGGCTCATGCCGCACCACCAGAGAGCGCAACTCCAACAGGGGATCCGCCCTCCTTTGCGGAGAATGGGGCCGAGCCGGGGGTGCCAACTCCCGCCCGAACATCCAATCGATCAACCGCTGTTCCAGCAGGGCAATGTCCTCACCTCTAACAGGCAGCTCCCCCACCACCTCCCCCTGCCGCATCACCGTCACCCGATCGCAAAGGCACTCCACATCGGCCAGCTTGTGGGAGACGAAGATCACCGATTTGCCCTGCTCCGCCAACCTTCTCAGAGCCGCGAACAGAAGATCTTTTTGCGCTGCAGAAATGCCCGTCGTTGGCTCATCCAAAATCAAGGTGTTGATCCCCAGGGAAAGCAACCGCAGCATTTCCAGTTGTTGCCGTTCCCCCACCGTCAAACTGCCGATGGCTCCATCGGGGTTGAGATTAAAACCAAACTCTTCACAGGCTTTCTCGAGACGTCTTCGGCTTTCCCGCAGCCCCAAGCCCAAGCGCCCTCGTTGCCCGGCAATAAAGTTTTCCAGTACCGTCAGAGAAGGAAAATCCAAGGGATCCTGGTGCAACATGCCAATGCCCAGGCGAATGGCTGCTGCAGGGCTGTCGATGCGAACCGGTTGCCCATCAATCCAAATCTCCCCCTGATCACAGCGCAGAAAGCCGCTCAGGATTTTGACCAAGGTACTTTTGCCGGCCCCATTCTCCCCAAGCAGGCCGTGGATCGTGCCCGCCTCCACCCGTAAGGACACATCGCGGTTCGCCTGTACCGCCCCAAAACGCTTGTGGATGTGCAGCAGCTCGACCTTCATTCTGCTCATAGTAACCTGCCTCCCCAGAAAATCCCCAAGAATACAGTTGCTGAGGTTGCAAGTGCTGGTGCTACGATAGCGACAGCTCGCCGTTAGGCGTTGGCTACGGACGAGTTCAGCATCGATCTGTGGTTCGCCCTGCCCCTCTTCTCCGCCCTTCTCCCCTGCCACCCATCTCGGATAGCAACCGCCTCAAAATCTTCTCAGGCAGCGCCAACCCGGCTCTGGCTCAGGAGGTAGCGCGTTACCTGGGCATGGATCTGGGCCCGATGTTGCGCAAGCGCTTTGCCGATGGCGAGCTGTACATCCAAATCCAAGAGTCGATCCGGGGTGCCGATGTCTACTTGGTGCAGCCCACCTGCCGCCCCGTCAACGACCACCTAATGGAACTGCTGGTCATTATTGACGCCTGTCGCCGCGCCTCTGCCCGGCAGATCACCGCTGTCTTGCCCTACTACGGCTACGCTCGCGCCGACCGCAAAACGGCAGGCCGAGAAGCGATCACCGCCAAGCTGGTGGCCAACATGATTACCCAGGCGGGAGCTCATCGCGTGCTGGCTATGGATCTGCACTCGGCCCAGATTCAAGGCTACTTCGACATTCCCCTCGACCATGTCTACGCCCAGCCGGTATTACAGGCTTACCTCAAGGAAAAGGGCTTGCTCGACGAAGACATTGTGGTCGTCTCTCCCGATGTGGGGGGCGTGGCTCGTGCCCGTGCCTTTGCCAAAAAACTCAAGGAAGCCCCTCTGGCAATCATTGACAAGCGCCGCCAAGCCCACAACGATGTGGAAGTCATGAATCTGATTGGGGATGTGCGGGGGAAAACTGCCATCCTTGTGGATGACATGATCGATACCGCAGGCACCATCTCGGAAGGGGCAAAATTGCTGCGCAAGCTGGGAGCCAAAGCGGTTTATGCCTGCGCCATTCATCCTGTTTTTTCTGAGCCGGCCATTCAACGCCTGCGGGGTGGCCTGTTTGAAGAGGTGATCGTCACCAACACCATCCCTATCCCTCCAGAGCAGCACTTTCCCGAGTTAACCGTTCTCTCGGTAGCCAATGTGCTGGGGGAAGCGATCTGGCGCATCCATGAAGATAGCTCCGTCAGCAGCATGTTTCACTAAAGTAAGTTTCAAAGTAAGTTTCTCCAGAGTATCGCTAGAGTAGAGTGGGTGCAGAATGGGTGCGCCTGCTCCTTTTCCCTGTGGAGATCAGCCCAACCAGGCACCCCCGATCTGTCGTGATGGACTGGGTTGAGCCAGCTCCTCGGCCAGGTTTTCCCATGTCACCTCCCATTTCTCGCTCGCCAAGATCCGTTGTGCACGGTTTTGCTTTCCCGCGGACTGCTCCCAGGGAAGGGCAGTCCCTTCAAACCGAACTGGGTACAGCGCTGTACCCGCTGTTGCAATTACTGGGTCAACTGTTGAAAGTACCTTTGGTCTATCTAGAACTGGCCCAGCCGGGATCGGATCCCCACTCGTCTTCAAAAGGGATCCTCTACCGGGATCCGCAAGGGATCCCAGCCGGCGAACCCTTCAACCTCAATGCCAGTCCTGGGGCTGAGCAATGGCCTTTTCATGAATCCTTCCTCTTGCAGACTGAGCAGGGGATCCGGTTGGCCGATCTGCACCTGCTTGACTGCCATCCTCGCCAACTGAGTTCCTTTGAACGGGAACAGATTGACCTCGTTGCCCTCAGCCTGAAGCACATTCTTCTCCAAGCCCAGGAGCATCGGCAAACCCTCGAGCAGCTCCAATCCCAACTGCAAGACAGCCGCAGCACTGCTGCCCGCTACCAGCAGATCTTCGAGAACGCCGTCGAAGGCATTTTTCAAACCACCCTAGAGGGCAAATACCTGGTTGCCAACCCGGCCTTGGCCCATATTTTCGGCTACGAATCCCCTGAGGATTTGATGCACAACGTCTCCGATATTGGCACCCAAATCTATAGCGATCCGGAGCAACGAGCCGAATTCATCCAGCGCATGCTGAGAGAAGGTCAAGTTGTGAATTTTGAACACCAAGTCTGCTGCAAGGATGGCAGGCTAATTTGGATTTCTTTAAATGCCCGTACCATCTACAGCGACCAGGGGGATCCCCTCTATTTTGAAGGATTTGTTACCGACATCACAGCATCCCGTCAACTGAAAGAACGACAACAACAATTGGAAGAAGCCCGCCGAGAGAGCGAGCATCGTTTTCTGCAACTGGTAGAGAATACGCAACAACTGTTTTGGATTACAACGGTCTACAGCAAAGAGCTGATCTACGTCAGCCCAGCCTGTGAAGCCATTTGGGGCCGCTCCGCCGAAGAGGCCTACGCCAACCCCCAAGCCTGGATCCGCCAGATCCACCCCGACGACCGCTGGTTGTTCCCCACCATCCTCAAAGCCCAATCGGAGGGCAAATCCACCGATGTTGTCTTCCGCATTTATCACACTGATGGCCGCCTGATTTGGCTGCGAGAACGCACCTTTCCCATCGCCGACAAAGAGGGCAAAATCTATCGGGTGGCAGGGATCGTCGAAGACATCACTGAGTCCAAGCAACTGGAAGCCGAACGGCGTCGTATAGAGCAAGCCTGGCAACAAAGCGCCAACCATTTTCGGCAGATTTTTGAGCTGGCCCCCAATGGAATTGCCCTTGTGGACTTGCAGGGGCGGTTTATCCAGGTCAACGATGCCTTTGCCCAGATTGTCGGCTACACCCCCGAAGAATTGAAGCATCGGCAACAACTGGACATTCTCCACCCCGAAGATGTCAACCCACTGCTGGAGGCCAATGAGGCTTTGCTGGCAGGGAAGGTCTCTGTCAGCCAGCGCCAGATTCGCTACACCCACCGTTCCGGCCAGGTTGTTCATGTGCTGTTTCAGGCCACCCTGCTCACCGACGAGGAAGGACAGCCCACCCAGTTTCTCAACCAGGTGATCGACATCAGCGCCCGCGTGGAGGCAGAAATTGCCCTCAAAGAAAGTGAAGAACGCTTCCGCCAATCCTTTGAATGGGCCCCCATTGCCAAGGCCATGACCCACGTGGATGGCACCTATTTGCAAATCAACGCCGCTTTTACCGAAACCCTGGGCTACACCCTGGAGGATCTCAAAGGGAAAACCGTCCTCGACATCACCCATCCCGACGACATCGCCACCACTCTGGAAAACAGCAACCGCCTGCTGGCCGGCCAGGTGCATCAGTGCGAACAGGAACAACGCTACATCCACAAGAACGGCCAAATAGTCTATGCCATTCTTCGCATCACCCTGGTGCGCACGGCCCAAGGGGATCCCAGCTACTTTCTAAGCCAGATTTTGGACATTACCGAGCGCAAGCAAGCCGAGGCAGCCCTTCGCCAAAGTGAGCTGAGTTTACGGGGCATCTTCCAGCAGTCAGCCCTGGGCATTTCCATCGTCGATCATCGGGGCCATTACCTAAAAGTGAACCCCGCTCTGGAAGAGATCTTGGGCTATAGCGCTGCCGAACTGACCCACATGAGCTTCTGCGACCTCACCCATCCCGAGGACATTCAGGAAGATTGGCAACTCTTCCAGGAGGTTTTGAACGGCCAACGGGATCGCTACCACCTGGAAAAACGCTACATCCACCGCAGCGGAAAGGTGGTTTGGTGCCGCCTGGCAGTCTCTGCAGTCCGGGATCCCGAGGGCAAAAACCTCTTCATCATCGGCATTTGCGAAGACATTACCGAAGAAAAACGGGCAAAGCTGCAGATCCAAGCTGCCCTTCAGGAAAAAGAAGTCCTGCTGCGGGAGATTCACCACCGCGTCAAAAACAACCTGCAAATCATCTCCAGCCTGCTGCGGCTCCAAGCTGACCAAATCAAAAGCCGCAAGTACGCCCGCGTTTTTAAGGATGCCGGCAGCCGTATTCAAGCCATGTCTTTGATCCACGAAGGTTTGTACCAATCCAACAATCTGGCCGCTGTGGATCTCAAGCAGTACCTACACAATTTGATCTCCAACCTCTTTCACTCTTACGGGGTAAACCCCGAGAGCATTCGCGCCAACATCCGCGCCGAAGGGATCCGCCTCAACCTGGACGATGCGGTCTTGTGTGGCCTGATCATCAACGAGTTGGTGACCAACAGCCTCAAGTATGCCTTCCCGAAGGGCCGCAGCGGGGAGATAGAGATTCATTTCAGCCAAACCCGCAAATATACTCAGTTGCGAGTCTCCGACAATGGCGTTGGCTTGCCCCCGAACTTTGACTTCAAGGAAACTCAATCTCTGGGTTTACAACTGGTTGCAACCCTCACCGATCAGCTACAGGGCAAGATACAATTGAGAAGCAAACCGGGTACCACCTTCATCATTACCTTTCCGAGGAGCGAGCCTTGAAGAGAGTTCCACCCCTTGTCAAAGGCAGTATCCTGGTCGTCGAAGACGAGAAGATCATCGCCAAGGACATTGCCAACGTTCTGAAAAAATTCGGCTACGCTGTGCCCGCCATTGCTTCTTCCGGGGAAGAAGCGATCCGAAGGCTGGAAGAGATGCCGGTGGACTTGGTCTTGATGGATATCGTCCTAAAAGGCGATATCGATGGCATAGAAGCCGCCAAGCGGATCACCGAGCGCTTCAACATTCCGGTGGTGCATCTGACGGCCTACGCCGATGAGGACACGCTCTCCCGCGTCAAGGAGACCCGGCCCTTCGGCTACATCATCAAGCCTTTCAAAGAGCGGGAACTCTACACCACCATTGAAATTGCCCTGCACAACCACCGCCAGAGCCTTGAGAACCGCAAGCTGGAAGAGAAAAGAATCGAGGAGCTGCGGCAAAAACTGCAGCAGTTGCAGCAGTTCACGGACGTGAAGGGCACTCTGTTCAAGAAATTCTTGCAGGATCTGAGCGAGCCCCTCTCGAACCTCAGCTTTGCCTTGGGTCTGCTCAAGGATGCCGAGTCGGAGCAGAAGCGGGAGCACTATCTGCAGGTGCTGGAGGATGAGTTTCGCCGTGAGCTGGAGCTGATCCACCAAACCTCTAACCTGGAAAATCTTTTAAACCTGGAAAATGTTGGCCTGTTGAGCCAGTTCAGCCTGCTGCGTCCCCAGGAGCCCAGCCGTAGTCACCGGTTGGAGCAGGAAGCACCCACCCCTGCAACCACGCCCTCCCAGGAGTCGGCAGGCTCTGCCCCCGCACCCAGCCCCACTGCCGCCACAGCGCCACGGGCACCGCTGCGCCCCCTCAACCAGACTCAGTTGGCGGAACGGTTGGGGGTGGTGGTTTCCGCCATTACCTATTGGAAATTCAAAACCGGGTTTCCGGAGTGGAGCCGCAGCCGGGATCCCGAGGGCATTTCTTGGCGCTATTCCCCCGATTCCAAGCGCTTTTCACCCGTGCCCTAGCTAGCGTTGCACCACTTCCACCCGCACAGGCGCCAGCCCTGAGCGCACCATCCCCAACACCTCTGCCGCTCGCAGGGAGAGGTCGATGATCCGACCGGGGATAAAAGGGCCGCGATCGTTGATGCGCACGACAGCCTGGCGTCCGTTTTTCAGGTTGGTCACCCGTACCTCGGTGCCAAAGGGCAGGGTGGGGTGGGCAGCCGTCATCTCATGGCGGGTTGGGTGCAGGTCATACCAAGAAGCAATGCCCTCTTGCACAGGCCCAACCACGCGGACAGGGGCGGGTTCCTGTTGAGGGGCTGTTTTCGGCTTGGAACCTGCAACAGCGGCTTTGGCGGTCAGAGCAGCCGGTTGAGGCAGGGCCGGAGCTGAAATGGGCGGGGCATCGAGCAGCAGACGGCGCAGACGATTGGCAGCCAAAACAGCCACATCCACCGGGCGCTGGTTATCGATCAACAGCACTCCAGCGTCGATGCGCAGCAATTCCTCGCTGTTGGCCCGAATGGTATAGAGAGGAACACCCAGGCCTTGTTCGGCCAATTCCAGATCTGCCCAACCTAAGGTGATGGTGGTGTCTTTCAGGGATCCCTGGGCCATTTGGTTGAGCTGGGCCACAAGGGTGCTGGCCCGCATCAGCGGTGGTTCTAGCCCAGGGTGCTCGACAAAACTGACAATGGGCAGATCCCGCACATAGACAGTAACCACCTGTTGCCCGTCCATCTGATAGTCGTAGAGGGTGGAGATGGGCTGGCTGGTTTGCTGCCGTTGCTCGCCGATCTTGAGAATGGGATCCTCTTCCAGGCGGTGCGGGATTGCCTGGCGAGTTCGGTTCAAAGAAGGATCCAAGTTCAGGGTACCCAGTTTGGCAGGGGCAAGACCCTCGTGGCCGGAGATAGGGGTTTGGGGAATTCTCGGCAGCGTTCTGACTGGGGCTGCGGCAGCAGGGAGGGGTTGGGAAGGGGTGGCCGGGGGGGGCAATTTGGATGCAGGTGACAGCTCTGCTGCTCGGGTGTTGGGGGATCCGGTTCGCGTCGAGGCTTGTGCTCGCGAAGTCAAGCCGCCCAACATGCCTGCCGGCAAGCCCAAAGCCGTGACACAGAGACAGCTGACCAAGCCCATTTTGCGGGCGGGATCCAGTCCCTGTCCAAGCTGTTTCCAATTTCGCATGAGGCCGCGCTCCTCTCCAATCCTGTACAACTTCCAAGGCGACGGTTAAAACAGAAGTTAATGTACCATAGGTTTCTGAGTTGACCCGTTTGTACGGTCGGACACAGGAGCTCAAGTCTTGATAGCATAAGGGGTTTCGGCATCTTGGACTACCGCTCAGCAGGGGTTGACATCGATCTGGGCCAGGCCTTTGTCAGGGGGATCCGCGAGCGCGTTGAACGGATTCAAGTTCCGTCTTCAGGTTCTTCAGAAACCTTGGGTGGCATCGGCGGCTTTGCCGGCCTGTTTGAGCTGCCGACAGGGTATCAAGCGCCGGTGTTGGTGGCGGGCACCGATGGGGTGGGGACAAAGCTGGACATTGCCCAGCAGTGGGGTCAGCACCAGGGGGTGGGCGTCGATCTGGTGGCGATGTGTGCCAACGATGTGCTGACGGTGGGGGCCCGGCCGCTGTTTTTCTTGGACTATGTGGCCACTGGCAAGCTGGAGCCAGAAGCCCTGTGGCAGGTGATCGATGGCATCTTGGCGGGCTGCCAGGAAGCGGGCTGCCAACTGCTGGGCGGGGAAACGGCGGAGATGCCGGGGTTTTATCCCCCTGGGAAGTACGACCTGGCCGGGTTTTGTATCGGAATTGTGGAAAAAACGGCCATTCTGGATGGGTCGCGGGTACAGCTTGGGGATCGGTTGTTGGCTTTGCCCAGCAGCGGCCTACACAGCAACGGCTACAGCTTGGTGCGGCGGATTGTGGCCGACCGGGGTTGGCGCTGGGATCACCGGCCACCCGGCTGGGATCGGCCTTTGGCGGAAGTATTCCTCACCCCCACCCGCATCTACGTGCAGGCGGTGCAGCGGCTGCAGGCAGCAGGGATCGCCATCCACGGCATGGCCCACATCACTGGCGGCGGGATCCCGGAAAACTTGCCCCGCTGTTTGGCCCCGAACCAAGCGGCGCGGCTGCAGCCCCATAGCTGGCCCATCCCACAGGAGTTTCTCTGGCTCCAAGAACAGGGCCAGGTGGAGACCTTGGAGATGTTCCGCACCTTCAACCTGGGGGTGGGCTATGTGCTGGTGATCCCCCCTGAGGCAGAAAATCAGGTGAGATCCCTGCTCCCCGAAGCCTTCCCCATTGGGGAGGTGGTGGCGGCCTGTCCAGGGGAAAGCCGCGTTCTGGGACTGGAACAGTGGGGATCCCTCACAAGCCCTGCCGACTAGCCAACCGATGGATCCCCACCAAAAGGGGGAAAGGGATCCCAGTTCCCTCGACTCATCCTCGCCGTCGCTATGCTAAGTTGGCATGTGGCCTCAGCGCTGTTGCCCGCCTTCTTGCCCGAGCCTGCTTCCCGACATTTGTCCTCTTTGGGAATAGGGGTAACTCGGCCTTGGACCGTTTGCTAATCGCTGCTGACCCTCTAGGTTAGGAGTTGCTGATGACAGGTTTACCCACTGCTCGTGCAACCGCGGGTGCCATCGAAGTTGAGCATCTGAGCAAAACCTACGGCAGCTTCACTGCCATCCGCGATGTTTCCTTCCAGGTGAACGCCGGCGAGATCATGGGTTTTTTGGGGCCGAACGGAGCCGGCAAGACCACATCCATGCGCATTTTGGCGGGGTATCTGCCTGCCAGCGAGGGGACGGCGCGGGTGGCCGGGTTTGATGTTCACGAAAACTCGATGGCGGTGCGGCAGCGCATTGGCTATCTGCCGGAAAACCCACCCCTCTACCCCGACATGACGGTGGAGGCGTACCTGCACTTTGTGGCCCAGATCAAGCGGGTCAGCGCTGGCGATCGGCCCAGGCGGGTGGACGAGGCGATCCGGCGGTGCAGCCTGGAAGAAAAGCGCCACACCCTCATCCGCAAGCTCTCCAAGGGGTTTAAGCAGCGGGTGGGCATCGCCCAAGCTCTGGTTCACGACCCGCCGGTGATCATCCTGGATGAGCCCACCATTGGGCTGGATCCCAAGCAGATTATCGAGGTGCGCAAGCTCATCAAGAGCCTGGCGGGGGAGCACACCATCATCCTCTCCACCCACATCCTGCCCGAGGTGAGCATGACCTGCGACCGAGTGGTGATCATCAACCGCGGCCAGGTGGCGGCCATTGGCACGCCTGCCGAGCTGACAGCCCAGCTCCAGGATCGGCAGCAGGCAAAGCTGGTGGTGGGGGCAACCGAGGCAATGGCCATCCGGACGGCCCTGCAGCCTTTGCCCCAAGTGGAGGTGGTGAGCCTACAGCCCTTGGCGGCGGATCTCTCCCGCTGGCAGGTGCAGCTCAAGAGCAACGCTGCCGCGGACGGCTGGATCCCGGAGGTGGCCAGGGTGCTGGTGCAGGCAGGGATCGACCTCTACGAGATAGGCCGCCCGCAGGCTTCTTTGGAAGAGATTTTCCTGCAGCTCACTACGCAAGAGGGATCCGAGGGCCTACTGGAGGAAGCGGCATGAACGGAGTGGTTGCCATTTTTCGCAAAGAGCTGCGCGGCTACTTCACCTCCCCCATTGCCTATGTGGTGGCCGCGGTGTTTTGGGGACTGGCGGGGTTTTTCTTCTTTAATATTCTGGTGCGGGTGATCAGCTTTTCTCAGCAGGTGGATCTTTTCGCCCAGTTCGGCCAGGAGAACAATTTCGACGCGGCCACCATCCTGTCGCAGCAGTTTCTCAACCTCTTGGGCACCCTCTCCTTATTTCTATTGCCCATCTTCACCATGAGCTCCTATGCCGAGGAGCGGCGGCGAGGCACGATGGAGCTGCTGGCTACTTCTCCCATCACCAACTTGGAGGTGGCCCTGGGCAAATGGTTGGCGGTCTGGGTGTTTTTCATCACGCTGCTGCTGCCGCCGCTGGTCTACCATGTGCTGGTGCTGAGCAGCGCCAACCCGGCAGTGGACTACCGCCTGACCCTGATGGGTTATGTGGGCCTAACCCTGCTGGCGGGTAGCGTTATGGCCTTGGGGTTGTTTATCTCTTCTCTGACAGACAGCACCCTCATCGCAGCAGTGGCCACCTTTGGCTTGATTTTGTTGCTCTGGGTGATCGACGCGGCAGCCGGCCAGGAGGAAAACTGGATTGCTGCAACGCTGCGGCATGTGTCTTTGCTGCAGCAATATAGCAACTGGGTGCAAGGGATCCTCAGCAGCAGCAGCCTCATTCTTTTCTTGAGCATCATCGTCCTGGGGCTGTTTGCCACGGTGCAATCGGTGGAAAGCCTGCGCTGGCAACAGAGCTGAGGTCAGATGGGAGGAGTGCGGTGTTCGCGGCAGCGGTGCGGAGCATTATGAAGGACTGGCGCGCGTTAAAGGACTGGACAGGGATCCTGGGCATTGGCGTCATCGCCATCGGCCTGGTGGTGGGATCCGCCTTTACCGGTTGGACGGCTGTGCCCCTGAGCATGCTGGCAACAGGTTTGGCCCTGCTGGTGGTTTGGGGCATCACCCACCGGCAGGAGGTGGGGGTCTTCCTCGGTCTGCGTTCCACCCAGACCAACGCCAACATCCTGGTGGCGGTGGCGGCGATGGCCGTCATTCTAGTGCTGGTGAATGTGGTGGCGGTGCGCTACGACCTGCGGCTGGATCTCACCGAGGAGGGCCTGTTTACCCTGTCGCCCCAAACCCGGCAATTGGTGCAGGGATTGGTGCAGCCGGTCAAAGTTTGGGTGGTCACCACTGCGCCGGATCCCAACTTGCGGGAACAACTGGAGCGCTATCGCCGCCTCAACCCCAACCGCTTCCAGTTTGAGTTTGTGGATCCCAACCGGGATCCCTTGACCATTCAGCGGCTGCAGGTGACCCAGAACAACACCCTGGTGGTGGAGGCCGGAGAAAGCCGGCAACAACTGCCTCAGCCCCCTGCCCCTGATCTGGAGAGCAAACTGACCCCCGTCCTGTCCAAAGTGGTCAACCGAGGGGAGTTGCTGGCCTATTTCGTGCAAGGGCATGGGGAAGTGGGGCTGGAAGCGAGGGAAGGCGCCCCAACTCTGGCTCAGGCGGCGGCAGCCCTGGGCCAGGAAGGCTATCGGGTAGAGCCCCTCAACTTGGTGCAAGCGGAGATCCCAGAGGATGCGAATGTCCTGGTGCTGGCGGGGCCACAGCGGGCTTTGTTCCCCGGCGAGGTGGAGAAACTGCAGGATTATCTGGCGAAAGGCGGACGGCTGCTGTTGTTGATTGGGCCACGGGTGGATGCCGGCCTGGATCCCTTGCTGGAAGAGTGGGGCGTGGTCTTGGGGGATGACATCCTCATTGAGGTGAGCAGCGTCAGCCAACTGTTGGGGACAGGGCCGGCGGTTGCCCTGGTTACTACCTACGGGGATCACCCCATCACCGCCCCCTTGGCGGCCCAGCGGCTAATGACCCTGTTCCCCCTGGCCCGCTCTGTGGAAACCGAAGCCCGCGAAGGGATCCAAGCCACGCCCTTGCTGCGCACCGGCCCGCAAAGCTGGGGGGAGACCAGTCCTGAGCTGGAACGTGGCCCCTTGCAATTCGATCCGGATCAGGACAAGCCCGGCCCCCTTACCCTGGGCGTTGCTTTAACCCGCCGTCTGGACACCGACCCAGAACAGGGCTCGGGATCCCGGCAGGAGGCCCGCCTGGTGGTGATCGGCAATGTCAACTTTGCCCTCAACGGCAACTTGCGGCAGCAGGGCAACCGGGATCTCTTCTTGAACACCCTCAACTGGCTGACTGAGCAAACGGAGCAGATCTCCATCCGCCCCAAATCCCTCACGGATCGCCGTCTCACCCTGACCGGTCAAAACTTCCGCTGGCTGGTGCTGGGATCGACGGTCCTTTTGCCCTTGGCGGCCCTGGGTTCCGGAGCTGCCCTGTGGTGGCAAAGACGGTAGAGCTGGAGGAAAGCAGGCATGTTCAAGCGAACCACCTGGATTCTCCTGGGTTTGGCGGTGGCCTGTTTGCTGGGCTACTTCCTCTTGGACAACATCCAGCAACTGCGTCAGGAGCAACAGGCGGAGCGAGCGCGGCTGTTCCATTTTGCCACCGATACCATTGCCCGCATTGAAATCCGCCAACAGAAAGAGGGGGAACCCGTTCGCGGCAGCGGTGCGGAGCACTTGGAAATCCTTTTGGAGCGCAATCCAGAAGAAGAGGGATCCCGCTGGCGGATTGTCAGTCCCATTCAGTCAGCGGCGCTGGACTTCCCCATTGAGCAGTTGCTCAACACCTTCTCCCGCCTCACTCCCCAAATCACCCTAGAGGGGGCCACCGACCTAGCCGCTTTTGGCCTGGATCAGCCGCGACACCAAATTGCCCTTTTCCCCAAAGAAGGGGATCCCTACCGCCTAGCCATCGGCAACGACAACTTCGACGGCTCTGGCTTCTACGCCCAGCCCGAAGGGGGACAGGTGGTGCTTCTAAGCAGTGCCCAGAAGGGATCCCTGTTGCCCTCTCTCTTGGCTTTGCGGGACAAGACTTTGCTTCAGTTTGATACAGCCGAGGTGAAAGCCCTGCAAGTGCAGTTGGCAGAGGCGGAGCCGGAAGTTGTTCGCCTGCAGCGGCAAGACGTTCGCGCCAGCGGTGCGGAGCACTTTACTTGGCAGATTGTCCAGCCCCGCGAGCTGCCTGCCGATGAGATCAACGTCAACCGCTTGCTCAATACTCTGGCCCGCCTGCAGGCCGTGGAGTTCCCCGCCGAGACCCAGACGGATCTAGCCCCCTATGGCTTGGAGCAGCCTTCCGCCCGGCTGACGGTAGAGCTGGAGGGCGGCAAAACCCTGAAGGTCGCTTTGGGATCGGAGAAAGATGGCCAGGTGTACGTCATCACCTCTGAGCACCCGGCAGTGGCCACCCTGCTCACCAGCACCGCCGATATTCTCCGCTCCGACTTGGAAGAGCTGCGGGATCACCGCATTGCCCGCCTCAACGCCAACCAAGTGGGCCAAGTCACCTTAGAATCCCAAGGGGAAAAGGTCACCCTCACCCCTCGGCCTTCAGAGAAGGGATCCTTGGAGCTGCGCTGGGAAAACCCGGAGCGACCGGGCCAGCCTGTGGATCTCGGCTCTCTGTTCTCCAGCCTAAATGCTGCCCGCGCCAAGGAGTTTGTGGAACAGGCCGACGCGGAAGCCCAAAGGGTGTTGTCTGAGCCCGACCTACGGCTGACCTTTGAGCCCAAACCCGACGCCGAGCAGGATCCCTTGGCCCTGAGCTTGGCCGCCTCTGGCTTGCGGGCCTATGTGCAAAGCAGCCGCCAGCCGGACATTGCCGTGATCGAGCTGAGCACCTTCAACAGCCTGGAAACCGAAGTGAATCGCCTCTTGGAAGGCCAGCCGGAGAGCAAGGACTCCGCCCCACTCACGCAACCGCCTTCCACCCCCTCGCCCCCGAGTTCCTAGAGCCTTAGCCAGCAGAGGTAGCTGTCTTCTCCTCCGCAGTTTGGGCTTCTTTTTTCAGGGCTTCCCCTTGTATCGTCAACACCGAGCAGGGGGCGCGGTGCAGCACGTAGTTGCTGACGCTGCCCAGAAACAGCTCGCTCAGGCCGGAGTGGCCGCGGCGGCCCACCACCACCAAGTCCGCATCCCAAGAGCGGGCCAGATCGCAGATGACCCGACCGGGGTTGCCGTAGTTGAGGGTGTACTCAGCGCGGATCCCGTGCTCAGCGGCTTTCTCCACCAGCGAGCGCAGGTAGTCCATCTGGTTTTGCTCGAAGATGGCACATTGCTCCCGGTAGGACTGCCACAGCTCGGCGCTGATGGTGGAGCTGTAATCTACCCCCAGGATCATCGGCGGCTCTGGGGCGCCCGGCTCTTCCTGAGACAGAACATGGAGAATCATCATCTGCGCCTGCATGGCCTTGGCCACTTGGACGGCCTTTTGAAATACTCCCTGGCTCAGCTCCGACCGATCCACTGCCACCAAAATCCTGCTGAACATATTGGCTTCCTCCAGATGGCTAACAGCGGGGCACAAGGCAGAAGCAGCGTGACTTCGGGGTTGACCTCTGACCCCTTTTCCCTCGACTCCAAGCTCCCCTCTGCTCTGCCCCACCTATCTGTGTTGTAGAAGATTTGGGCGAGAAAACCCCAGATATCTTGAACGAACTAGGCAGATTGGCAACGAAAGTTCAGAGATCTTGACACCGGTCAGAAGGCATCGCCTTGGGCTGCCCACTCCAACACCGCCTGCAGCGCCTCGGCCTGCTCTTGCCAGACTTGATCGAGGGGAGTGCCCCGCAGGATTTCCAGCGTTAGGGTTGGGATCCGCCGTTCCTGCCCTGCCCAAGTGCCCAGAGAACCAGGGGTAGGGTAGCCAATGTCGGCGGTAATGGGCAAGCCGTTGCAAGCGGCCATCACCTGGGCCAGCTCAAGGGCAGGGCCGTTGTAGTTCACGCAGGGGTGCGCCTGGCAGGAGTGGGCAGAAAGGATAAACTGGGGCTGAATCCGGGCCAAACTCGTCAACAACACTTGCGTTTCGGGCTCGGAGCCTGGGGCCGATCCGGGCGGATAGCGAGCTTCCAAAGAGGCCGGGATCCAATCTTGGGTGGGCAGATTGCGGTTGAGATCCACACCGTTGGCATTGAGCCGTTGCCCCAGGGCACAGCCATCCGGGTTCAAGCGAGGGATTGCCCATAGGGTCGCTTTCCCGGCCAGGGATCCCCATTTCCCAGAAGCCACATAGCGCTCGATCAGGGCATAGCCCTCCACCTCATCCCCATGTACCCCGCCGAGCAGCAGCAAGGAGCGGCTCCCTTGGGTGAGCTGCCAAAGGTGAATAGGACGTCCCTGCACCGAGTAGCCGATGACCTGCAGGGATCCCAAGGGTTCGCCAAGTTTTTGAGACATGGGGGATCCCGACAAATCTCACAACCTCTAGAACGGGATATCGTTGGGATCTGGTGGGGAAGGGACATCCCCTTCAGAGGATTCCCCAGTTGCCGGTTCACCCATCCCCGTCAGAGAGAGGACGCGAGCGGATCCCAGCTGATGGACACGGCGCGCGGTGATCTCGGCCAGCTTTTCCTTGCGCCCATCTCGCTCCACCACATTCATGTGCAGTTGGCCTTCCACTGTGATTTGGTCGCCCACATGGCAGGTGTCCACCACCCTTTTGGCCAGTTCTCCAAAAGAGGAAACGCGCACCCGGTAGGGCGGCTCATCCGGGCGCAAGCTGGGAAAGCCAATCACCAAGGACGCAACAGCTAAGTTATCAAGGGTGTAGCGCAGCTCTGGCTCAGACAGAACCTCGCCCATCAACACAATCGAGTTCATAACGGAGCCATCCAGGGATAAGGGGCAGCTCAGGGCACTTCCATCATGCCCGCAGGCCAGGATGCCGTCAAACCTAGCCGACGCGGAGAGTCATGTGGCGCAGCACACTCTCGTTGATGCGCAGGTTTTTCTCCCAGGCAGCCACCGCATTGGGTTCGGCTTCGTAGTTGAACTGGATGTACAGACCTTCCTTGAACTTTTTCATCTCAAACCCGGCAAAGCGGCGCTTGCCCCTATTGGTAATCTCCACGTGGGTTACTCCGTTCTCTCGCAGGATTGCCTCCTGACTGCTGAGCAGTTGTTCGAGGGGTTCATCTGACAGATCAGGACGCACAATCAGCATCGTTTCGTAAGCGCGGGGCATGGAAGCAAGTTCTCCTTAGAATCCAGTGGTAGAGACGCAGTGGACTATACTAGCTTTTCTTTCCCACAACCGAAAAGGCCGCGGCTCAATCCCCACACCTCCATACTCTGGCCGCAGCGGCAAATGCAGGTGAGGCTGCTCACAAGAGGGGATCCATTGTCCGATACAATAGGGATTGCTTCATTGGCCGCTGGTTGGCCCGGCCAAGACACGCTGAATCGAGAGTTGGGATTCCAAGCATGAGCGCAGACGAAGTTTACAGCCGTGTTCGTAAGATCGTGTCCGATCAACTGGGCGTGGAAGATGACAAAGTGACCCCAGAAGCCAATTTCCAGAACGACCTGGGGGCCGACAGCCTTGATACGGTGGAGCTGGTCATGGCTTTTGAAGAGGAATTCGACCTGGAGATCCCCGATGAAGATGCAGAGGGGATCGCCACCGTGCAAGACGCTGTTAACTACATCCTCTCGAAGAAAGCTGCCTAGTCTGCCCCCAGTTCTGACTCTATACCCCCGGGCTAACACCGGACGATGGCTACCACAGATCCCGCCACTGCTTACAGACCAACCCGCCGCGTTGTGATTACGGGCCTGGGTGCGGTCACCCCTATCGGCAACTCTCCTGCCGAGTTTTGGCAGAGCTTGCTGGCAGGGCGCTCCGGCATTGGGCCGATTACCCATTTCGATGCCTCCCGCCACGACTGCCGTATTGCCGGAGAGGTGAAGGGATTTGATCCCCTCGACTACTTGGATCGCAAGGATGTCAAGCGCACCGACCGCTTTGTGCACCTGGCGATGGCGGCCACCCGGCAAGCCTTGGAGGACGCTGACTTTCGCATCACCGCTCTCAACGCCGAGCAAGTGGGGGTGATCTTGGGCACCGGCATCGGCGGCATCCGCGTCTTGGAAGAGCAGCAGACCATCTATCTGCAGAAAGGGCCGGATCGCTGTAGCCCCTTCATGGTGCCCATGATGATTGCCAATATGGCTGCGGGTCACCTGGCCATTCATTTTGGCGCCAAAGGCCCCAATTCCTGCACAGTTACGGCCTGTGCCTCTGGCTCCAACGCCATTGGCGATGCCTTTCGGCTCATCCAGAGGGGAGAGGTGCAAGCGGCGATTACAGGTGGCACGGAAGCGGCGGTTACCCCTTTGTCCATGGCGGGGTTCAGTGCCATGAAGGCCCTTTCCACCCGCAACGACACCCCGGAGCAAGCCTGTAGGCCCTTTGATCGGGATCGGGATGGCTTTGTCATGGGGGAAGGAGCAGGGATCCTGGTGCTGGAGGAGTTGGAGCACGCCCGCGCCCGCGGGGCCAAGATCTATGCGGAGATAGTCGGCTATGGCCTCACCTGCGATGCCCACCACATGACCAACCCTGCCCCCGGCGGCGAGGGAGCGGCCCGGGCGATGCGGCTGGCCCTCAAGGATGCCGGGCTTCAGCCTGGGGATGTGCAACACATCAATGCCCATGCCACCAGCACCCCTGTAGGGGATATCGCCGAGGTCCAGGCCATCAAGTCGGTCTTTGGCGAGCATGCCCCCCGTTTGGCCATCAGCGCCACCAAGTCCATGACCGGCCACCTGTTGGGGGGAGCGGGCGGCATTGCCACGGTGGCCACAGCTTTGGCCATCCACCACGGCTGGGTTCCTCCCACCCTCAACTTGGACAACCCCGATCCCGAGTGCGAAGGGCTGGATTTTGTACCCCACAAGGGGCGGCAGATGGCTGTCGGGGCCGCTTTGGTCAATGCCTTTGGATTTGGTGGGCACAACGTCACGCTGGCTTTGCGCCGCTACTCTCCCGATTGAAAGGCTTGGCCTATGTCTTCTCCCGAAAGTTCGTCGCCCTCAGTTCGTCAACAAGCCTTGGCCGCTTTGACGGCGGAGCTGGCGCAGCAAGGCCACCCGCCCGAATATGCTCAGCACATGGCGGCGGCGGTTATTTTTCAAGCGGATTTGGATCTGTGTGCAGCTCAATTGGCGCGGGTGCTCAGTTGGCTGAAGCAAAACCATCCTCAGCTCTATCCAGAGGCAGTGCAATTGGTGGACACCACTCGGGAAGAGTTCGAGCGTCGCGTCCAAAATGGATAGACAAGCCATCTGCTTTGATGCAGTTGGGTTGCGGTCGTTAGCAGAGGGTGATGTCCCCCCTATGGGACTGCAAGGGGTGATCTTGAGCTGGAGTGGAGTGGTGGCCGATGACGAGAACTTGCACCTGCAGGCCATCAACCAACTGCTGGTGGAAGAGAACCTGCGCCCCTGGAACCTGTGCTGGCCGAAGTCGGGATCCCCTGGGCAGCGGGAGCTCTATCGGCTGCAATACCTGGGCCGACCGGATCGAGAGCGCCTGCCGGCTCTGTGGGGGGAGCAGGGGCGGGTGCTCAGCCCCAAACAACTGGAAGAGCTGCTGAAACGCAAAGCCCTATACTACCAGCAAGCTTTGCAGGGGCAAAGGGAGCTGCCTCTCATTCCCGGCCTGAGGGAAACTTTGGAGACGCTGGAGCGGCTGCAACTGAAGGTCGGCCTGCTGTGCGGCCAATCGGCAGCCGAGGTGACCGCTTTTCTGGAGCGTTTCCAGTCCTGTTGCCCGGCCCTGATACAGTTGACCGATGTGGGCTCCTATCGAGTGACGGGGGATGATGCAGGCCCAATATTTTCCCCAGGACACTTGCACCGCCTGCTTTTGCAGCGGATGGAATTGCCTGCCCAGGCGTGTTTGAGCATTGAAGCCACCTACTCCGGCATTCAGGCAGCCCGTTCGGCAGGGATCCCAGTCCTGGCGCTGGCTACCTTCTTTCCTCTGCACATGCTGCAGCGGCGGGCCAATTGGGCGGTGGACGGCTACCACCAGGTGGAATGGGAGCGCATCCAGAATTGGTTTGCCGGCGGCCAAGACCGTCCTTCGACCCCAGAAGCAGAGGCCGGTTCCTGCAAGAGATCCCAGGGAGAGCAGCCCCAGCCCTAGGGCAGGATCAGCATGCCATCCCCAAAGGAATAGAAGCGATACCCCTGGTCGACGGCCTCTCGGTAGAGATCCAGCAGCCTTTGCCGCCCGATCAGCGCAGCCACCAGCATCATCAGGCTGGAGCGGGGCAGATGAAAATTGGTGACCAGTCCTTGAATCACCCGCCAGGAGTAGCCGGGGTAGATGAATAGATCGCTTTTCCCCTGCCAAGGCTGCAAGGTGCCAGAGGCTGCCGCGGTTTCCAAAGAGCGCACCACAGTCGTTCCCACCGCGATCACCCGCCCCCCTCGGGCTTGGGCTTTTTGGATGGCTGCCACCGTTTCTGCCGGCACCTTGAGCCACTCGCTGTGGAGACGATGCTCGGTTACCCGCTCCGCTTCCACCGGTCGGAAGGTACCCAGGCCGATGTTCAGGGTGATGTAGGCCGTTTGGATCCCTTTTTGGGCCAGCCGCTCCAGCAGCTCCTGGGTAAAGTGCAGCCCTGCCGTGGGAGCGGCCACCGAGCCGGGGTGTTTGGCCCAGAGGGTTTGGTAGTCTTCAGGGCGAACTTGTCCTGAGCCCGGGGATCCGGAAGCCTTGATGTAGGGAGGAAGCGGGATCCGGCCCACCTGTTCCAGGATTTCCTCAAAAGGTTGCGCCCCTTCCCACTCAAACTGCACCACTCGCCCGCCGGTTTCCGGGTCCAAAGCCAGAACAGTGGCCCTCAGCCCAGAGGGGGATCCCTGCTTGCTCCAAAAACCAATCCGATCCCCCACCTTCACCCGTTTGCCCGGCCTGACCAAAACCCGCCAGCTCCACGCCTGATCCGGCAGAGGTTGCGCAGCGGCAGGGATCCCTTCCAGACAAGGCTCCAGCAGCAACACTTCGACCCGCGCCCCGGAGGGTTCCTTGGCCCCGAACAGGCGGGCCGGGATCACCTTGGTATCGTTGAGAACCAGCAGATCCCCCTCCCGCAGGTAGTCGGGCAGATGGCAGAAGCGGCGATGCTCGTGCCTATCCGGGTACACCACCAGCATCCGCGCCTGATCCCTGGGCTCCACCGGCGTTTGCGCAATCTGGTCTGGAGGGAGAGTGTAATCGTAGGAAGCTGTAAGCAGATCGGGATTGGACTCCCTATCGCCCAAAGGCTCAGCCTCACCGGGGGGAGCAGCAGCAGGCGAAAAAGAGTCAGGCATGGAGATGAATCAAGATGGGGTTCTACGTGGATCCAGCATAGCCAACCGGATCCCGCCAACCCTCTCCCTTTTGAGGGAAGCAGCTAAACCTTGGCCACCACCACCTGCTGCGGCTGATCCTGATACTTGCCAGCGCGGTCGGCGTAGGTCACTTGGCAGGGATCCCCTTCCAGAAAAAGAAGCTGGACCACCCCTTCGTTAGCGTACACACGGCAGTCAGCGCTGGAGGCGTTGGAAAACTCCAGGGTGAGATAACCCCGCCATCCCGCCTCAGCGGGCGTCAGGTTGGCAATCAGGCCCACCCTGGCATAGGAAGATTTGCCAATGCAGATCACGGTAATGTTATCCGGAACTTGCAGCCGCTCCAAAGACACCCCCAACCCATAGGAGTGGGCCGGGATGATAAAGTAATCCCCCATCTCGTCGTGGTGCAGCTCCACCGCTTCCAGATTCTTGGGGTTAAACCGCTTGGGATCCACCACCGTGCCGGGCACATGGCGAAAGATCTTGAACTCCACCGGCGACAGGCGGATGTCGTAGCCATAGGAGGACAGCCCGTAACTCAAAACAGGCCGAGACTCAACAGCGCGCACCAGCTCAGGACAGAAGGGCTCAATCATCCCTCGCCGCGCTTGCTCACAGATCCAGCGGTCGTTTTTCAACATGGCTACAGCCGGCTTCCTGGAGAGTGAGGGCACATCTGGTGGACAAGCTCCAGTCTTATTGGGACTCCGCCCCCCTGACGCGACCCGTGTTGCCTAGGTCTTTCGGAGCGGAAACTGTTTGCGCTAGCGGTGCGGAGCAACATGGGCTGCTGTAGGCATAGCACCTGTGCCGCTGACTTGAGGGGGATCCAGAGAACAGGCAACATTCCCATCGGCAGTGCGGAGCCCTGGGCCTGGGATGCCACGTAGGCGCAGCTGCGTGATCAAGTCGGCCCGCTCCAGAAACGAATCTGGCATCTCCGGCCCGGTGATCACCATGTCCATGGAGATGGGGCGCTGGTCGATTAAGCTCAGCACTTCCGCTTCTGGGATCAGGCCCAACTTCACAGCCAAGCTCAGCTCATCCAACACCACCAAGTCATAGCGGCCACTCCTGACAGCCTCCTGGGTAAATTGCCACAGCTCATCCAATGCCACCCGCTCCTCAGGCTCTAGGTGAGGTGTATCGATGCACCGGTGCAGGCGACAGCGAACCCACTCCAAGGATCTGCCCAGGGAGAGACGATTTTCGGGCCCCTGATTGATCCCACCCTTGAGAAATTGCACGATCAGCACCCGCGTTCCCTGGCCTGCCAAGCGCATCGCCTGAGCCATGACGGGCGTAAACATGCCCCGGCTGGGGTGGGTGTAAAGCTGCAGGGATCCCTGGGGAACCAACTGGGCGGAGAGGGATCCATTCTGCTGAAGGAAAAGCTCGCCGGCAGCAGGGCTGGCTTGAGCCGCAGGCTGTTTGGCGCGGGCTACAGGAGCGGCATCCTTGGAGGAAGGCATAGGATTTGGAGAAGCAGTGCAAACCACGTTCTATCTCGCGAGCAGGCTAGAGAACACGGCCCTAGGTTATAGGGCCTACAAGTGGTGGAGAGCGTCGGCTATGGATTCCATGAAACACCACCTGTGCGTATCCGTCAATGAGTCGGTTCTGCTTCTAGCTGGCATACAAATCATTCCCAATAGAGTAATAGAAAATACAATCCTTGCCCATCCTAGCCTTTTGGCACAAGAGGCAATACCTGAAAAGCTTTGACAGGGGATCTCAATAAAATTTCAGGCCTAGCCCAGAAGCTTGTGTGTGGGGCTATCTCACTTGAGTATAGAGGTGCTCTATAAAAATTTGAGAAAAAGATCAATTTCTTCCAAATAAGATTAGGTTGTGTTGATCTTTCATTTGAGCCAAAAGAGAGCACTGACGGGATAGAGAAAACTCAAGAAGTTCCTGGCCAATTTGTCAAAACGAGAACATAGATGCCGGTACTGCTTTAACTTATGAAAAAAGCATTCGATTAAATGCCTCTCTTGATACAGATGCTTGTCATAATGCCGCTGCGTCTTTCTATTCCTTTTAGGCGGAATAACCGCTTGAGCTTCCCCTATCTTCTCAATCAACTTATCCGCATCATATCCTTTATCCCCAATTACTTTGGTATCCTTTCTCTGCCAGCCCTCTATCAATTCTTCCCCTTGAGTAATATCGCTCTTTTCTCCGCCAGTTATTCTCAATTCCAGCGGATTTCCCAACCCATCTACACTCACATGAATCTTGGTGCTGTATCCGCCTCGGCTTCTCCCCAAAGCTTGCTCCCCTTTTTTCCGGCAGCACAGGAGTGCGCTCGAACCATGGTTGAATCAATAATGAGATGCTCTAAATCAGGGTCGTCAATAAAATACTTGAACATCCGTTCCCACACTCCAAAACGACTCCACCGGTGGAATCTTTGATAGATGGTGTACCATTTGCCATATCCTTCTGGGAGGTAGCGCCAAGGAGCACCGGAACGGGCTATCCAAAGAACTGCTTCAATAAACTGTTTGCAGTTTGCTTCTTTCCCAATGTTAACTCTCTCTTCTGTCTGTAAAAAAGCCAATATCTTCTGCCATTTGTTTTCATCTAAGAAAACCAACTTCATCCTCTTTCCTCTATAAATTATTCTCTCTATCCTAACATAAGATCAACACGACCTAACTCTCACAAACAGGAATGCCAGTACCAGCAGCCCACCCACGAGAGAGGAGCAAGGGTCAACCTGCCCCAAAAGCCTTGTCCACCAGGAGAGATAGTCATTTTTAAAATAACTATACATTTGGTCGGGAGCCGGGTAGGCCTACACATTAGCGAACATTCGTAGTAGAGGGAATTGTAACCAAAAGTCCAAGGAGTTAATTTCTAACCTCGAGAGTGAAGAAATATAAATTCGTCAATCATCTTCGTCAAAAAATGGATTATTGACAATACTTTTTTGAAAACCAGCATCTGATTTAGCAGAAGCGTAAAGAATTGCGTGCCTTTTATACTCTGAGGTCGTCTTCTTCAAGAGATCGCCTCTTTGATCATTTTTCTTACCGGTCTCAAGGCCAATGTTTTCTACTTAATTTAATCTCTATTTCTGTTATGAGAAATGAGCATTGGGCGTTCAGTTTGGATCCCACTTAAAATTGACCTGAAAAAGCTCTGGGGCTTTGGGTGCTGAGATTGCCGGGATCCCATTGCGCAATCAAAGCCGAGTCCTTCCTCTGGCGGGGGGAGAGATCTTTTTCTTGAGAAGGTAGATCCAATCCTGGAGAATACCTGCCCCCTCCTCCAATCAGCCAGAAAGTTCGGGGATCCCACCCTCGATCCCTGGATCAAAGGGAAAAGACTCTATCCCGCCGGCACAAAAGTTTTCTGTCACCGACTTGGGCTTGGGAAAAACCCTAGGCCATTGTGAACTCGGGGTGTACGCCGCCGGGAGGGACTGGGATCCGTCTCACTGTTGGGTGGGCTGGCTTCTGGGTGTCGGTGTTCCAAATTGACGGCCTCTCCCCCCAGCACCAAGGTGGAAGCATTGCCCCCATCCAAGTTCAAGGCATGGCGACAGCCCAATTGCTGCATCAACTGTGCCATCTCCAGCAGGGTGAGCCCTTGATTTTCCTGGGCATTGCCGGCGGTCACCAGCAGCAAATGTCCGCTGTCCAGTTGGCCGATGGCACTGCGGGCGGCTCGCTGCCTGCGAAAGAGAGGCTGAAATCCCTCCAATCGGGCATCCAAAACCACCTGTCCATCCAAGAGCAAGAGCGGCCCTGCCCCTAGGATGTGGGGATAGACCTCCAGCTCAGGCGGATCCAAGCGCAGATAAAAGCTGAGGCGATCCCCGGGAACCAGCTTGCGGGCTTCTAGGGCACCTTCTAGCCCCCGCCCTGCCAATACATACCCCTCGCTGGGAATCTGTACCGTCAAACTGCCGGCCAGGCCCGCCACCAGAATTTCTTGCACCTGATCCTGCCGCACCATCACGAGCATTTCGTCGTCCGTTTGGGTGGTGTAGGTGGATCCCCAGTCGGGGGTGAACTGGGAGATGCCGGGCAGGATATAGCCTGTATTGATGCCCACCACTGGGATTTGATCCCCAATGTCATTGCGCAGCTCTGCTTGCATCCGCAAACGGGCAAAGCGCACGGATCCCCCTTCTTGCCCTGCCGTCCCATCCGACCAGGCGATGACCCCACGACCCAAAATGGGGCTGGAGATCCAGCGGCCATCCCGACGAATCGCCCCCAGCGGCTGACGGGTGTTGCGGTTGAAAAACCCACCGTTAATGGCGGCCACTGCCCCCTGTTCAGGGCCAAAGGAAGACAGCTCCCCCAAACCCACCAGCCCCGCGCGTGCAGCCCAGATGGGCCGCAGTTGGCCGGCTGCGAGAGAAACCACCACGATGGAAACTGGGATCCGATTGTCTCCAACCCAAACCTCCTTCTGGTACAAAGGGATCCCTTGCACCACCCGCACCGGCTGCACACCGAGGGTCACCTGAGCTTGAGCAGCCACGCTGGGCAAAAAGAGAGCAGCAGTGCAGGCTAACCCCCAGCCCATGACCCAGGCGCTCAGCTTGGTTTTGGACATGTCTTCACGTCTTTAGGGCTTCACCATTGTCATTGGGAGATGATTATCCCCCTGCGGCAAAGGTTCCCATCACAATGAGCGACAACAGGATCCCTGGAAAGAGCAGCGTCACCAAGATCAGCAGTTCGGAAAGGGTCATCGGGGAATGCCACCTACTGGAGATTTAACCAACACAACAGCTCCGGCTTCCACCCTAGCGATCCCAGAAGGGTGCTCCAGGCTCCCTTTGGGATCCCTTAACACTCGACACCGGTTTGGCTGCCCGTGCATGCCATCTCTCGCTCTGCCGACAGTATCCTGGCAAGGGGAAAGCCTTATCCAACGGTTCCTATGGGCATCCAAGGCAAACGCATTGCCGTCGAACCCGGCCATCTTCGCCCCTGGCTCAAAGAGGCTGTTTTGGCGGGGGGCGGCGAAATTGTGCCCCTGGCAGAAGCAGAAGCCTTGGTCTGGGCTGATGCCTTTGATGTGCCTGGCCTGAAGCGTTGTCTGGCGGAAGGGAAAGGGATCCGCTGGGTGCAGCTGCCCTGGGCAGGGGTGGAACCCTTTGTTCGGGCGGGAGTCTTGGATCCCGCTTATGTGTGGACTTGTGGCAAGGGGGTCTATGCTCAACCGGTGGCGGAACATGCCTTGGCCTTGACCTTGGCCGGCTTGCGCGACTTGAAGATCCGCGCCTTGGCCCAAACTTGGCAGGAGGGCTCCGGTACCAGCCTCTGGGGTAGCCGTGTGGTCATTTTCGGGGCCGGGGGCATCGCCCAAGAGTTGATCAAGCTGTTGCAGCCTTTTCAATGCTCCGTCGACGTGGTGCGTCGCAAGGCGGATCCCTTGCCGGGTGCCACACGGGTGGTGACGCTCGCGGAACGGCAAACGGTGTTGGCAGGGGCAGATGTGGTGATCCTGGCTTTGGCCCTCACGCCGGAAACCGAGGGGATCATCGCCCAAGCTGAGTTGGAGCAGATGGGATCCCAGTGTTGGTTGGTGAATGTGGCGCGAGGCAAGCACATCGTGACCTCCGACTTGGTGGCCGCCCTGCAGCAGGGGGTCATTCGCGGGGCCGCCTTGGATGTCACGGATCCCGAGCCCCTACCGGATGGGCATCCCCTCTGGAGCTTGCCCAACTGCCTGATTACCCCCCACACTGCTCTTACCGATGCCATGATTGTCCCAGCCCTCTCTAAGCGGGTGCGAGAAAATGTGCAGCGCTTCCGGACCGGGGATCCCTTGCTAGGGGTGGTGGATCCGGTTTTGGGGTATTGAGTCCTCTAGCCCCCCTCCCTTGGGGAGCCTGGGATCAGAAACATTTGGCGCCAAACCCTACTGCAAAGCCATCTCCTGCACGCGGGCAGCAATGGCCTTGGCCATTTCCTGAGTGCCGACGGGATCCCCTGTGGCCAGGTCATAGGTGACCTGCTTGCCCTCGGCGATCACCGCCTGCACCGCCGCCTCCACCCTTGCGGCAGCCTCCCGCTCTCCCAGGTAGCGCAGCATCATCGCCCCGGAGAGGATCAGAGCGCAGGGGTTGACTTTGTTTTGGCCAGCGTACTTGGGAGCAGAGCCGTGAATGGCCTCAAAAACCGCAATGCCGTTGCCGATGTTGGCCCCCGGCGCCACCCCCAGCCCGCCGATCATCCCCGCGCACAAGTCGGAAATGATGTCCCCATAGAGGTTGGTGAGCACCAGCACATCGTAGAGCTGCGGCTTTTGCATCAGTTGCATGCACATGTTGTCCACGATGCGATCTTCAAACTCGATGTCGGGGTACTCCTGGGCCACCTCCCGCGCCACCTGCAAAAACAAGCCATCGGTGAACTTCATGATGTTGGCTTTGTGAACTGCCGTCACCTTCTTGCGGCCATTCTGGCGGGCGTACTCAAAGGCAAATTTGACAATGCGGCGGCTGCCGAAGTCCGAAATGGGCTTGATGCCGATGGCGGATCCCTCGCGGATGGGTTTGCCGGAAAGGCGCATCATTTCCTCCCGCGCCTGGATGGCTTCCGGCGTGCCCCGTTCAAACTCGATCCCGGCATAGAGATCTTCGGTATTTTCCCGCACCACCACTAGGTCGATGTCTTGAAAAGGGCTTTTGACACCGAGCATGGATTTGGCCGGGCGCAGATTGGCGTAGAGATCCAGCTCCTTGCG